>DASUJK010000017.1:0-23768 GCA_036279295.1 Pseudonocardiaceae bacterium | reverse complement strand
CGACGACACCGGCCGGAGCGGCAACGACAGCGGGTACCTACACGTGGCAGAACGTCGCCATCGGTGGCGGCGGGTTCATTCCCGGCATCATCTTCAACCAGACCCAACCGAACCTCGTCTTCGCGCGCACCGACATCGGCGGCGCCTACCGGTGGAACCAGACCACCAGCAGCTGGACTCCGCTGCTGGACTGGGTCGGCCAGAGCAACTGGGGCTACAACGGGGTGGTCGGCCTGGCCACCGACCCGGTCAACACCAACAAGTTGTTCGCCGCCGTCGGCATGTACACCAACAGCTTCGACCCCAACGACGGCGCCATCCTGCGGTCGGCCGACCAGGGCAACACGTGGCAGACCACGAAGCTGCCGTTCAAGCTGGGCGGCAACATGCCGGGCCGGGGCATGGGCGAGCGGCTGGCCATCGACCCGAACGACGACAACGTCCTGTATCTCGGCGCGCCGAGCGGCAACGGCCTGTGGCGCAGCACGGACAGCGGTGTCACGTGGTCGAAGGTGACCAGTTTCCCCAACGTCGGCGACTACGTGCAGGATCCGACCGACACCAGCGGCCTGGCCAGTGACAACCAGGGTGTCACGTGGGTGGCGTTCGACCAGGGCACCGGCACGGCCGGCAGCCCGACGAAGGGCATCTACGTCGGCGTCGCCGACCTGCAGAACACCGTCTACCGCAGCACCGACGGCGGTGTCACCTGGTCGCGGATAGCAGGCCAGCCAACGGGTTTCATGGCCCACAAGGGTGTCATCGACCCGGTGAACGACGTGCTGTACATCGCCACCAGTGACAAGGGCGGCCCGTACGACGGCTCGTCCGGGGACGTGTGGAAGTACGCGATCAAGACCGGTGTGTGGACGCAGATCAGCCCGCATCCCTCGTCGGACACCGCCAACGACTACTACGGCTACAGCGGACTCGCCCTCGATCCCGAGCATCCGGGGACGGTGATGGTCACCGGGTACAGCTCGTGGTGGCCGGACACGTTCATCTTCCGCAGCACCGACAGCGGTGCCACCTGGAAACAGCTGTGGAACTTCACCAGCTATCCCGACCGCAGCCTGAGCTACACGCTGGACACCACGTCGGAGCCGTGGCTGAACTTCGGCAACACGGCACCGGTGGCGCCGGTGCCCAGCCCGGAGCTGGGCTGGATGACCGAGGCGCTGGCGATCGACCCGTTCAACTCCAACCGGATGTTCTACGGCACCGGCGCAACCCTGTACGGCACCACGAACCTGACCAACTGGGACACCGGCGGCACGATCGCCATCAAGCCGTTCGTCAGCGGGCTGGAGGAGACGGCGGTCAACGCGCTGATCAGCCCACCGGTGGGCGCACCGCTGCTGTCCGCGCTCAGTGACATCGACGGCTTCACCCACACCAACATCAACGCGGTGCCGTCGGAGATGTACCTGGCGCCGAACCTGAGCAGCGGGGACAGTCTGGACTACGCCGAGCTGACCCCGGCCGACATCGTGCGGACCGGCGAGATCGACAAGTCGGCCAACCCGAACGTGAACCGGATCGGGTTCTCCACCGACGGCGGCACCGACTGGTTCCAGGGCCAGGAACCGCCGGGCGTGACCGGTGGCGGCTCGGCCGTGATCGCGGCCGACGGCAGCTCGACGGTGTGGAGCCCGGCAGGCACCGGGGTCTACTTCTCGACCAGTTTCGGCGGCTCGTGGACCGCGGCCACCGGCATCCCGCAGGGCGCTGTTGTCGCGTCGGACCGGGTGAATCCCAAGAAGTTCTACGGACTGTCAGCCGGCAAGTTCTACGTCAGCACGAACAGCGGTGCCGCGTTCACCGCGACGGCGGCGACCGGGCTGCCGACGTCCGGCTCGGTGTTCGTCAAGGCGGTCGCAGGCCACGAGGGTGACATCTGGGTGGCCGGTGGCCCGGGTGCGACGGCCGGGCTGTGGCACTCCACCAACAGCGGCACCTCGTTCACCGAGGTGTCCACTGTGGATTCCGCACTGAACATCGGCTTCGGCAGGGCGGCACCCGGTGCGACCTATCCTGCGCTGTACGCCATCGCGACGGTGGCCCGGGTCGCCGGCGTGTTCCGGTCCGACGACGAGGGCGCCACGTGGGTCCGGCTCAACGACGACCAGCACCAGTACGGCAACATCGGGCAGGCCATCACCGGTGACCCCCGGATCTACGGCCGGGTCTACCTGGGCACCAACGGCCGGGGCATCGTCTACGGCGACTTGACCGGCACGGTCACCGCACCGCCGTCGACCACGACAGCGGCACCACCGGTGACCACGACGGTCGCTCCCCCACCGGTCACCACCACCACGGCGGCTCCGCCGACGGCTGGCGCGGCATGCCATGTCGACTACGCCAAGACGACGGAGTGGGCGGGTGGCCTGATCGCGAACCTCACGGTGACCAACACCGGCACCACACCGGTGAACGGCTGGACGACGAAGTTCACGTTCCCCGGTGACACCCAGGTGTCCAGCGCGTGGAACGCGACGGTCACCCAGACCGGCAAACAGGTGAGCGCGGTCGACGCGGGCTACAACGCGACGATCGCACCCGGTGGCAGCACGTCGTGGGGCTTCCAGGCCACCTGGACGAGCAACGACGCGGCACCGACGGCGTTCTCGGTGAACGGGACGGCATGTAGCTGAGGTCGGGCGTGTATCGGCCATGTAGTTGAGGTCGTCGGTCAAGGGCACGCCGGGGTTCGCGCTCCGGTGTGCCCTTGGCATTGGTTTCGGGTTGGCCTGTCCTCCGCTCACTCGTCCTGAATCGTTCGATATCGGGCGGCTGAGGACGAGCGAGCGCAGGAGGTGTAGCGACCCGGACTCACCTTCCACGCATGTGCCCAGTCCCAGGCGAACACTACGGAAACAGAACATCAGCCAGACAGAACCCTTGGGGCACAACATGATCCACATCTCCCGGCTCCCTCGCCCAGGCCGGCACCGAACGCGAGGGAGCGGGGCAGACCAACCCGAAACCACTCGCAACGGCAACCCAACCGCGCCAAAGCAACCAGCAGACCCAGCGCTCTACGCAGCCAGCGGGCGCAGGTCGATCGGCTGGCCGTCGGACGGGAACGGCAGCGACGTGAAGTCCAGCGGTGTCACGTAGGCCGGGTCGACGTGCCAGTCGTAGCGCAGCAGCAGCTGGTGCATGACGGCCTTCACCTCGGCGTTCGAGAAGTACATCCCGATGCACTTGTGCGCACCGCCGCCGAACGGCTCCCACGCGTACCGGTGCACCTTGTCCTCGCGCCGGTCGTCGGCGAACCGGCCGGGGTCGAACCGCTCGGGATCGGGCCACAGGTCCGGCATGTGGTGCGTGAAGTGCGGTGTCACCGAGACCAGCGAGCCCTTCGGCAGGAAGTGGCCGAGCACCTCGGTGTCGGCGACCGTGCCCCGAGCCAGGCTGGGCACCGGTGTGACCAGGCGCTGGCACTCCTTGATCACCAGGTCGAGCGTGTGCAGCTCACCGAGCTGAGCCAGCGTCGGCGTCGTGGTGGCCAAGCCGTGCGACTCGGCCCGGCACCGCTCGCGCCACTCCGGGTGCTGGCCGAGGTAGCCGAGCATGGTGGAGATCGTGATGGTGGACGTGTCGTGTGCCGCCATCAGCAGGAAGATCATGTGGTTGATCACGTCGGTGTCGGTGAACCGGCTGCCGTCGTCGGCCTCGATGTGGCACAGCACCGAGAACAGGTCGTCGTCGCAACCAGCTCGCCGGGCCGGCAGGTAGGCCCGCAGGAACTGCTCCAGGAGCTTGCGGCCGACCAGGCCGCGTCGCCAGCGGCCGCCCGGCACGGGCAGCCGCACGAACGACGTACCGGCCTGCACACAGGCGATGAACGCCCTGTTCACCTCGGCCATCCGGGCCGGATCGGCACCCTCGGTGCCGCCCATGAAGATGCCGATGGCCAGGTCCAGGGTGAGCGACTTGACGGCCGGATAGGCGCGGAAGTCCTGGCTCGGCGTCCACCCGGCCAGGCCGGCCGCGATCGCCGGGTGCAGCGCGTCGACGTAGCGGGCCAGCCGCTGTGCGGTGAACGCCTCCTGCATGATGCGTCGGTGCCGGTGGTGTTCCTCGCCGTCCAGCAGCATCAGGCCGCGTTCGAAGAACGGCCCGATGAACGTGCTCCAGCCCGGCCCGTTGGCGAACGCCTTGTCCGCGTTGACCAGTGCCGTGGCGCACGCGTCGGGTCCGAGCAGGACGACGTTGCGCATGCCGAACGCGCCGAACCAGGATACCGGCCCGAGCTGCTCGTACCGCTTGCGCCACAACGCGAGCGGGCCCTTGATGTACTGCCGGCCGTAGCCGAGACCGGGTACACCGAAGTTGCCGCTGACGGGTCGCAACCCGCTGTCGGACGGAGCTGGGGCGAGCGCTCGGGTCATGTAGCCACCGTAACCGCACGTCGCCGGCTGGGCACTCCTAGAATGGTTACGGGAGAACGGCGCTGGAGGGTGCGGTGACCGACGCAGACAGTCTGATCGCGGGACGGTATCGCCTGATCGAGCGACTCGGCGGCGGTGCGATGGGTGAGGTCTGGCGGGCGCACGACGAGCGGCTGGACCGGACCGTCGCGGTGAAGCAACTGCTGCCCGGCGCCGCGGCCAAGCAGAGCGGTGAGCGGGCCATGCGGGAGGCCAGGAACGCCGCCCGGTTGCAGCACCCGCACGCGGTCGCCGTGCACGACGTCGTCGAGCACGACGGGCAGCCGTGCCTGGTGCTGGAGTACGTGCCGGCGCGTGGCCTGGCGTCGGTGCTGGCCGAACATGGCACGCTGCCGCCGGTCGAGGTGGCCAGGATCGGCGAGCAGGTGGCGTCGGCGTTGGCCGCGGCCCACGAGGCCGGCATCGTGCACCGGGATGTCAAGCCGGACAACGTGTTGCTCGGCGACGACGGTGCCGCCAGGATCACCGACTTCGGCATCTCCCGGGCGGTCGGCGACGGCTCGGTGACCGGGCCGGGCATCGTGGTGGGCACGCCCGCGTACCTGGCGCCGGAGGTCGCTGCCGGCGCCGGTGCGGACTTCGCGTCCGACGTGTTCTCGCTGGGTGCCACGCTGTACGCGGCCGTCGAGGGCGACCCGCCGTTCGGGTACGGCGAGAACACCATTCTGCTGCTCAAGGCGGTGGCTGATGGGCAGGTGCCGGAACCGACGTTGGCCGGCCCGTTGGGTCCGGTGCTGCTCTGGCTGCTGCGCCGTGACCCGGCCGAGCGGCCCACGATGGCAGCTGCCGCCGATGCGTTGCGTGCTGTCGCCGATGGCAGGCCGGTCGTGCCGCCGACGCCCACGTTGCACCTGTCTGCGGAGGGTGTCGTCATTGCGCGACGGACGCTGGTGGCCGCGCTGGGGGCGGTCGGGCTGGTCGCGGCCGGGGTGATCGCCGGGGTGCTGATCGGCGGCCAGCACGGCTCGGTCAGCGCGGCGAGCCCGCCGACCGCGCACACCAGGGGCATCCCGGCACCGGTCACCACGAATGTCAGCTGCGTGGCCGACTACACGCTGGTCAACTCGTGGCCGGGCGGCTACCAGGCGTCGGTCACGGTGACCAACGCGGGTCGGGTCGCACTGGACGGCTGGAGCGTGACACTGGAGCTGCCCACCGGGCAGACGATCACCGGCACCTGGAACGGCCAACTGTCCCAGCAGGGCTCGGCGGCGACGGTGGCCAACGCACCCTACAACGGCTCGGTCTCGCTGGACGGGTCGACGATGTTCGGCTTCAACGGCGGTCTGACCAGCGGTACCCCGGCCACGCCGGTCGTGCACTGCACCGGCCGCTGAGCCCGGCTGGCGGCGTACGCGGTGTGCGTCCGCGACGGGCAGGTGCTGCTGGCCAGGTACGTGGCGCCGACGGGCGAGTCGACGTGGACGCTGCCGGGCGGCCGGGTGGAGCGCGGCGAGGACCCGTTCGACGCCGTGGTCCGAGAGGTCGCCGAGGAGACCGGCTGCGACGCGGTGGTCGAACGCCTGCTGGGTGTGGACTCCAGGGTGATCCCGGCCGGCGAGCGGCTGGCCGGCCGGTCCGAGCACCAGAACGTCGGCGTGTGCTACCGGGTCCGGATCACCGGCGGCCACCTGCGGCCGGAACCCAACGGCGCGATCGCCGAATCGGTGTGGACACCGCTCCAGGACGTGGCCGGCCTGCGCCGCTCGGCACTGGTCGACATCGGCATCGCCCTGGCGCGGACCACGCCACCCACCGGTCACGTTCCCGCCGTCCCGGTGGGCGGCCTGATCCAGCACTAGTGCAGACCGGTCCGCAGCGCCGCCACCCGGTTCACCGACGCGTCGAACGTTGCCCGGCTGATCTGGCCGGACCGCAGCGCGGCCGCCAACGCGGCATCGACGTCATCGCCCTGGGTCACCGTGCCGCCCGAGCACAGGATCAGGTCCATGCCGGCCACCGCGGCCGCCACGCCGCGCTGTTTGTCGGTGCCGAAGGCCTTGAGCGCGCCCGCTTCCAGCGCGTCCGTGATGGTCACGCCCTTGTAGCCGAGCCGGTTGCGCAGCTCACCGACCACCGTCGACGACAGGCCGGCCGGGTGGCTCGCGTCCAGTGCCGGGTAGACAGCCCAGGACAGCATGACCAGCTTCACGCCCGCCGAGATCGCTGCCGGGTAGGGCAGTTCGTCGTCCGCCCGCAGTTCCGCCAGGGACACGTTCAGCGTCACCGGGCCTTCGTCGGTGTTCTGCGTCGCGGCCGCAGCACCGAGACCGGGGAAATGCTTGACCGTGGCCGCCGGGCCGACCTGCTGCTGCGCGGTGACGAACGCGGCGCCCAGGCTGGCCGCGGTGGCCGGGTTCGAGCTGTAGGAACGCTGGAACTGGTCGTCGAAATCACCCGGCTGACGGAACACGTCCAGCACCGGCGCGAGGTTCACGTTCATCCCGACACCGGCCAGGTTCTGGCCTGCTCCGGTACCGGCCTGGCTGGCCGCCGTGACCGGGTCGGCAGCCTCGCCGATCTGCTTCTCGGACAGCGCGGGCGCGCCGGGCAGCCGACGGACCTCGCCACCCTCCTGGTCGGTCATCAGCAGCAGCGGCGCCTTCACCGGGCTCTGGGCGTTGGCCGCGCGCAGCTGGGCGACCACCGAGGCGATCTGGCTGGTGCTGGAGATGTTGTCCCCGAAGAAGATGACCCCGGCCGCCTGACCGGCCTTGATGCGCTGGATCAGGGTCGCGGGCGGGGTGAGCCCCGTGTAGGAGTAGATGATTCGCTGGCCGGCCAGCTGCTGCGGGGTCAGTAAACTGACGCCCACCGTGACGCCGACGAACGGCGGGTGGCCGTGCACCCCCACACCGGTCGGCGTCGAACTGCCCAGCAGCGCAGGTGCCACCGCCAACACCGCGGCAGCTGTGGCGCCTGCCCAGCGGAGCCTGCGCGCTACGTTCATCATGATGTCCTCGGGCCTCCTCCGCGCACGGTACCGCGATCGGTCGAGGTACCCACTACGGTGTAACACTTTGGCGTGAATCGGACCAGAGCTCGTTACTTTCCAACACTTGCCACTATTGCCTTAGCATGATGGTCATGGACGGGATCGGCGACGCCGACCTGGCTGCGGCCAGGGACGCCGTGCTGGTGGCTGTGCGGTGGGCACTGGCCGGCGGCGGCCTCTCGCTGCGCCCCCCGGACGTGTACACCGACTGGCCGATGCGCCCGATGTACGCGTTGCTGGCCAAGCACCACGCCGGTCAGCGGCTGACCGCGCCGGAGCGGGACACGTGGCACGACGCCAGAGTGTGGCGGTCCCATCCGGCCTGGCTCGCGGTGCACGGCCAGACCCAGGAACGCGCGCTCGTCTTCGTCATGGTCGAGATCGTCGAACGCATCGCGGGCAGCGCCACGTGGCAGTCGCCGTACCTGGACGAGCACCGGATCCGGCTGGACCTGCTGACCGAACTGAACGACGTGGACCGACAGGCGTACGAACTGGCCGAGCTGCGCCACCAACTCACCGTCGCAGGCCTACCGGCCGACGAGCGGCACGACGCGGTGCTGGCGCGCAGCTGGGCCGCGCTGATCGACCGGGTCGCATCGCTGACGGTCTACTCGGATCGCCTGCGGGCGCTGGAAACCGTGCTGGCGCAACGGGCCGCGACCGAACGGGCCGAGCTGGCCGAGGCCCAGGTGGCCAAGGTGGTCACCGGCTGGGCGAGTGACGAGTTGGCCGCCGGCCAGGTGATCGCCCTGGCCGGCGAGCTTCGCCACGAAACCGACGCCGTCACCAACTCCGAGACGTCGCATAGGAATGCGACGTGATCGGCTCGGAGTTCTCCGGCCGCTGATAGACCGACTGCACTGCCACCCGGCCGGGGCCGACCAGCCGCAGCCACAGACTGCGATAGCTGTACCGGCGCCAGGAGAACAGGCCCTGCGAGTGCGGGTACTCCAGGTGCAGGTGCATGTTGACCGACAGATCCCGGTACAGCAGCGCACTGGGCTGCACGAGCATGCTCTCGCCATGCTGCAGGTCACGCACGAACGTGTTGCCCGGCGAGTGCAGCAACAGCAGGCCCGGCGCGTTCCGGGCGCCGAAGATGTCGCCGTACATCCCCATCGGGTAATGGGTTTCGCGTTCGTCGCCGGTGCCGGTGACGAACCAGACCGGCGAGCGTTCCCACGTGTAGTGCACGTTGCCGGTGGCTGCCAGGAACCGGTGTTCCCGCACCCACATCTGCTGGCCGTGCTCCATGGGCAGCACGACGACGTCGCCGGCATGGTTGTCGGACAACGCGATGTGGCCCGGTCCCCTGCCCTCCACCATGATCAGCGGCATGCCGGACATCATCCGGTTCCAGCCGCCGGCCAGGCTCATGTTGGTCAGCTGCGCGTCCGGGTCGGTCCACAGCAGGGAATGGTGGGAGAAGTAGATGTAGTCCTCGCCCGTCAGCGCGAAGTCCGCGACCGGCACGTAGCTGCCCTCGATCTGCAGTGTGGACTGGCCGAACTGGATCTTGGCCATGTCCTTGACGGCCGGTTGCTTCTGCCAGCCGGACGCGCTGACGTGTGCCCGGACGTCCGTCGGCGCGCCGCAGCGCGGGCAGGCAGGGGCGGTCGGGTCACTGTGCTGCCGGCAGTAGCGGCAGACGTATGCGGTGGCTCCAGTCATCGCGGCCGCCTCACTCCGAGTGGTGGTGGACGTACATCGACTGGATGCCGACGCGACCGGGGCCGGTCATCTCGGCCAGGTACATGCCGTGCCGCATCAGGCCGGTGCGCAGCTTCTGCTGGACCGCCTGCATCTGCACGGTGGAGTCCTTGTACAGGAACCCGCCAGGCTCGACGAGGATCTTCTCCCCCGGCCCGAGCATGCGCTCGAACACGTTTCCATAGCCGTGCAACATGAGCAGGCCCGGCGTACCCGCGGTGACGAACCGGTCCATGAACATGCCGCCGCCCCCGTGCAGCACGTTCGCCAGTCCCTTGATCCGGACGAACGAGTAGTTGATGCTCGCGGACGCGACGAGGAACGCGTGTTCTCGGACGTCCAGCTCCATCCCGGGGTGCAGCGGCAGCACCACGAGTTCACCCGGCGAATCCCGGGAGAACGCGACCCGGCCCGGCCCCTGGGCCACGGTGACCACGAACGGCATACCGCCGAGCACACGCTTGAAGCCGCCGCCGGTGTTCAGCGCCGAGATCGGGGTGTGCTCGTCCTTCCACAGCATCACGTGGTGCTCGAAGAACACCGCCTCACCCTGACCGAGGTTGACCTCGGCCACCGGCACCAGTTCCCCCTCGACCTGGCACGTGCTGGCACCGAACCGGAACTCGGTCATGTCCCGCAGGCGGGGCGCTTCCCGCCAGCCGGAGTCGGAGACGCGGTTGCGCTCATCGAGCGGCGCACCACAGGTAATACAGCTGGTGTTGCCAGGCGGGTTCTGGCCACGACACCATTGACACTCGATCCGGTCCACAACGTTCTCCGTTCACCCCGGGAGCCGGCCCCAACCGGCCAGATTGGATCATGTAGAAGCTAGCAGCGCCGACTCGCCCTGGTGCGGACTTTGTCATACGACGCGAGCGGCTTCGGTAAGGTCACAGCAAACGGGCGGGCGTGGAGGCAACGGTGGCACTCTTCAGTCGCGAATTCATCGCGGTTCCTGATGACCGAAAAGGACAACTGGTCTACAAATGGCCAGATGTGAACATCCGGCGGTACACCAGGGCCATCGTCAACGCCGACGAGGTGGCGCTGTTCGTCAACACCGGCCAGGTCGTGCAGACCATGGGTCCTGGCCGACACCAGATCGATGCCAACGAACTGCCCGGCCTCGGTGCGCTCATCGACATGGCCACCGGGGGCAACGCCTACCGGGCCGAGCTGTACTTCGTCGGGAGCCGGGAGTTCACCGGTTTCACGTTCGGCGGCCGCATCGACGACGTGCAGGACCGGCAGACCGGCCTGATCGTGACCCTGCGGGTGTTCGGCGACTACGCGCTGCGCGTCGTGGACCCGATCCGGCTGATCACCAACCTGCTCTCCACGGTCGACGTCACCGACAACGACCGCGTGTCCAGCTGGGTGAGCGACCAGTTGCTGAAGGTGATGCGTGCCGACATCACCAACCAGATCGTCCGCAACAGCTGGCCGATCCTGGGGTTGTCGGCCTACACGCCGGAGATCGAGCAGACGGTCGTCATGAAGGCCAACGAACAGCTGGCCGGCTACGGTGTCGCGCTGACCAGGATGGGCAACTTCGACATCAATCTGTCCCCTGAGGACGCTACCCAACTCAAGACACTGGCCAAGGACACCAGCTACTCCAGGCTGGCCGGCAGCTTCAACCAGTACGCGCAGGGCGAGATGGCGCTGGGCGCGGGCCAGGGCATGGCCAAGGGTGAGGGTGCCACCGGTGGCGCGTTCCTGGCCGCGGGCCTCGGCATGGGCAACGCGGCAGTGGCCCAGCCGGGTGTCCCGGCCGCACCGCCGCCCAGCGGTTTCGCAGGCGGCGGCCAGGGTGGCTACGCCGGTCCGCCGCCGGCCGGCACGCCGAACGCGCTGCCCCAGGGTGGTCAGCCCGCGCCGGCCGGGACCGCCTGTGCGGCCTGTCAGACGTCGAACCCGGATGGCGCGAAATTCTGCATGAGTTGTGGCCAGCCGATGGCACAGCCCAACGTGCACTGCACGAACTGCGGCACCGAACTCCAGCCGGGCGCCCGGTTCTGTGGCAACTGCGGGACGCAGGCCGGCTGAGCGCCGGGGCGTGTTCCATGAGTCTTCTCCGAGCGAGCGTCGCGCAGTCGGAAAGCGGACTTGTGAAACACGCCCTGACAGCCGGGCGCCCTGTTCTGTGGCAACCGCGGGACGCGGGCCGGCACGCCCTGGCAGCCGGCCGCCGCGGCGGCCGGCTGTCTCAGTTCTCCGTGAGCAGGCCCCTGCGTAACTGGGCCAGTGTGCGGGCGAGCAGGCGGGACACGTGCATCTGGGAGATGCCGAGGCGTCCCGCTATCTCGCTCTGGGTCATGTTGTGGAAGAACCGGAGCACGATCACCGTGCGCTCGCGCTCCGGCAGGCCGGCCAGCAGCGGGCGCAACGCCATCCGGTTCTCCGCCTCGGCGAGCCCCTTGTCCTCACCACCGAGCCGGTCCACGACCGATGCCGTGCCGTCGTCGTGCGACGGCTCGTCCAGGGACGTGCCGCGCTGCGCACCGGCCACCAGCAGGCTCTCGATGACCTCCTGCTTCGGAATGCCCAGCCGCCCGGCCAGTTCGCTCGGTGTCGGCGACCGGCCCAGTTCCGCGGTCAGGTCGGCGGCTGCCGTGGAGATCGAGGCGTGCCGCTCCTTCAGCGGGCGCGGCACGTGCACCAGCCAGGACGAGTCGCGGAAGTGCCGGCGTACCTCGCCGACCATGGTGGGCACCGCGAAGGACATGAAGTCGGCACCCCGGTCCGGGTCGAACCGGTCGATGGCGTGCATCAGGCCGACAGCGGCCACCTGGGCCAGATCCTGGTGCGGCACACCACGATTGCGGTAGCGCCGCGCGATGTTCTCGGCGACCGGCAGGTGCTCGGTCACCAGCCGTTCACGCAATTCCACCCGGCGGGGGTCGTCCTCGTCGAGCGAGCGGAATTCGACGAACAGTGGTGCGAGATGGTCGTAGCCGCCGCGGGAGTCGGATCTGGCGGGTTCGCGGCGCTGCCCAGCCGTCACGCCCCGACGACTTTCCGCTTGACCAGTTCGATCCAGGCCATGTCGGTACCGCCGTCCCGCTCGACGTCGCAGCGGGCGTCGTCGGTCAGGGTGATCAGCACCTGCCACGGGAAGCCGTCCGTCGGCGGCGTGCCGCCGTCGTGGCTTGGCACCGAGCAGTGCACCCTGATCTCGTCGGTGGCCAGGCTGAACCGGCAGCTCAGGATGGCACCGGGCACGGCAAGCGGCACGAGCATCGAACACGCCTCGTCGACGGCCAGCCGCAGGTCGTCCACCTCGTCCAGCGTCATGTCCTGCTGCAGGGCCAGGTCGGCGGCGACCGCGCGCACGGTGGACAGGTACTCCGAGCCGGCTGTCAGCCTGATCTCGATGACGGCCAACTCGCCCACTTCCCCACCTGATGTCCCGTGTTCGGTCCGTGCGTTACCGAGATCACTCATCCGTGCACGTCCAACACGTCGGCCAGACCCATCATCTCGACGACCCTGCGCACCGCGGGTTGCAGGTTCAGCACCCGGAACACGATGCCCAGCCGGTTGGCCTCCTGGACACCGGCCAGCAGCGCGCCGAGCCCGCTGGAATTGAGAAACGGCACACCGCCCAGGTCGACGTCGACCTGACGGGGGGCCGCGCCACCTTCACCACCGACGGCGTTCACCACCGCGTCCCGCAACTGGCCGGCAGTGTGCAGGTCGACATCACCGGACGCGGAGAGGACGACCACGTCGTTCTCCCGTGCCCAGTCGAGCTCAAGCATCGTTCCTCCAGGGTGGCATCCGGCACGTTTCAGTCGTGCACCCCGAGAGGTGCAGTACCCGGTCCGACGTTTCGTCAACCACACGCGAGTGCGCATGGCGTCCACGCTGGCCAGCACCGTAGCCGACTCTATCGACGGGTCGGACGGGGGTCAGCCGCTCAACGAGCGATCATCCTCGGCCAGCGACCGTGTCGGGTCGTCGTCCGCCGTCCCGGCGTTGGGCAGTTCCGCCCACACCGACTTGCCGGTGCCCACGTGCGCACTGCCCCACCTGGTGCTCAGCGCCGCCACGATGAGCAGCCCCCGGTGTCGGGCCTCGAAGGGATCCGGGTGCGACGGCACGGGCAGGTCCGCGTTGTGATCGACGACCTCCACCCGGACCGTGTCGTCGTGCAGTGTCAGCGCGAACTCGGCCACCCCGCCGCCGTGCTCCACCGCGTTGCCGACCAGTTCGGAGACCACCAGCTCGGCGATCTCCCGGGCCCGGTCCGCGATGCCCCAGGAGTTCATGGTGTCCGATGTACACCGACGGGCGGCCGGAACCGCCATCGTGCCGGCCGGCAGCGAGGTGCGGACGGTCGTCACGATGGGGCTCCTCACTGCTACGTCCTCGGCCAACCTCACGCCACGTCAAACGACGCAATCACGATTGGTACCACTACGACGTGTAGTTTCCCGCCGGGCCAGGTGACAAACCTCCCAGCCGGGGTGACCTAGGGCGTACCCACCACCTGGTGCTCGGAGGCCAGGCCGGCGGGCGCGGCGGCCAGGGCCCGCTGGATGGCTCCGATCAGGGCCAGCGCCGACTCCTCGGTGAGCTCGACGGCCACCCGGGCGGACGGACCGCGCTCCGGATTGATGAAGTCGATGTTCACGGTGTGCGCGTACTGCGCGTGCACCGGGTGG
This sequence comes from Pseudonocardiaceae bacterium, assembly GCA_036279295.1. Taxonomy (GTDB): domain Bacteria; phylum Actinomycetota; class Actinomycetes; order Mycobacteriales; family Pseudonocardiaceae; genus DATEPR01. The sequence continues at coordinate 9,930 of DASUJK010000017.1, read as the reverse complement.
TCGACGTAGACGGCGGCATTGCTCAGGCCGAACCAGCCGGTAGCGCCCTTGCCGCTGCCGTCGATGTCGACCTTCTCGGTCAGGTAGGTGCACATGCGACTCTCCCTCGGCTTCTGCTCAGACGGTCAGGTGGGTACCGAAGAACGCGAAGACCTTCTGCCAGCCGTCCACGGCGGCCTCCGGCCGGTAGGCGGGCCGGTCGACGGTGAAGAACGAGTGGCCGGCACCGTCGTAGGTGTGGAACTCGTGCGGCTTGCCCAGCCGGGTCAGCTCGGCGTCCAGCTTCGCGGTCTCCTCCGGCGACGGGTACGAGTCGTCGGCGCCGAACAGGCCAAGCAGCGGGCAGGACAGCTGGTCGGCCATGCCCAGCAGCGGCGTCATGGTGTAGCCGGCCGGCGGCTCGTTGACGACGAAGGCGCCGTAGCAGTCGACAGCGGCGTCGAGCTGCAGCGAACACGCGGACAGGAACGACTGCCGGCCACCGGAGCAGTAGCCGATCACGCCGATCTTGCCGTTGGCGCCGCCCAGCGTGTTCAGGTACTTGGCACTGCCGTCCACATCGCCGACCAGCCGCTCGTCCGGCACGCCACCGGCGGCCCGACCGGCCGCCGCCGCGTCGTCCGAACTGGCACCGGGCGCTTCCCGCCAGTACAGGTTCGGGCAGATGGCCGCGTAGCCGGCGGCTGCGAGCTTGACCACGACCTCCTTGCTCCAGGTGTCGTAGCCGGGCATGTGGTGGATCACCACGACGCCGCCGCGCGGCGCGTCCGAAGTGGGACGCGCGAGGTAGGCCTCGACCTCGTCACCGCCGTGTCCGGTGATCGTGACGGTCTGCGCCTGGATCGCGTCGTCGGTCATGCGTTCTCCCTTGTCGATCTCATCTGGGTCCTGCTCATCTGGGTCTCGGACTCGGTGTGGAAGTAGCGGCCGCCCCGCAGTGCCGAGGCGACGGCGGCGACGAGTGCCATCGCGCCTGCCGCCGCGAACACGATCACCAGCCCGTGGTGGAAGGGCGCGGAGATCAGCTGCGGGAAGAACTTGTCACCGGTGAGCACCGCGGCGTGCTGGCCGGTGAGCCGCACACCGTTGCTGGACAGCAGGTGGCCGATCGGGTTGGTGCCCAGGAACGCGGCGAACAGTGTGCTCACCGGTGGCAGGTGCGCCAGGTTGGCCGCCGCCGCTGCCGGCACTCCCTGCGCGGTCAGGCCGGCCGTCAGGGTCTGCGGCAGCGTGCTCGCCAGCCCGGCGATCATCAGCGAGAAGAACACACCGATGGACAGAGCGGTGCCCGAGTTCTGGAACGTCGCGCGCATGCCCGACGCGACACCGCGCTGATCAACCGGCACGCTGCTCATGATGGCCGACGTGTTCGGGGCCGAGAACATGCCCTGCCCGATTCCGCTGAGCACCAGTAACGCCGCGAACGCGGGATAGCTGAAGTTCACCGGCAGGAGCAGCAGACCGATGAACGACGCGACGAGCAGCAGCAGACCGCCGGTGGCGAACAGCCGGGCGCCGAACCGGTCGGACAGGTAGCCGCACACCGGGCCGGCCAACAGGAATCCCACTGTCAGCGGCAACATGTAGATCCCGGCCCACAACGGTGTGTCGGCGAACGCGTAGCCACGCAGCGGCAGCCAGATGCCCTGCAGCCAGATGATCAGCATGAACTGCAGGCCACCCCGGGAGATCGCGATCAGCAGCGCGGCCAGGTTGCCGGCCGCGAATGCCCGGATCCGGAACAGGCCGAGCCGGAACATCGGCTCGGCCACCCTGGTCTCTGTGATGCAGAACACGATCAGCAGCAGCACACCGCCGCCAAGTCCGCCCAGTACCAACGGATTGCGCCAGCCGGTCGGGTCGCCACCGAAGGGCTGGATGCCGTAGGTGATCGCGGCGAGCAGCAATCCGGCGCCAGCGGTGAACGTCAGATTGCCGATCCAGTCGATCTTCGCCTTGCGCGGCGCGCGGAACTCGCGCAGCTTCCGGTAGGACCAGATCGTGCCGAACAGACCGAACGGCACGTTCACCCAGAACACGGCGTGCCAGTCGATCTCGGCGAGCAGACCGCCGACCAGCAGGCCGAGGAACTGGCCGGCCAGCGCAGTGATCTGGTTGATGCCCAAGGCCATGCCGCGCTGTTCGGCGGGAAACGCGTCGGTCAGGATGGCGGCCGAGTTCGCCGTCAGCATCGCACCGCCAAAGGCCTGCACGACCCGCCAGCCGATCAGCCACAGCGCGCCCGCCTGGCCGTGCAACGGATCCACCGACAGCAGTATCGAGGCGAAGCTGAAGATGGCGAACCCGATATTGTACATCTTCACCCGGCCGAACATGTCGCCGAGCCTGCCCAGCACGACCACGAGCACCGCGGACACCAGGAGATAGCCAAGGATCATCCACAGTAGATAGCCAATGTTGCCCGGTGCCAACGGGTCCAGTCCGATGCCACGGAAGATCGCGGGCAGCGAGATGATCACGATCGTGCCGTCGACGGCCGCCATCAGCACGCCGAGAGTGGTGTTGGACAAGGCGATCCACTTGTAGCGGTCGCCGACGGGCGGCTGGCCGGCCACCGCGGTCACAGCAGGTCCGCCATGCGCTCCAACAACGGGATGACAGTGATCAACTGACGTTGCTCCTCCTGGCTGAAGCCCTCGGTCAGGGCCGTCGCCATCCGTTGGGTGTTCAACGATCGCCGGTCCACCAGCAGCCGCCGGCCGTCGGTGTTGATCGACATCAGCACCTTGCGGCCGTCGGCGGGATCCGCGGCCCTGTTGACGAGCGCGCGCTGCTCCAGCACGGCGAGCGTGGCCCCCATCGCCTGCGGCCTGACGCGTTCCCCCTCGGCGAGTGCACCCGGCGTGGCCGGTCCGCCCCTGTCCAGCCGGGACAGTACGGCGATCTCGGACAGGGTCAGCTCGCCGGGCGCGTGGCCCTGGCGGAGCCTGCGGACGAGCCTGCCCAGGGCCACCCTGAGGTCACAGCAGACCAGCAGCAGATCGGACTCGGTCAACGGGTCGTCGGACACAGGTAATAAACCTAGACTTATCAGTTGAGGTGTACAAATTTGCCGGCACGATGTCCTGAACTGCCGGTTTATGGTGGTTTCGCGACGGCGTGTCACCCGATCGGGCCGCCCCCAACACGGGGCTGGCGCATAGGCGTACACTCGTCAGCGCCTGCCGGAGCCAGCCGAGGCGTCCCGGAATGCCCGATGTGACAAGTCGTGCTTTCGGTCGAACGCCACTGGCCCGCTCGGGCGCGCTCAACCGGTTTCGTCGCACGCAACACGCCGCCCGTGGCGTACGCGCGCGAGCACGCATACATAAGGAATTCAGCTGGACGACAGGGAGCCTACGAACGCGCTTCAACTCGGCGCGGCACATTCGTACTCGACCTTCGTCACAACGTGCTCTGGGGAGTTCTCAGCGATGGACGTGCTTGTACCGGACTGGTCGGACTGGACCGCGCTCAAGGTGTGCGAGGTGCGTCCCTCGCTGGTCAGTTCCGCTCGGGTCGGCCAGCCGGTCGGCCTGATGCGCGGCGCCGGTTTCCACACGGCGCCGACCACCGCGATCAGCGTGCTCACCCCGCGCGTCCGGGACGAGGAACCAGAGCCGGAGCCCGCACCGGTCGACTGACCCGACCACCGGCTCACCGATCACTCCACCGAACTGCCCCGGTACCGCTCGTCATCGGGGCAGTTTGACGACTGTCACGAAGAATTCGTCGATCTGTCCGATCACCTCGATGAACCGGTTGAAGTCCACCGGCTTGCTGACATACGCGTTGGCGTACAGCGAATAGCTCCGCACAATGTCTTCCTCGGCCTCGGACGTGGTCAGCACCACAACCGGAATGGTGCGCAGATCCGGGTCGCTCTTGATCTCCGCGAGCACCTCGCGGCCGTCCCGCCGGGGCAGGTTCAGGTCCAGCAGGATCAGGCCCGGCCGAGGGGCGTGCTCGAACTCCCCCACCTGGCGCAGGAACTGCATCGCCTGCTCGCCGTCGGTGGCCACGTGCAGTTCGTTGCGGATCTTGTGGTGGGCGAACGCCTCCCTGGTCATCAGGATGTCGCCCTGGTCGTCCTCGACCAGCAGCACGTCGATCACGACCCCCTGTGTCGGGGTGTCAGTCATCATCATGGTCGTCCTCGTTCTGTTCGTGCCGCGGCGGGGCCTGAGCGGGCAGTGTGAAGCAGAACCTGGCTCCGGTCTCGACGGTGGTGTCCAGCCAGATGGTGCCGCCGTGATATTCGATGATCTTCCTACACATCGCCAGGCCGATGCCGGTGCCCGGGTAGACCTCCTTGCCGTGCAGTCGTTGGAAGATGACGAAGATGCGCTCCGCGTACTCCGGGGCGATCCCGATGCCGTTGTCGGACACCGAGAACAGCCACATGTCGCCGTCGGTGCGCTGCGCGGTCACCGACACGCGCGGCGGCTGGTCACCGTGGAACTTCAGGGCGTTGCCGACCAGGTTCTGGAACACGGCGGTGAGCAGCGGCGCCTCGGCCAGCACGACCGGCAGCGCGCCGGCGGTGATCGTGGCACCGGACTGCTCGATGATCGTGGACAGGTTCACCTTGGCCTCGGCCAGCAGCGCCTCGCAGGATGTCGGCACCCGGTCCCGAACCACCCGGCCGACCCGGCTGAACGCGAGCAGGTCGTTGATCAGCACCTGCATCCGCTTGGCGCCGTCCACCGCGAACTCGATGTACTGGTCGGCCCGCTCGTCCAGTTGGCCCGCGTAACGCTGTTGCAGCAGCTGGCAGAAGCTGGCCACCTTGCGCAGCGGCTCCTGCAGGTCGTGCGAGGCCACGTAGGCGAACTGCTCCAGCTCGGAGTTGGACCGCTGCAGATCCTGCGTCCGCGCGTCCAGGGTGGCGTGCGCGGCACGTACCGCGGACAACTCGCGCAGAATCCGGCCCCGCATCCGGTCCACGTCCACCGCGAGCTCGCGGACCTCACGTGGCCCGTTCTGGCCGACCTCATGCTCGAAGTTGCCGTCCGACACCAATCTCGCCTCGGCGGCCAGCCGGGTCAGCGGCTGGATCGCGGCCACCCGCAGCCCGAACGCCAGCACGAGCACGATCAGCACCAGCGCGACGCCGATCCCGACGCAGATCACGACCAGCGCGGTCGACGCGTTGCTCAGCGTGGCCACGGCGGTCAGCCGGGTCTGCTGGAGCCGGTCCTGCATGGCTGCCACCGAGGCCCGCACGCTGTCGAACGCGGTCTTGCCGGCGGTCAGGTTGGACGTCACGTCGGGCTTGTCGCTGGCCCGCACCTTGGCGATCGTCGGCTGCGCGTACCTGGTCCGCCAGTCGTCGGTCCGCTGGAGCACGGCGACCAGCTCCGGCCGGACCTCCGACTGGCTGCTGACCAGCCCGCGCAGCTTCGCCACGGCGGCGTTCTCGGCGGCGATGCCCTCGGTGTAGGGCGACAGGAAGTCCAGCTGCGCGCTGAGCGCGTAGCCGCGCACCCCGGACTCCTGGTTGACCAGGGCGGCATCGATGCGCAGCGCCTGTTGGATCGCCGGGTCCACGGTGTCGATCACCCGGTTGCGCGCGGTGTACAGGTCGTGCAGCGCGATGCCACCCGCGACACCGGCCGCCACCGAGACCAGCGCGACCACCAGCACTCCGACGGAGATGATCCGGCGCAGCGGCCAGCGATTGGCCGCGTCCGCCGACTCCGCATCGTGTCGCGGACTCTCGGGTACCGACACCACCTGCTCGGTGGCGGCCGGCTTCTCGTCGGTGATCGTGTCGTCACTCACTGCGCGTCCACGGTGTTGCGTGTCCACGGCGACGCACCGATGGCCAGTACGGCGAGATCGTCGTCCAGGTCGCCGCCGTTCAGCTCGCGGACCCGGTTGATCATCAGGTCCAGCAACCGTTCGTCGCGCGGTGTGCCCGCCGCCGAATCCGGTGTCATGTGCAGGAACGACGTGAGGATGTCGATCAGCCGCTCGATGCCCAGCCGTTCGCTGGACATGTCGACGCGGCCCTCGATCAGGCCGTCGGTGTACATCAGCACCGACCAGCGGTCGCCGAGCGCGACGTCGTTGCCCGGCCAGTCCACCTCGTCGCCGACACCGAGCGGCGGGCACACCGGGGCGGCCAACTGGACCACGTGGTCACCGGAGATGAGCAACGGCGGCGGATGGCCGGCCAGGTGCACCCTGGCGTGGGTACGGTCCGGGGCCACCGAGACCATGCACAGGGTCGCGAACAGCGCGTCCTTGTGCCGCTCGTGCTCGAACACCTGGCGCAGGGTCGGCAGGATCTCGGCCACCGGCCGGCCGGCGAGCACCATCGTGCGCCACGCCACCCGCAGACACACGCCCAGCGCCGCCTCGTCCGGCCCGTGGCCGCAGACGTCGCCGACGACGGCGTGCACCCAGCCGTCCGATCCCTGGACGACGTCGTAGAAATCGCCGCCGAGCAGCATCCGCTGCCCACCCGGCCGATACCTGGTGGCCACAGTGAGCCAGGCGTCGGACACCAGCGGCGATGGCAGCAGGCCACGTTCCAGGCGGGTGTTCTCCTCGGCGTAGATGCGGGCCTGGTGCAGTTGGCGCTGCACCTCCTCGCTGCGGCGGCGCTCCACGGCGTACCGGATCACCCTGGCCAGCAGCCTGCCGTCGACCTGGCCCTTGACCAGGTAGTCCTGGGCGCCCGCGGCGACGGCCTCCTCGCCCCGGTGCTCGTCGGCCAGGCCGGTGAGCACGACGACGGCCACCTCCGGCACGTGTTCCTTCAGCCAGTGCAGGCCGGTCAGACCGGTGGTGTCGGGCAGGCCGAGGTCCAACAGCACGCAGGTCACCGACGCCAGCACCGGTTTGGCCTCGCCGAGCGAGCGCGCCCGCCGCATCGTCACCGGTGCGGCAGCGTCCCGCAGCAGTTCGATGACGAGCACGGCGTCCCCGTCGTCGTCCTCGATCAGCAGGACAGGGGTGCCATCGGACCCACCACCGCGCGGCGACGCCTGGTACGCGACGTCCTGAGCTGTCATCTCGCCCTGTTCATGCTCGGGTCCATCGGGTCGGCCCGCCCTGGAACGCTCTGTTCGGTTGAGCAAAGATAGCGGTCTGCCGAACGAACGCACTGAGCGGCGGCGCGGAACATCATGCGCATCTGGTGCGGGGCTCACGCGCCGAACCTGTCCGGCTTGGCGGTGGACCAGTCGTCCAGCCAGTCCTCCGGCGGATCGGCCAGCAGCTGGCCGGAATCCAGCCACGAGTACAACTCGGCGTAGGACCGCACCTCGTGCTGGCCGGTCCTGCGGCGCAGCATGTGGGGCCGCAACAAGGTGGGGTCGGCAACGCCCATGGCGGCCATGATCTGCATCGCACTCCGCACCGTGGCTCGTTGGAAACGGTGTACGCGTTCGGATTTGTCCGCTACGTCCAACGCCCTGGCGCGGCGCTCGTCCTGCGTGGCGACCCCGACCGGACATTTGTTGGTGTGACAGCGCTGCGCCTGGATGCAGCCCACCGCGAACATCATCGCCCGTGCGGCGTTCGTGTAGTCGGCACCCTGGATCAGCCGTTTGACGATGTCGGCACCGGTGGCCACCTTGCCGCTGGCGCCGATCCGGATCCGGTCCCGCAGCCCGGTGCCGACCAGCGCGTTGTGCACCGTGATCAGGCCCTCGGTCAACGGCATCCCGATGTGGTCGGCGAACTCCAGCGGCGCGGCACCGGTACCGCCCTCCGCACCGTCCACGATGATGAAGTCCGGTGTGATGTCCTCGGCCAGCATCGCCTTGCAGACAGCGAGAAACTGCTGCCGGGAACCGACACACAGCTTGAACCCGGCCGGTTTGCCACCGGCCAGCTCACGCATCCGGCCGATGAACAGCACCAGTTCCCTCGGCGTGCGGAACACCCGGTGATACGGCGGTGACGTCACCGTCAGGCCGACCCGGACGTCCCGCACCCTGGCGATCTCCTGGGTCACCTTGCTGCCGGGCAACACACCGCCGATGCCCGGCTTGGCGCCCTGGGACAGCTTCAGCGACACACACCGCACGTTGTGCATCCCGGCCTTGGCCTGGAACTCAGCGGGATCGAAGTCGCCATCCTTGGTGCGGCAACCGAAGTAGCCGGTACCGATCTCCCAGACCAGGTCGCCGCCGGGCCGCAGGTGGTACTCGGACAGGCCGCCCTCACCGGTGTCGTGCGCGAAACCACCGCGCAGCGCACCCGAGTTCAGCGCCAGCACCGCGTTCGCGCTCAACGCGCCGAAACTCATCGCGGAGACGTTCAGCAGTGCCATCTCGTACGGCTTGGTGCATGCCGGTCCGCCGATCCGCACGGTCGGCGGATGATAGGGGGTCAGGGTCGGCGTCATCGAGTGGACGAAGAACTCGTAGCCGTCGGCGTACACGTCCTGCTCGGTGCCGAACGGCTCCTCCGCCGCCGTGCCCTTGGCCCGCTGGTAGACGATGGTGCGCACGTCCCGGTCATAGGGCCTGCCGTCGAAGTTCCGCTCGACGAAGTACTGCTGCAACTCCGGTCGGATGCTCTCCAGCAGGAACCGGAAGTGGCCGATGATCGGGTAGTTCCGCAGCACGGAGTGGCGCCGCTGGAGCAGGTCGGCCGTGCCCACGGCGGCGATCTCCAGCAGCACGGCGGCCAGGATCCACCACCACGGCGAGACGACCACCGCCAAGCCCGCGATCGCGAGCCCCGCAAGGCCGATCAGCCCGACGGCGCCAACTCTGATCATCATCGGACCCTAACTGCCGCTGTGCTGGGGCAAAAGGTGCACCGAGGAGCGGAACGGTACGCGATACCCGGCACAGCTCAAGTATCGACCATCGCATCGTGTTCGCATCGAGATCATGGACGTCGCGACGGGGCCGAGGACGATCCGTGGCCCTCGACCCCGTCGACCCCCAGTCGGTCGACCGCCCGCTCCGCGGCCGGCCAACCGGGTCATACCCGCATGACTGGCTCAGTCACCCTTGAACGCGTCCTTGACCTTCTCGGCGGCCTGCTTCAGGTTCCCTTTCGCCTGGTCGACCTTGCCCTCGGTCTCCAGCTCGCGGTCGTCGGTGGCCTTGCCGACCCCCTCCTTGGCCTTGCCCTTCAGCTCCTCGGCCTTGTTGTCGACCTTGTCGCCGGTACTCATCGGTACTCATCCCCTTCCGCGGCAGCTCGACAATGTCCGCTGACCGGTGACTACCCGGGCCCGCATCGGCGCAAACGGTTCTATGGTGGAAATCGAGACAACAGCCACCAGAGGGCTTCATGGGACATGAGGGACCGTTTGCCAAGACGACAGACGATCTGCTGGTCCGAGTGGCGGCAAGGGCCGATTTCGAGCCGCTGACCAGGTCTCTTGGTGATACCGCCTACTACACCGACTGGCTGCGCAGGCAGGACGCGGAACGCGGCGAGCTACTCATCGCGTTCCTGCACGACAGACCTGTCGGCGCCATCTACCTGTGGCTGGAGGATGCCGACGAACCAGAGATCCGCCGGCACCTGCCAGGAGTGCCACTGTTACGTCACTTACGGGTGTTACGTCCCCGCCAGCGCCAGCGCATCGGCACCACGCTCATCACCGTCGCCGAGGCCCGATTACGCAAGCTGGGCCGCACCCAGGTCGCCATGGCGGTGGACGTGACGAACGTGGACGCGGCCCGGCTCTACGACCGGCTCGGCTACCAGCTGTGGGACCACGGCGAGATCTCCTGCAGCCCGTTATCGACCACCAACGGCAACGGGTCGATGGACGTCTGCCGGGTGCTGGTCAAGACACTCGACTGAGCCGAGCGAGTCGGTCAGTTTCAGCGTCCGGATGGCCGCGCTGACCCGGCTGTCGCCGTTCACATGCTCGATGTCCCGCCAGGTCCTCAGGACGAATTCGGACCACAGCCTGCGATCGTCGTGCCACGCGGTCAGGTAGTCGAC
>DASUJK010000016.1:0-15130 GCA_036279295.1 Pseudonocardiaceae bacterium | reverse complement strand
GGCCCCACGACACGCTCTGCTTACTTGCTGGTCAGCCACCAGTCCTCAGGGGTCAGGTAGTTCTGGGTGAGGCTGCTGAACGAGTTGGCAGGGCCCTGCAACGTCTTCTTCCAGATCCAGATCTGGTCCGGGGCGGGTTGGAAGATGGCCGGCAGGTCCTTGCCGATGAAGTTGGACTCCTTGACCAGCGCGTCCGGGTCGGTGCCGAACACCGAGTTGTGGATCAGCGCGTCGGCCTGCGGGCTGTTGTAGGCGCCCGAGTCGAACGAACCGGTCGAGTTGAAGATCGAGTCCGACGTCGGGTAGAGGAACCCGGTGAAGCCGCCGAAGTCGGCCATCGCCCACTGGTTGTCCGTCGACGGCGAGTTGACGGTGTCAGCGATGGTGATGAGCTGGTTGAACGTGTACGGCTTGATCGTGATCGTGATGCCGAGCTGCTTCGCGGCGGACACGAGCGCCTCGACCTGTTGGCCGGTCGCCGCGGGCTGGTTGGCGTAGTCGAAGTTGAACGAGAACTTCTGGCCCTGCGGGATGCCGGCACCACAGTTCTTGGCGCCGGTGCCGGGGCTGGTGCAGGTCAGCGCGCCGTTCTGCACGGTCCAGCCGTGCGAGGACATCAGCTGCTTGGCGGCGTTGATGTCGAACGGGTAGATCGCCGTGGTGATGGCGAGCTTGGAGTACTGACTGCTGGGCAGCGACGCGATCGTGCTGTAGGCCGGTACCGCGGCGCCCTTGAACGCGCCCTTGATCACGGCTTCCTCGTTCTGCAGGTGTGCCAGTGCCTGCCGGACGTAGCGCTGGCCGATGATCTTGTCGAAGTTGTTCGTGGTGTCCTTGAAGTTGAAGTACATGTACTGGAAACCGGTGCTCGGCAGGCCGTAGTAGTTGTAGCCGGGACCGGTCTTGACCGCCTTGGGCAGTTGTGGCAGATCGGTGAAGTCGACGTAGCCCGCGTCCAGCTTGCCGGCCAGCACGTCATTCCATTCGGCCTCGGTGGAGGTGTAGGCCAATTCGTCGATCTCCGCGATGTGCGGCTTCTCGGTGCCGGTGTAGGCCGTATTCGCTACCAGGTTGGTGGCGTCCGTCGAGCTGTTGTACGTCTTGATCTTGAACGGGCCGTCCACCACCTGCCAGATCGGGTTGGTGGCGTAGGTCGAGACCGAGGACGACTGCTTGAACAGGAAGTCGTAGATCGCCTTGGCGTTCGCCGGGCTGCTGAAGTCGGTGATGTGCGGGCCACCGGCGGCGGTGATGTTCCACGCCTGCGACGGCAGCGGCTCGATCGCGGTGGCCAGTTCCTGGGCCAGCAGCCACGACGAGTTGAATGTCTTGTCGAGCTTCAGCACCACGGTCTGCGGGTCGGACGCCGTCGCGCTGACGATGTTGTCCGGGAATTCGCCCGGTGTGTAGCCGGAGAGGTTGCCGGGATTCTCTTTGACCGCCGCCTTGGACAGGGCAATGGTGAACAGGACGTCGTTGGCGCTGACGGTCGCGCCGTCCGACCATTTGTAGCCCTTGTCCAACTTTATCGTGATGGTTTTGTTGCTGTCGGCGAAGGCGGGCGGTTCGGCGAGGCTCCGGGAAAAGTCGACCGTTGGTGACGCCCCGGTGGTCGGCCAGTACAGCGGTCGCCACATCAGGTCGTCGAACTGGAAGCCGTTGGCGACCGTCGCGTGCTGCTCGTCCGTGATCGGGAAGATGAAGGTCGGGCCACCGCCTGCTGGCTCGGCGTAGGTGACCACGCCACCGCTCGTCGGCTGACTTGTCGGTGCGGGGATGCTGCCGTAGCCACCGGAGACGTTCTTGTTGAGGTTGTTGTTGCTGCTGCTACTGCCACACGCGGCCAGCGCCAAAACCCCGGCGGCGCCAAGTAATGCCAGCCTAAATCCCCTGTTTTTGACCATTTCGCAACCTTCCCGACTCGGTCACACCACGGTTGGCCTGCGCGGCAGTTGTCCGGCGGCCATCGGGTCACGATATACCGACACAAGATTCAACTGACCATTCACTTTTGTTAATCAGCGGTTTCACTGGAGGAGATACATGACTACGGAACGAAACTGGGCCAACCGAGGCCCTGACTCCTGGCCACGGTGTTCAACGCAGGTCACGTCGCTCGTTGACACTCTTCGAATACCGGCCACAATGCTGTGAACGACGTCCCGGCTGGCGTTACGGGTTACCTCGCCGACGCCTTTCAGTGACAATTCCGCTGCCCGGTCGTGACCTGTCCCGGCGCAATAGCTGTCGCCGTGCGCACTCGAATGGCGGCGGAGAGTCGTCGAGACTGATGACGTCGGTCCCATCAGGCAGCGGACCAAAGTCCCTGTCGGTGGTGGCGTACTACGTCGATCCTGCGGCTGGGAGGCCACCATGTTCACCGAGCCCGGCCGAGACGCACCCGACGCACCACCTCGACAGCGTCGAACGATGCTCGTGATCGGGCTGCTCGCTGTCGTCGTCGCCGGTGCCGCGACCGGTGCGCTGCTGGGGATTCGGTCGCGAGGCGACAGCCAGGTCGCGACAGTGGCGCCGCGGCACCAGCCCTCGGCGGCCGCGACGGTCGCCCGGCCGGTGCCGGAGGTACCGCCGGCCGAATTCGACTTCCAGCCACTGTGGCCGTTCGCCGGGCAGGCCGATGCCGCTGCGTGGCAGCAGGGCTACCGGGCGAGCGGCGACAACCCATGGCACCTGGACGCTGCCACGACCGCGTTGACGTTCACGCAGACCTATCTCGGCTACACCATGATCGACAAGGTGATCGACACCGATCCGGTCGATCGGGAGAACTGGGTGACCATCGGCTTCCTCGACCCGGGTGGTCGGCCGGTCACGTCGGCTGTGGTGCATGTGGCTCGGCTCGGCGCCGGGGACGATGCGCCGTGGGAGGTGGTGGGTACGCGGGACACCACGCTGTCGCTGACCGCGCCGTCCTACGGTTCCACTGTGCGGTCGCCGGTTGCCGTAGGTGGCCGGATCACCGGGGTGGACGAGACGTTGACCGTGCGGGTGCGGACATTGGGTCGGGCGGCGTCGGTCGGTCGAGTCGGCGGTATTGCCGCTGGCGGGCAGGACTCACCCTGGGCGGCCACTGTCCCCGTGTCCGTCGCCCACGGTTCGGTGCTGACCATCGCCGTGTCCTCCGGTGGGCACGTGGCCGCTGTGGAGCGGTTCGCCATCACCGGGGTTCGGTACTAGGTCGCCTGACCGACGATCGCCATGCGGCTCGCAGGCAGGCGATCAGTTGTTCGTCGTCGGCGTGCGTGCTGCTGTCGCTGTACGGGAGCCAGCGTTGGGCGATTACCGCTGGTCCGATGCCGGATCGGATGGTGAAGCCCGGGTAGACCACCTGCTCGCCGTCGGGCTGGAGGGACACCGTGCGGTGCTGCGGTGTCAGCTCCACCCAGGGCGTCGGCTCGTCCGATGTGACCTGCTGCTCGTCGCGGATGATCGTGCGCAGGGTGGTCGCCGCGTGTTGCAGTCTCGTGCGCCCCACCGCCGCGCACACGCCGATCAGCCCTGCCACACCAGTCGTGAACAGGGCAGCCTTGTCCGGCGCCATCGGTGCGGCCAACGCTCCGAGCACGGTGGCCACCGCCAGACTGCTGCAGCAGAGCGGCACTGATGGTGTTCGCATAGGCGATTCACTCCTTGACGACGTTGATCGACACTCCGGGCGTTGACGGAGTTACCAGGTGTTATGTCCTCCGCGTTCGGACTGTCGCACTGAGCGACGCGGTCGTTACTCCGAATGGCCGAGTGATTCCTCACCGGGCGAGTCCGACGCGGCCGGATCGCGTACGCTCACCGGCCATGTCGGAGGCCTGGACCAGCGCTGACTGCGCAGCAGCGTGGGGTGTGCGGACGGCGACCTGGCTCGGCTACGTGTCGCGTGGCCAGGCGCCCAAGCCGCTGCCCGGCAACGGACCGGCGAAGTACTGGGACGCCGACGAGGTGCGTGCGTTCCCCCGGCCCGGTGCCGGCCATTCGCGGGCCGGTGCGGGCGCAGCGGCGGAAGACCTGCTGGCCAGGATGCGGGAGGTCGCCGAGCAGATCGACACACTGCACGCCCGACAGCGGGAACTGCTGGTCGAGGGCAAGGCGAGCGGGCTGGAGATCAGCGCGATGGCGAAGGCACTCGGCATCTCCCGGCAGACCGCCTACGGCTGGCTGCGCTGACCGTCACGCGGTGCGGCTGATCAGCCGTTCCCGGTCGAACGCGGCTGCGGCCGGCCACCAGCGTCGTCACCGCGATGGAGGGCAGGCTGGCCAGTGTGCGAGCTGCTGTGCCACCGGACGTCACCGGCCCGGGCGGAGATCACCATGGCGACCCAGATCGACCAGCCGGCCAGCGGCGGTGTGTACAGCAGCTGGGCGAGCAGGTCCGGCACCCGGATGATGGCGCTCGCCACCCCAGGCGCGGCGAACAGGGCAACGAAAGCCAGGAACAGGCCGAAGACGGCGTAGGCCACGACAACGGCGGGCCGCAGGGTGGCCAACGCCTTGCCCAGCAACAACTCTGATGTTCACTGGTTGTCGCCGATCAGCTTCAGGTGGACTTCTTCCAGCGAATGGTGCGACTTGTTGATCGACAGCACATCCGCGCCAGCGCCCGCAGGGCACTGTCGATGCGCTCGGTCGGCTTGGCCACCTCGTACAGCTCGGCGAAGCACTCCAGGTTCTCCAGCACGCTCAGCCGCAGGTAGAGGCCCGGTGACTCGGGCATGATGCCGAACCGCCTGGAGCGCCGGCCGACCGACAGTGCCGCCCCACCCGGCGTGATCACGTGCGGAGCATAGCGGGCACACATGATGGAGTAGGGGCATGACGAGCGATGGCGATCGGACCGCACTGACGATCGACGGGCGGGAACGCACGTTCACGATGTACGTGCCGGCGACGCAACCGGTGGCGCTGGCGTTGGTGCTGCACGGCAACAGCCCCGACGCGGGCGGTTGGATGATGCGTCGGTGGACCACCTTCGACCACCAGGCGGACGAGTGGGGCTTGGCAATCGCCTACCCGGACGGCCACCAGGGATGCTGGGCGGACGGCCGAGGCGTCACCACGGCGGACGAGACTGGCGTGGACGACGTGGCGTTCCTCCGCGCGATCATCGACTGGTCGGCCGACCGGCACGGCACAGCACCGGATCGGACCGTGGTGGCCGGCATCTCCAACGGCGCGTTCATGGCGCACCGCATGGCGCTGGCCACCAGCGAGCAGGTCGCGGTGCTGGCCGCCGTCGCGGGTGGACTGCCCGCCGCGCTGAGTGACCAGCAGCCGAGCCACGCCGTGTCCGCGCTGCTGATCCACGGCACGGCCGACCGGATCGCGCCCATCGACGGCGGCTATTCCCGCCACCGTGGCCCGAACGGTGAACTGCGTGGCCGCACGCTGTCACTCCAGGAGTCGGCCGAGCGCTGGCGCACCATCGACGGGTGCGGCCCCGACCACAAGTTCGCCAGCCGCACCGAAGCGTCGGACGGTGTCGGTGGCACCAGGGTCGCCGCCTGGACGGTGGTGGGCGGTGGCCACACGTGGCCAGGCATGCCCACCCCGCCCGAATCGACCGAGCCGGTCACCCAGGAGTTCGACGCGGCCGAGGAGATCTGCCGCTTCGCAGCGCCCCTGCTCAATGCCGCGCACGTGCGCCGGATTTGATCCGCATGCGACCATTGGGCACTCTCATCACCCGATGGGCGGCCGAGGGAGAGCAGCCATGATCGAACTGGTGCAGTCCAACGACTCCGTCCTGATCTCGTTCGTCACGTCGCTGCTTGCGGACGCCAAGATCGGGTACAGCGTGGTGGACGTGCAGATGAGCGTGATCGACGGGTCGATCGGCGCTATCGCCAACCGGATCATGGTCGCGCAGGACGACTACGACGAGGCCCGCGCCCTGCTCGCCGACGCGGGCGTCAACTGACGCGCCTGCCCAGGAAGTCGCGGATCAGCTCGGCGACCT
The DNA here is from genome assembly GCA_036279295.1 of Pseudonocardiaceae bacterium. Classification (GTDB taxonomy): domain Bacteria; phylum Actinomycetota; class Actinomycetes; order Mycobacteriales; family Pseudonocardiaceae; genus DATEPR01. The sequence continues at coordinate 9,162 of DASUJK010000016.1, read as the reverse complement.
CGTCGTTGGCGGTCTCCAGCAGGAAGTGGCCGCCGTCCAGGAGGTGGATCTCGGCGTCCGGGACGTCGTCGCCGAACGCGTACGCACCGTCCGGGCCGAAGATCTCGTCGCCCTTGCCCCACACCGCGAGCACCGGCGGGTGGTTGACGCGCAGGTACTCGTGCAGCGCCGGGTACATCGGCGGATTCGTGGCATAGTCACGGAACAGCGCCAACTGGATCTCGTCGTTGCCAGGCCGGTCCAGCAGCGCGATGTCGTGGTACCAGGCGTCCGGGCTGACCAGCGTCTCGTCCGGGACGCCGGTCAGGTACTGCCACTTGGTGGACTCCAGCGTCAGCGCGGTGCGGATGCCGGCCTCGGTCTCCGGGGTCTGTTCGGCCTGGTAGGCCCGGACACCCTGCCAGAAGCTGTCCACGAAACCGGCGTCGTAGCCGTTGCCGTTCTGCGTGATGATCGCGGTGATCGCATCCGGCGCGGCCAGGGCCAGCCGCCAGCCGATCGGGGCACCGTAGTCCTGCACGTACATGGCGTACTTCGTCACGCCGAGGTGGTCGAGCAGGCCTGCTGTCAGGTTGGTCAGGGCCTCGAAGGTGTAGGTGAACTCGGCGGCCGACGGGGCATCGGACAGGCCGAAACCGAGGTGGTCGGGGGCGATCACGTGATAGCGGTCGGCCAGCGCGGGGATCAGGTTGCGGAACATGAACGAGCTGGTCGGGAAGCCGTGCAGGAGCACGACCACCGGAGCGTCCATCGGGCCTGCTTCGCGGTAGAACAGTCGCTGGCCTCGCACGGTCGCGTAGCGGTGGTGAACGGCAGTCATGACTAACTCCTTTAATAAGTTTTGCTAGTTAGACTGCCTCCGATCATGTAACCTGTCAAGTAGGACTTGGGAGGTTAGTCATGCTGGCGATCGGGAGCGACGAGACACTGCTGCTCGACCTGCTGAACACCACGCCCGTCGTCGACGGCATGGCGCAGGACGACATCGCCGACGCCGCAGCGGGCGAGCGCTGGCTGGCCGCGCACGCCCAGCCAGCCACCGACGACGAGTGGCATGCCCTGCTCGACGTGCGGGCCGCCCTCCAGGACATCGTCCGGGGTGCCGGTGAACCTGCCTCGCTCGCACCGTTCACCGACGGCGTGAGCTACCGGGCGTCGATGAACGCCGACGGCGTCGGATGGGCTCTCGACCTGCCGGCCGGGCGATCCGCAGCGGCCCGAGCGGTACTCGCCTGGGACTCGCTGCGGGTGTCCGCCCCAGGGCGGTTGCGGCCGTGTGCCAACGAGGAATGCCAGTTGTTCCTGATCGACCACAGCAGGCCCAACAGCGCCCGCTGGTGCTCGATGGCGGTCTGTGGCAACCGGATGAAGGCCCGCCGGCACTACCAGCGGGCCCGCCACAACGCGAACTGAGGAGTCAGGAAATGGGATCGGCACCACAGGACAAGCCGGTGCTCGTGGTCGGCCGGGGCAGCGGCATCGCCCGAGCGATCACCATGCTCGCGCGATCCGAGGGCACCCGCGTCGTCGTGGCAGGCCGGCACGGGAGACGCTGGCCGAGGCCTACGACGATCCCGCCATCGTGGCCGAAACCGTCGACCTCACCGACGACACCTCGATCGCCGCGCGCGCCGACCGGCTCGGCACTGTCGACCACGTCGTGTCCACCGTGTCCGCGCGAGCGCGGGGCAAACCGGCCGACCTGGACCGCGACGACCTGCGACTGTCCTTCGACACCAAGGTCATCGGTCCGACCATGCTGGCCAAGCACTTCGCGGTGCACATCGCGCCGGGCGGCTCGATCGTGTTGTTCTCCGGTCTCAACGCGTTCAAGGTCAGCGTCGGCTACCTCGGCGTCGCCGTCACCAAGGGTGCCGTGGACTTCCTGACCCGCTCACTCGCCCTGGAACTCGGCCCGGTCCGGGCCAACTCACCGTGGACGACATCGCCAACGTCGTGCTGTTCGCCATGACCAACACGTTCCCCACCGGCGTGCACCCTGGCGGCAGGCGAGTCGGTGGACATCGAGCGCCGCCAGTCGTTCCGGCCGATCAGGACCCGCCGTTACCACCCTGGTGAACACGCACTGGAACTCCAGATCAACGGGCATCGCTTCGGCCACGCGGACTTCACGCCGGCGGTATGAGTGTCAGTGCTGTCGTTTGCCGGTACGCAGTGACTCGATCGTCTTCGTGAGCCGAGTAGACCGGGTTTCCGGTCTCTTGGCCTCTTCGATCCAGCGCACCCACTCCTTGCGGTGCGTGTAGGACAGCGTGTCGAAGAACGCGCGCGCGGCTTCGTCGCCGGTGAGCGCGGCGGCGAGGTCGTCCGGGACCGTGACCTCGCGGGGCGCGGTGTCCGGCTCGATACGCACGTCCACCTCGTCACCCGCGGCCACACCCGCCGCTGTCCGGTTCTCCGTGCTGAGCGGCACGAGGAACCGGCCGCCCATCCGCGCGACGGTCGTCCGGTAGGAGTGGCCGCCGACGGTCACCACGACGGCAGGCCGCTTGCCGGAGCCGAGCGCGTCCACCAGTTCGGCGGGCACCTCGATCCCGGTGGCCGTCTTGCCGCCCAACTCCACGGTCGCTCGGAAGTCCATCGCACGAGTATGCACGAGAGGCCGTGAGCATGTCCGATTCGTTCAAGCCGGGCGGGCCGGGTGTCGTTAGTGTTCCGGTCATGGCACCTCGTTTCGATCTCATCGGCATGGTCGTCGCGGACATGGCGGCGACACTGGCGTTCTACCGGCGGCTCGGCCTGGACATTCCGTCCGATGCCGACGATCAGCCGCACGTCGAGACCACCGTGCAGGGTGTGCGGCTGGCATGGGACACCGTGGCGACCGTCCACTCGTTCGACGCGGAGTGGGCGGCGCCGAAGGGCGGCCACCGGATGTCGCTGGCGTTCGTGTGCGACGGTCCGGCCGAAGTGGACTCGGTGCACGCCGACCTGGTGGCCGCCGGGTACCGGTCGCATCAGGACCCGTGGGACGCCTTCTGGGGGCAGCGCTACGCGACGGTGCTGGACCCGGACGACAATCCGGTCGACCTGTTCGCGTGGCTACCCAAGTAGTCGGGTCATCGGCACGCCGGCCAGCACCTTCGTGTCCCGCGCCAGGTGGGCCTGGTCGGCGTAGCCGGAGTCGATCGCGACGTCGGCCAGGGCACCGCCGGTTCTGGCCAGTTCCAGGGCATCGTTGAACCGGAGGATCTTCGCCAGCGTCTTCGGCCCGTAGCCGAACGCGGCAAGGCAGCGGCGGTGCAACTGTCGCCGGCTCAGGCCGAGCATGCCTGCCGTCGTGTCGACGGAACTGTTGCGGCGCAACACTTCCGCGACTCTCGGCCAGTCGATGTCAGCCGTCTTGTCGTGTAGCCGGGTGCTCGCGATGTGCTCCAGCGTGCGACCCGGGGTGGCACTGTCGGTGACCCGACCGGCCAGATCCCGGACCAGCCTGCCCGGCCACAGCGCGTCCAACGCCACCCGCTGGTCCCGCAGTTCATGGGCGGGCACACCGAACACGGCCGGACCGACACCGGGCGCGAACCGCAGCCCGACGTACCGCGTGCCCACCACGTGCGTGACCAGGTGGGCACGCGTGTCCGGGCCTGCGATGAGGAGGGCGCCATCGGCCCAGATCAGGTCCATGCAGCCATCGGGCAGCACACGAGCACCCACGGCGGCCGCGGTCCGTCGCCAGACCACAGCGCCGCCGATGCTGGACGCCCGTTCGGTGTACACCCCACCAGCATCCCGCAGGGCACCGACAGTTGTGTCGGCGTGCGGCGGCGGACACCCGCCGGCCAATCAACCCGATTCGCATATATGGCGATCGCGGGAGGTCCTCCTCCATTCGCCGGTATTCGGGGGATAACGCCGCCCATGGCAATCGGACGGCAGGTTGTTGTCGCATTGTTCGGCATGGCATTGATCGGCGCCGGCCTGTCCGGCGCAGCGGCGCCTGCGGTCGCAGCGGGACCGCTCACCTGCGACACCGCCACGGTTGTGACGTGGACCTGACGCAGACCGATTCGGCCGGCAACCCAATCAGCATCGAGGTGTGGTTGCCGCAGAATTGGAACGGCCAGCGACGCGACGAAGGAGCGCTCTGGACGCGGTGCTGCCGACCGTAGTGATACTTGCGGAGTCGGGGAGGGGCTTCTCTCTGTTATCTTCTCGCTCTTTTATCTTTTCTATTGAATTTCCCCGAAGGGGAAGGGCTTAAAACCCTTCCCCACTCCGATTCGCCCATTCTGACAACGGCCGGGGTAGCCGGTCGTGGGGGCTTTGGATCGGGGCGCGGAAGGGGATCGCGGTTGGTGTGGACACCGCATCCCCCTTCCGGACCTCAGCGCTTCAGGCCGTGTTCGATTGCCTCGATGATGCGCGGCCGCAGTTCTGCCACGCTGATGATGGCGCTGACCGAGCCGACCTCTACGGCACGTTGGATGCTGTGTACGCGGTCGAACTCGGCGGCCACCTCGCCCAGCTTCTCGGCCCTCACCGACGACTGCGCCTCCGCCAGTTCAGTGGTCAACTCGGCGCGCTCCGCGCCGCTCAACTCGGCGATTCGGGCCTGCAACGACGCCACCCTGGGGTCGTTCGCCGTCCGGTTGTTGACTTCGCCGGAGAACACCACCGCCGCGGCCGGGGCACCGCCGAGCACCGACGCGAACGAGCCCTCCAGGGCCAGCACCGTCATGTTCGGGTTCAGTGCCTTGGAGAACACCACGAACGCGCCACCGTGGTACCGGGAAATCACGGTGAACACGATCGGGCCGTCGAAGTTGACGATGGCCCGGCCGATCTCGGCGCCGTACTCCAGCTGGAGCTTGCGCAGCGACTCCGGTGAGCCGTCGAAGCCGGACAGGTTGGCCAGCACCACCAGTGGCCGGTTGCCGCTGGCCGAGTTGATCGCCCTGGCCGCCTTCTTGGACGAGCGGGGGAACAGCGTGCCGGCCGTGTAGGTGTCGGGGCCGTCGTTGGGCGGGAAGCCACGGCGCGGCACCGCGCGGGACTCGATGCCGACCAGGCACACCGGCCGGCCGCCGATGCGCACGTCCTGCACCGCTGCCGTGTCGGCATCCGCCATGCCGGCCCAGCGTTCCAGCACCGGGTGGTCCTGATCGGACAGTGCGCGCATGACCGTGCGGATATCGAACGGCTTCTTCCGGTCCGGGTTGTGCTCGGCCGAGAATATCTGGCCCACCGTGGTGAAGTCGCTGCCGACCACCGCATGCGGGTAGTCCGACACGTCCCGCCCGACCGGGTCGACGGTCGGTGCCTGCCGGGGGCCGGACTCGCCGGGTACCACGTAGGTGTGGTCGTAGTGCCCCATCAGGATGTCCCGCGCGCCGGCCAGGTTCGGCGCCCAGTACTGCGCCTGCCCGTTCGGGCCCATCACCCGGTCGTAGCCACCGATACCGAAGTTGTCCTCGGCCGACACGCCGCCGGAGAAGTCCAGTGCCTCCTTGCCGGTGAGCACCATCGCCGAGTCCGGTGTCATCACCAGGATACCCTTGGTGTGCATGAGCATCGTGGCTTCCGCGTTCCAGTACGGCTGCGCGCCGACGGTGATCCCGGCGACCACGATGTTGATCTCGTGACCGGCCTGGGTGAACTCGACGATCCGCTTGAGTGCGGCCGCCACCCAGTCCATGTTCTCCACACCGGAGTTCATCGAGATCTTCGCACCAGCCGAGAGCGCGAACCACTCCAGCGGCAAACCCTTGTGCTCGGCCAGATCCAGTGCCGCGATCACCCGGGCGCACTCCGGCTCGGACAGCGCACCCAACGCCTTCGTCGGGTCGCCGAGCAGCACGACCCGCTGCACGCCCTCGGGCACCAGCGTGGTCGGCGTGCTCACCACACCGACGACGATCGCGGCCTTGTTGCCACCGGCCGGCCGGTCCACGGGCACCAGCGTGCCCGTGTCGTCCAGGTCGTACTCGGTGAAGCTGCCGTCACCGGCCAGCATCCCGGTCAACTCGTACGGGTACACCGTGTCCCGACGGGCCGAGCGCAGCACCTTCTGGCGGTAGTCGTCCAGCGGCTGCACCGGTTCGGTGGACGGCGGTGCCACCGACAGCCGCGAGCCGGAGCCGACGTCGTTGCGGATCGTCACGGCGACGTCGGTCAACTCACCCGTGGCCGGGTTGCGCCGCCGCGCCAGGAACAGGATCTCCTCAAGGCCCGCGTCCGCCGTGCTGGGCAGCACGCGCTGCGCCAGCATGTTCAGCTCGTCCATCGTCAGCTCGCTGGGCGGCCAGACGTAGATGACGACCCGGTTGGTGTCGAAGCGTTTCTTCGCCGGGCGCTGCGCCTGGATGTTGCGGATCGCGTCCAGACAGCCGGCCAGGATGTCCTCAGCCGCGGGCAGGGCGACGAGCCTGCCGTCGGTCTCGCGCAACGGGGTCAGGTCCCGCACCTGCGCCATCGCGACGAGCCGTTCGTCAGCCGGGTTGGCGCGGGCAACACACTTGAACAGGTAGACCTCCTCGTCCGCGGACGGCAGGCGAGTCAGGTCGAACTCCTGGAGCCGTTCCAGCTGCATCCGCTCGGCGACCCTGGGGTGCAGGCCACGGATCAGCCGGTCCTCAGCGAACCCGTCGGCGGTGCGGCGGAACGTGAAGTGGTGGTGCATCACGGCACCGTCACCGCCCGCCACGGTGGTGGTGACCCGGCAGACAGCATCCGGCAGCCTCTGCGCCGTGATCACGTCGACCAGCCGGGCGGCCATAGCGTCCACCTCAGGCTGGTCGGCCCAGGCGAGGTAGAGGTCGGCGACCACGTGGGTGTCCGCCGGCACGTCCGTGGCAAGTTCGCCGACGGCACGCACGGCGTCGGCCAGCTGGGTGAAGTCGACGGCCGTGGTGACGACCCGGGCCGGCTCGTTGTGCTCCGCGGTGACGAACACACAACCGGCGAGTTCGCGGGAACGGACGTCGGACAGGCCCTTGTTGCCGTAGTAGCGGCGGGTCAACACCTCCAGCAGCGGCGCCGGATCGGTGCCCGGCCGCCCGATGCGCTGGCCGAGCAGCCGGACCAGTGGCTCGGAACCGGCGACCATCGTGGCGATCCGCTCGGCGCGATCCGGCGAGTCCGGGTGCCGGTCCAGGTGTCGCAGGCTCAGCCGCACCCTGGCGTAGACCTCGGCCCGCGCCCTGCGCAGCAGCGGCTGGGCGAACCAGCGGAACACCACACCTCGGGCGAGGTCGCTGACCGCCGGGTAACGCACCTGGGTGGCGGCCACCAGGTGTTCCAGCGCCAGACCCGCCTCTTCGCGCAACGCCACCGCTGGCGGTGCCTCGGTGATCCACTGGCGCAGCAGCGTCGAGACGATCTCGACGTCGGTGGCCGCGCGCTGCTGGGCCAGGAAGATCCGGAAGACCGCCTCCTCCAGCTCCGGTGTGCGCTCCATGTCGGTGACGCCGTAGTGGCCGAGCACGCGGCGCAGCCTGCCCTGGAACGCCTCCGGCAGCCCGGCCCGCTCCACGTCCAGGCTCTGCAGGTAGGCGTGGAAGTACTCCCTGGCGCTGTGCACCGGTCGCTCGGCGTTGATGTCCTCACCGGCCGGCTTGTTGCGGGTCAGCTCGGACAGGTCGGCGAACACCCCGAGCAGCTCGACCTCGGCGGTCAGCGGCCGTGCGGTCTCGCCGAGTTCGGCCCGCGCCGCCAGGTAGCCGGCGAGCGTGCGGCGCTGGTCGTGCGGGTCGACATCGAAGCCGAGCAGCAGGCTGCGCAGGTCCTGGATGCCGTGCGCGGCGCGGGTCACGGCAGCGGCGGCGGTCGGCTCGGCCGGCAGTTCGATGTCCACGGTCGCGGCGGTGTCGGCAGCCACGTCGTCGCCTTCGTCGGCCAGCGGCTCCAGGCGCAGCAGCGGCGCGCCGGTCTCCACCTGGCTGCCGACCGAGACCGGCAGCTCCCGCACCTTGGCCCGGAACGGCGAACGCAGCACCGTCTCCATCTTCATGCTCTCCAGCACGAGGATCGGCGCGTTCGCCTCGATCTCGTCGCCGACGGCGACCGGCGTCGCGACCACCAGCGCGGGCGCTGGGGAGCGGACCACGCCGCCTTCGTCCCGGCTGACGCGGTGGGTGACACCGTCCACCTCGACCATGTGGATCGGGCCGTGGGTGCCGGTGACCAGGCGGTAGCGCTGGCCGTGCACGATGAGCTGGCCGCTGTGCGAGTCGAAGCGCTCGATCTCCACCTCGGCCGGGTACGTGGCACCGCCGGCACTGATGCTGACCCGGAACCGCTTGTGCCCGATGCGGGCCACGCTCACCCGGTAGTCGGCGCCACGCAGCTTCAGGTCCAGCGGGCGGCCGGTCTCGAACCGCACCTGCGGCCGACCGCCGTGCGCGGTGGCCAGCAGTCGCTGGCGGGCGACCTCTTCGGAGTCCTCGTAGGCCTCGATGGCCGCGGCGATGAGCGCGATGGCGGAGTGTTGGTTGGTGACGAGCCTGCCGGCGGCCCGTACCCTGTCGATCCAGCCGGTGTCCGCGCTGGCGTCGATCACCTCGGGCTGGTCGAGCAGGTCGAGCACGAAGCTCTTGTTGGTGGCGCCGCCCTCGATGATCACGGTGGTCTCGCCGAGCGCCCGGCGCAACCGGGCCAGCGCCTGGGCGCGGTCGCTGCCGTAGGCGATGATCTTGGCGATCATCGAGTCGAAGTCGGCCGGGATGGTGTCGCCCTCGCTGACCCCGGTGTCCACCCGGATACCAGGGCCGGCCGGCAGCAGCAGCCGCGCGATGTGGCCGGGCGACGGGGCGAAGTCGCGGTCCGGGTCCTCGGCGTTGAGCCGCGCCTCCACGGCGTGCCCGGACTCGTGCGGCTGCGCACCGGTCAGCGTGCCGCCGGCAGCCACGTGCAGTTGCAGGCGCACCAGGTCGGTGCCGGTGGTGATCTCGGTGATCGGGTGCTCGACCTGGAGACGTGTGTTCACCTCAAGGAACGCGAACAGCTGCTCACCGGGGTGGTACAGGAACTCGACCGTGCACGCGCCCCGGTAGCCGACCTGCACGGCGAGCCGCTCGGCGGACGTCTTCAGCTCGGCGTTCTGCTCGGCCGAGAGCACCGGCGACGAGGACTCCTCGATGATCTTCTGGTTGCGCCGCTGCACCGAGCATTCCCGGACACCCAGTGCCCACGCGGTGCCCT
>DASUJK010000015.1:0-8840 GCA_036279295.1 Pseudonocardiaceae bacterium | reverse complement strand
CGCCGCGGCCAGGAGCGGCGACGCGGCAGCACGGGGGGTGGCCAAGGCGGACGAAGGCCTGCACCGGGTGAGCAGCATCCGCGCCGAGTTCGACGCGCTGGAGAACGCAGAGCACGTGCTGGCGCGGCAGCGGGACGTCCGGTCGGCGGCGACCGCGAACCAGGCCGTCGTGGTCGCGTCGACAGCCCTGGGCAGCACGCTCGTCCTGGTCGTCGGCGTCACCGGCTACCTGACGAGGTTGATCGTGCGCCCGGTGCGCAGGGCGGCCGCGATGGCCGACCAGCTGGCCGGCGGTGACCTGGGCACTCGGGTGCCCGAGACGTCCGTCGGCGAGATCCGGCTGCTGGAGCGCTCGTTCAACGAGATGGGTCGCTCACTGGAGCGAGGGCACGCCGACCTGGCCCGGCTGGTGGGTGAGCAGGCCGCGCTGCGCAGGGTGGCCACGCTGGTCGCCCACGGCGAGACGCCCACCTCGGTGTTCACCGCGATCACCGAGGAGGCAGGCCGGGTGCTGGACGTGGACGGCGCGCGCATGCTGCGGCAGGAAGCGGATGGCACGGTCACGGTCATCGCGAGCTGGGGTGCCGTGCCGCCGGGTTGGCAGCCCGAACCGGGGCAGCGCATCACGTTGGCTGACCGGTCGGTGACCAGGCAGGTGCTGGCGTCGGGCAGTACGGCCCGCCGCGTGGCCACGTCGGCACCGCACGGGATGCTCGTGGTCGGCGCGCCGATCGTGGTCCAGGGCCGGGTGTGGGGCGCGATGCTCACGATGTCCGAGCATCAGCGCCCGCCGGCGCCCGACCTGGAGATCAGGTTGGCCGAGTTCACCGACCTGGCGGCGACGGCGATCGCCAACTCGCAGGCCAGGGAGGACCTGACGGCGTCCAGGGCGCGGCTGGTGGCGGCGAGCGACGAGACCCGGTGGCGGATCGAGCGGGACCTGCACGACGGTATCCAGCAGCGGCTGGTCAGCATCGCGCTGGACCTGCGGGCCGTCGAGGCCGGCGTGACCGACCTGGAGCTGCGCCGTGCCCTGTCCTCGGTCGCCGAGGCGTTGGCCGACGCGTTGGACGAACTGCGCGAAGTGGCCAGGGGGATCCACCCTTCGATCCTGTCCGAGGGCGGTCTTGGTCTCGCGCTCAGCGCGCTGGCCCGCCGGTCCGCGATTCCGGTCGACCTCAACCACCGGATCGGCTCCCGACCGCCGACGGCCGTGGAGATCGCCGCGTACTACCTGGTGGCCGAGGCGCTGACGAACGCGACCAAGCACGCCAGAGCGTCAGCGGTGCGGATCGACGTGGTCGACACGGACGGTCAGCTGGAGATAGCGATCAGTGACGACGGTGTCGGCGGCGCCGACCCGACCCACGGCTCCGGCCTGGTCGGCATGACCGACCGGATCGAGGCACTGGGCGGCCGAATCACCATCACCAGCCCGCCCGGCGCCGGCACCCGCCTGTGGGTCGAGCTGCCGACGCGTACCGGCTAGCCGGTATTCGCGCTGCGGGCCAGCAGGCAGTCCAAGACGCCTGCTCCCGGTGACGACATGGGTCCGTCGCCACGGAATGCTGGTGAGCACAGCCAGCAAGACTCTCCACCAGGACTCTCCAGCACGGTGCCAGGGGCGATCGAACACCCGCGGTTGTATCGCCCCCAGGCCGTTCGTCATACGGGCGTGGACGAGCGGCTTTCCAGGCAGCGCGGGCGGATCGGCTCACCCCCCGGAACCGATCCGCCCGCGTGGCCGGCACCGCCGGGGTCACGAGGACAGAGACCACCCCGATGAAGATCAACCATCACACCAGCATCCGATACCGCGGGCGCTGTGTCCGGTGGCACTGCCACCGCGACGGATGCAACTGGATCTGGTACGGCGCCCGCACATTCGGCGAAGCCTTGCGGCACATCAGAATCCACCAACTGGACAAGGTGTACCTGGAGTCGCAGCGGTACTGATACCTCCGGCCCGAGCGTGAGCCATCTCCGCTCGGGCCGGTTCTTGTCGCATACATGCAATTCAAATGGCATACGCCCTAACGCAGTCGTCCGTGTGGCGCATGGTTTGACACTCGACGTAATACGGGCAGACGGTCAACTGTGGCCATTTCCGTGCGCCATTTCGTGTGGCGCGCAGACGATCATTAGTGATGTCAACACATTCGCCGTTCGATTAAACTCACATGCCAGCTCAACGCGCCTCAGCACGGCTTCCGGGGTATCGTGGTCGACACTGCCCAATGCGAACCGGAAAGGGTTTATTGTGCGTGTCCTCGTGGTTGACGGTGATCCTGGTACGGCCGAGACCATGACCAGCGGCCTGAGGCGACATGGGTATGTTACCAAAAGCGTCCACACCGGAACGGAAGCATTGCGGGCATGCCGCCATGTCGATCTTGTGTTGCTCAGCTTCGGATTGTCGGACCTGGACGGCTTGGAAGTGTGCCGCAGCATCAGAAGGACCGGTGACACCGGCATCATCGCCGTCACCGCTCCCTGCACCGAGATGGACCGGGTGCTCGGCCTGCGGGCCGGCCTCGACGACTACGTGATTCGCCCCTTCGGGCTCAGCGAACTCATCGCGCGCATGGAAGCAGTCGTCCGCCGCGTCCAGCCGCCGACGCCGCCGGTGCGGACCGTGCGCTGTGGATCGTTGCGGATAGACGCCGGCACTCGCGAGGTCCGTGTCGACGGCCAACTGGTCGACCTGACGTTGAAGGAATTCCAGCTGCTCCAGCTGCTCGCGTCCAATCGGGATCTGGTTGTCCCCCGCAAACAGATCATGGCCGAGATCTGGCATGAGGATCGTGTGAGGTCCAGTCGGACGTTGGACACCCATATCAATACGTTGCGCAACAAGCTCGGCGCCAGCTCGTGGATCACCACGGTACGCGGTGTCGGATATCAACTCCGCCAGGAGTGAATTGAGTCACCATAAGTGTGAATCTCGGTATTGGTGAACACCGTCCGGCCGCCCCCTAAAATGGTGGGACTTTGCCTCGAATTGAGCTAGTTTTGCTCAACATTGACAGGCGGTTCCTTGAAGTCTCGGGCTTCTCGACACACTCTGGATTTGTCAGCGGAAATCCTTGACGACAGAGAGGTGAGAGAGCCTGATGAACACTCCCGTGATCATCGTGGGTGCGGGTCCGGCCGGTCTGATGCTGGCCGGCGAGCTACGATTGGCAGGCACCGAGGTCATCGTGCTGGAGCGTCTTGCGGAGCCGACCGGGGAATCCCGCGGCCTCGGATTCACCGCGAGGACCATGGAGGTGTTCGACCAGCGCGACATGCTGTCCAGGTTCGGTGACATCGAGACCAGTTCGTACGGCCACTTCGGCGGTCTGCCGATCGATTTGGGTCTCCAGGACGGTGCCCACTACGCGGCGAAGCTCGTGCCGCAGGCCCGCACCGAAGCCGTGATCGCGGAATGGGCCACCGAGCTGGGTGCCGACATCCGCCGTGGCCACGAGTTCGTGGGGCTGACCGACACCGGTGACGGCGTCGACGTGGACGTCAAGCAACCCGACGGCAGTGTGCACACGCTGCGCGGTTCCTACCTGGTGGGGTGCGACGGTGGCCGCAGTGTCGTCCGGAAGATCGGCCAGTTCGACTTTCCCGGCACGGCTGCGACCCGCGAGATGTTCATCGCCGACGTGACGGGCGTCGACATCCGGCCCCGGGTCATCGGCGAAACGGTGCCCGGCGGCATGGCGATGGGCGCCCAGCTCCCCAGTGGCGCGCACCGCATCGTCGTGTGCGAGCGGGGGAACCCGCCCAAGAAGCGCACCGAGGCGCCTGGCTTCGATGAGGTCGCCGACGCCTGGCAGCGGCTGACCGGCGAGGACATCCACGCCGGCACCGGGGAATGGGTCACCGCGTTCGGTGACGCCACCCGCCAGGTCACCGAGTACCGCAAGGGGCGCGTCATCCTCGCCGGTGACGCGGCACACATCCACCTGCCGGCAGGCGGCCAGGGCATGAACGCCAGCATCCAGGACTCGGTGAACCTCGGCTGGAAACTGGCCGCCGTGGTCAACGGCAGGGCACCGGAGAGCCTGCTGGACACCTATCACAGCGAACGGCACCCGGTGGGCGCCCGGCTGCTGATGAACACCCAGGCACAGGGCCTGCTGTTCCTCAGCGGCGACGAGGTGCAGCCGCTGCGCGACGTGATGACCGAGCTGATCGGTTTCGAGAGCGTCAGCAAGCACCTTGGCGGCATGGTGACCGGCCTGGAGATCCGCTACGACGTCGGCCCCGGCGACCACCCGCTGCTCGGCATGCGGATGCCGAGCGAGGACCTGGCCACGGACACCGGCAAGACCAGCACCACCGAACTGCTGCACGGCGGCAGGGGAGTGCTGCTCGACCTGAACAACGACGCCGTGCTGCGGCACACCGCCGACGCGTGGGCCGATCGGGTGGACACGGTGACCGCGACGCCGCAGTCGGGGCCGGACGGCCCGCTGGCGTCGACCGACGCTGTCCTGCTCCGGCCCGACGGGCACATCGCCTGGCTGGCCCCTGGCAGTGCCAGCGGCCTTGTCGACTCGCTGAACCGGTGGTTCGGCGCGGCAGCCACCGACCGCACACCGGTCGGCGCCGGCACTCGCTGACGGATCTCGTCCAGCAGAACTTCGCACACGGAAGGTGTTCCGCCATGAACAGCACTTTGATCGTGGCCAAAATGCGGCCCGAATCCGGTGACGACGTGGCCAAACTGTTCGGCGAGTTCGACGAAACGGAAATGCCGGAACTCATGGGCACACGGCGTCGTCAGTTGTTCCGCTTCCATGGTCTCTATTTTCACCTGCAGGACTTCGACGATGACCACGTGGACGGTGGCGAGGCCATCGAGCAGGCCCGACAGCACCCACTCTTCATCAACATCAGCGATGACCTGAAGCCGTTCATCGATCCGTACGACCCGAACTGGCAGAGTCCCGCCGACGCGATGGCCGAGCGTTTCTACTCCTGGCAAGGGTCCTCGTGACCGGTTCGACCGAGCGCCGCGTGGCCGTCACCGGAGTCGGTGTGATGGCGCCAGGTGGCGTCGGTGTCAAGGAGTTCTGGAGCCTGCTGACCGACGGCAGGACCGCGACCCGGCGGATCTCGTTCTTCGATCCGTCCAGGTTCCGGTCCCAGGTCGCGGCCGAGGTCGATTTCGACCCCGAGGCGCACGGGCTGAGCCAGCAGGAGATCCGACGGATGGACCGCGCCCTCCAGATGGCGGTCATCGCCACGCGGGAAGCGTTGGCGGACAGCGGTTTTGACGCCAACGACGCCAACCCGCACCGGACCGGTGTGTGTCTTGGCAGCGCGCTGGGCGCCACCACCGGGCTGGAGGAGGAGTACCGCGTCCTGTCGGACGACGGCAGGCTCACGCTGATCGATCACCACTACGCGGTGCCACAGCTGTTCGACTACCTCATCCCTAGCTCGTTCGCAGCCGAGATCGGCTGGGCAGCGGGGGCGGAAGGGCCGACGACGCTGGTGTCCACCGGCTGCACCTCCGGTATCGACTCGGTCGGCTACGCATGCGACCTGATCCGCGAAGGCTCGGCCGACGTGATGATCACCGGTGCGACCGACGCGCCGATCTCCCCGATCTCCATGGCCGCGTTCGACGCGATCAAGGCGACCACCCCGCTCAACGACGACCCCGAGCACGCGTCGCGGCCGTTCGACGCCCGACGCAGCGGATTCGTACTCGGTGAGGGAGCCGCGATGTTCGTACTGGAGGACATGGACCACGCGCTGGCCCGCGGCGCGCAGGTGCACGCCGAGATCGCGGGCTACGCATCCCGGTGCAACGCGTTCCACATGACCGGGCTGCGCCCGGACGGCCGGGAGATGGCCGAGGCGATCCGGGTGGCGCTGGACGAGGCAAGGATGCCGGGTGAGCGTGTCGACTACATCAACGCGCATGGCTCCGGCACGAAGCAGAACGACCGGCACGAGACGGCCGCGTTCAAGAAGAGTCTCGGTGACCACGCCTACCGCGTGCCGGTGAGCTCGATCAAGTCGATGGTCGGCCACTCGCTGGGGGCGATCGGTTCCATCGAGATCGCCGCGTCCGTGCTCGCCGTCGAGCAGGGTGTCATCCCGCCGACGGCGAACCTGCGCGAGCCCGACGCCGAGTGCGACCTGGACTACGTGCCCGTGACCGCACGGGAACGGCGGACCGATGTCGCGCTGACCGTCGGCAGCGGATTCGGCGGGTTCCAGAGCGCGATGATCCTCGCCGCGAGCGACAGGGGGCGCCGATGAACGCCACCGCGGTCGTGACCGGTCTCGGTGTGACCGCACCGAACGGTCTTGGCATGGAGGAGTACTGGGCGGCGACGCTGCGCGGTGAGAGCGGCATCGATCGACTGGCCCACTTCGACACCAGCGGCTACCCGGTCGGTCTGGCCGGTGAGGTGCCCGGCTTCGACGTGAGGAAGCACCTGCCCAGCAGGCTCATCCCGGCCACCGACCGGACCACGCAGCTCGCGCTGACCGCCA
Source organism: Pseudonocardiaceae bacterium (assembly GCA_036279295.1). Taxonomy (GTDB): domain Bacteria; phylum Actinomycetota; class Actinomycetes; order Mycobacteriales; family Pseudonocardiaceae; genus DATEPR01. Next base: position 2,333 of record DASUJK010000015.1, on the reverse strand, counting down.
CCGCGTGGGCGTTGGAGGACGCCAAGGTCGTGCCTGCGGACCTGGACGAGTTCGGGATGGGTGTCACCACGGCCGCCACCGCAGGCGGCTTCGAGTTCGGGCAGCAGCAGCTGGAGAAGATGTGGTCGGAGGGCAACCAGCACGTCAGCGCGTACCAGTCCATCGCGTGGTTCTACGCGGTCAACACCGGCCAGATCTCGATCCGGCACGGCATGCGTGGGCCCAGCGGTGTGCTGGTCAGCGAACAGGCAGGCGGCCTGGACGCGGTCGCGCAGGCCAGGCGGCAGCTCCGCAAGGGCTCGGACCTGATCGTGTCCGGCGGTGTGGACGGCCCGTTCTGCTCGTGGAGCCTGATCTCCCAGTGGACCGGTGGCCGGCTCACCGAGAGCTCGGACCCCGGGCACGCCTACCAGCCCTTCGACGAGGCAGCCACCGGGTACGTGCCCGGTGAGGGCGGCGCGATCCTGGTGATCGAGAGCGCGGACAGCGCCCGCCGCCGTGGCGCGCCGAAGTCCTACGGCGAGGTCGCAGGCTATGCGGCCACGTTCGATCCGCGACCCGGCTCGGACCGGGAACCCGGACTGCGCAGGGCGATCGAGATCGCGCTCGCCGACGCGGACGTGTCCGCGGCGGACGTGGACGTGGTCTTCGCCGACGCGGCAGGGGACCCTGCGCTCGACCTGATCGAGGCGACCGCGCTCGTGGACGTGTTCGGTCCCGGCAGCGTGCCGGTGACCGCGCCCAAGACGATGACCGGACGGCTGTACGGCGGCGGAGCGCCACTGGACCTGGCTGCCGCGCTGCTGTCCATGCGGGACGGCGTGATCCCGCCGACCGTGCATGTCGCACTCGCGCCCCGGTACGAGATCGACCTGGTGAGCGGGACGCCGAGGGGGGCATCGGTGCGCACCGCGCTGGTGCTGGCCCGCGGCCAGGGCGGGTTCAACTCCGCCGTCCTGCTCCGTGCGACGTGAACAGGGAGGAAATGATGACCACCAACGAAGAAATGACCATCGACGACCTGCGCCGAATCCTGCGGGAGTCCGCCGGTGAGGACGAGGATGTCGACCTGGACGGCGACATCATCGACGTCGAGTTCGCCGACCTCGGCTACGACTCGATCGCGCTGCTGGAGACCGGCGGCTACATCGAGCGGGAGCGTGGAGTCTCGCTGGACGAGGAGAGCGTGACGTCGGCGGAGACCCCTCGCAAGTTTCTCGCTGTCGTCAACGACAGTCTGAACAGCGGGACAGGGCAGTGACTGAATTGTCGCCGACCGACATCTCCGAACGGGAGTGGACACTCTGTCCCGGCTGCCGCGAGATGATCTACGGCAAGCGGCTGATCCGCAATCTCCAGGTCTGTCCGGAGTGCGGTGCCCACCTGCGGATCTCCGCGCACGAGCGGGTCGCGCAACTGCTCGACGACGGCACGATCGAGCTGCTCGAACCCGAGCTGTCCGACTTCGATCCGCTGGACTTCGTCGACACGAAGCCGTACGTGGACCGGCTCTGCGCCGCACGTGGTCAGACCGGCCTGGACGAGGCCGTAGTGCTGGCCAGGGGCGCCATCGAGGACAACCCCGTGGTGCTGGCCGTGATGGACTTCCGGTTTCTCGGCGGCAGCCTCGGCAGCGTGGTCGGTGACCTGGTCACGTCGGCGGCGGAGATCGCACTGGCCGAGCACACCCCGCTGCTGCTGGTCACCGCGTCCGGTGGCGCACGCATGCAGGAAGGCGTGCTGTCCCTGATGCAGATGGCCACGACTAGCCAGGCCTTGGGACAGCTGGACGAGGCAGGCGTGCTGACCATCTCGATCGTCACCGATCCGACCTACGGCGGTGTGGCGGCATCGTTCGCGAACCTGGCCGACGTGATCATCGTGGAACCGAAGGCACGCATGGGGTTCGCCGGTCCGAGGGTGATCGAGCAGACCATCAAGCAGAGTCTGCCCGGCGGTTTCCAGACCGGCGAGTTCCTGCTGGCCCACGGACTGGTCGACGTCATCCGGCCGCGCGGCGCGCTGCGCTCGACGCTGGCCAGGATTCTGTCGATCGGCGGGCGGCACCACGAGCCCGTGGCCACCGGCGGCGGCGATGCCGCCGTGGTCGTCCGGGACCACCGCGAGCTCGCCGAGGCGGACGCGTGGCAGGCGGTCCAGTCGGCCCGCAACCTCGGCCGTCCGACCGCATTGGACCTGATCGGCCAGGTGTTCGAGGACTTCGACGAACTGCACGGCGATCGGCTCGGCGGTGACTGCGCTGCCATCGTCGGGGGGATGGCAAGGCTGGGCGGCGTCGGCGTGATGGTGATCGGCCACCAGAAGGGGCGCGA
>DASUJK010000014.1:0-4086 GCA_036279295.1 Pseudonocardiaceae bacterium | reverse complement strand
AGGTCACGGGCTACTTCAGCGGTGGGTTTGCCGGTTTCGATCACCATTTGCACGGCCTCGGCCCGGAACTGTGGGCTGAACTTGCGGCGATGCTCGGGCATGGGTGTCATCCTCTCGGATCAGGAGTCCCTGTCCAAGATCCTTGGTACACCCCAGTCGACGGCGTCGTGGTGTTCGAGGACATCGTGATCGTCGTCGAAGGCAAGGGTGCTCCGCTCAAGATCGCCGCGCTGCGGGGGAGCGTGGACAAGTTCGTCGGCCAGATGCGCGACCTGGTCTCCTACGGCAGCCGGCAGCTCGATCGCGACCGACTGCACGTCCTGTCCGGCGCGCCGGCGAAGTTCTTCGACGCTTCCGGCAGATGTGTGCTGGAGATTGACGGTGCACGCGTCCGGCGTTGCTACCAGGTCATGCCGTGTTTGGACGGCCTCGGGGATGTCGGAACCACGATGCCGCGACTGAGAGAGCTCGGCGTGCTCGACGAGTCCATGAACCCTTGGATCGTGGGTCTGACCGATCTTCACGTCGTCATCGACATGCTGACCAAGCCTGCGGAACTCGTTGGCTATCTCGACTTCCGCGACCGGTGGACGCGAGACCCCCGTCTGATCATCACTGACGAACTGGAACTCCTCTCGCTATTCCTGCATCAGGTCGACCTCCCAGGGAAGCTCGCACGGCTCCCAGAAGGAGGCCAGGCCCATGCTGCTCCGAGCCAGTCCGTTCTCGACGCCTGGTACGACGGGATGGCTGGCCATGGCCTCGTCGTCGATCGGCCGCGGATCAGGTCGACGAAGCGGTTCCGCCGGTTCGTCCACGAGGTGCAGAGAACGAAGCCTGCCGGCTGGCTCGCCAGCGCCGCAGCGGCGTTGCAGGTGCCGCTCACGGTTGGGAGAGCCTTGGACGAATCAGAAGGTAAGTTAGCGCGCAATGCGAAGGGCAGCGGTGGCCTGATCACAGGCGACCTGGAGTTTCGGTACGTCGTGGCCGATGAACGGCAGCGATATCCCGTCCTCAGCGACGACATGACCTCGCCTAATGGGACACACGTGCTGTTCCTTCGCAGGCATGGAAACCGACTACGTCTGTAGGACGTGCAGATCGTCTGGCCGAGGGTAAGGCACTGAGCGCCTTCGTGAACGGGCGGACGAGACCGATGTGGGCGCGGTGTTCAGCTGAAGGGCGGGTCGCCCTTCAGCAACGACCCCTCAAGTTCCACCGCCCGTATGGTGAGCGGTCGGCCATGAGGGCGAGCGCCGCCCAGGCGGTATTGGTAACTGTGACGAGCGGGCCGTCGCGGGCGCCGTCTGGAGATCCCTTGCTGAACGCAATCGCTCGGTACCATCGCGGTGGCACGCACCTGCCCGGTTCGTCGGATCCTCGTTGACCCGCGTTATGGCCGGCGCACCAGGCGGTTGGACGGCGAGTACCGACCGATCCGCATCCGCCACCCCGGCGATCGCCTCAGTCGAATTTGACGCCACGAGTCGTGGCCACCCATTGCACACCGCCTTGGAAGGGGCAAGTCTTGCTCGAAATATCTGGCGGGCTGACGATCGGTCCGCTGAAACGCTCGCTATCACCGCGCAATTCGTCTTCGCATGTTACCGTAACATTGTATTTAAGAGTGGTCCCCATGCAGGAAACACCTTCGCCTATCGGTGTTCCCTGCTTCGTCAATTCAAAGAATTGACAACTGACAGTGGTCGGGCTCAGGCTGCTCGGTTTCGGAGTAGTAACCGCAGCGCCGACAGGTGCCATCCACGTCATCATGGCAAGTGCGACCACGCCGCCTAATGCCATACGAGTAAATATGCGAGAAGTCATAACGTTGATGTTCCTTCCTATATCTCGACGATCGGTAATGATATGCAGATCGTCGTCGACGTGGAAGAAGCGTTGTTTAGTTTCACTCGTTCGGCCTATCTGCAAGCCCGCAGGCATGATCACCAGTGTTCCGGCCAGGGCTGGTCAAGTGCGCAGGGAATGGAAGTGAATCCGCGTAGCGATCGGCAATGCTTGTAGCGTTTCGCCTCCGCTGGGTCCAGTCGTAGTCCACCACAAACCACGCCCACCCCAGACCAAGACCGAACGAGGGATCCCGCGCTGGTACTGCGCCGGCGATCGAGTGGAGTTACATGGCAGCTGGGTGCCGAGCGGGTGTTTGGGTTGCACCAGCACCGTGGCCGGATCGAACTCCGCGCCCCGCCGCGTGCTGGGCAGAATCGTGACCGTGCACAGCCGGTCCACTGCAACCTGCCGACTGGCCAACAGGGCGTCCGGCCACGCCGTCACCGGCTCAGGCGAGTGGAGCAGCTCGGCCAACGGTCATGCCAGCCACGGGTACGCAGCGGTGTACATTGTTGCAGTTCACATGCACGGGAATCTCAAATCCCACTCAACCCCATCGAAGGATAGCCATCACCAATCCGTGGGGATGAAAATTGGACCGAAATAAGACACGTCACTCAAACTTATCGACACAGGCGGTCGATAACATCGCTTGGGCGACGCTCAGCGACCAGATCCAGGCAGTTCGCCACACCGGCAAAGCCAGCTTCATCGGTCAACGATAGCCGGCAAACAACGCGACACGACCCGCACTGCGCCGGTTTTTCAGCCTGGCACTCCCCGACGGTCGGCGCCAGGGCGTCCTTGCACTTATTTGAGCACATCTCCCACCGTGTCCAGATTATGCTCACCGGATTCCGGATCCAGCGGCTGAACGCGATCATGGAGCGGTGAGTGCAGACCTGTCGGCGCGAGCTACTGGACTGGGCCATGATCGGGAACGAACGTCATCTGCGCTACGCGCTACGCGGGTTGCAGAGCACCACGACGCGCACCGGCCTCTTCACGACCTGAATCAGGCGGCGTCGCTACGCAGACACCCGAGTCGGGCACCGGCTCTGGCCTGATCCCCCGCCTGGACGTTCGTCGGCACGACCGACTCGCCGGCATGATCCACGAGTATCGGCACCTCTTCTGAACTGCCCGGGTGCAGTGCTCGACAGGCGTAGGGTCTGGTCCGAGCAGGAAGTCCTCGCCGGCCCGTTGCGCTGCCGGCAATCCGACCAGCAGTTCACCAGCGCTATGCCTGCGGATCACGTTGCTTGATCGGTCTGACTGCCGCGTCAAGTGCTTCGATCACGCCCCATCGGCCACCAGTTCGCTGACTGCGGACTCGGGTCAGACTCGCCGTGACACCACCTTGTCCTGCTTTTGTCCACTCTGTGATTCGTAGGGTGACTGAAACGTTTGGTTCTCGGTTGGCGAATATCTATGTGCTGATCAATCTATGACGATCTGACTCATCGGTGCGGGGGACTGCGTGAAAACCGATCTGGTGGTGTTGGCGGTGGGTGGCGTTCAGCGGTTCATCGCCCAGTCGCGCAAGACCGAGGACGCCGCAGGTGGAAGCTGGTTGATCCGGGATCTCGTCGTCGCGGCCCGCGTCGTCGGCAAAGGCGGCGAGATCGAGTGGGTGCACTGGCAATCACCTACCGCGCAACTGCTGCCCCGGCTCATCGCCGGGCGCACCCGCGGACCACTGTTCCTCACCGACCGCAAGGCACCCGCCCGCACCCCGACCCTGGATGTCTGCCCGGTCACCAGTCGGGCGCGGCTGTCCTACCGGCGCGCGGCGCAACTGTTCGAGGAGGCCACCCGGCCGCTGGCCGACCCGACGCACCGCGCGCACGGGTTCACCCTGCACCAACTGCGCCACTCAGCGCTGACCCACGAGTCCGAGGACGGCACCAGCACGCCGATGCTGCTGGCCCGCTCCCGGCACACCTCGGTGCGGTCGCTGGAGCACTACGCCCGGCCCGGCGTGGACGCCGTCGCCGCCCACGTCGCCCGGCGTGATCCCGCCGCCCGGCGCCGGCAACCGACCAACCGATAGCCTTTTTCCCAGCGACGACACCGGAAGCCACGATGCGGACAGCGGACAAGATCGCCGCACGGCGAACCGCACGCGAGCGGCAAGCGCGCGCCCTCGAACAACGCCACCGCTACCGGGAAGCCGAACAAGCCGCGCTGGGCGCGTTCGAGTTTGCGCTGCAACGCAGAGACAACACAGGCATG
>DASUJK010000013.1:0-45312 GCA_036279295.1 Pseudonocardiaceae bacterium | reverse complement strand
TAGCCCGTAGGTAGGATGCCGCATCCACCAAGGAGGAACAACGAACAACAGCACACCGCAAGGACTCGGGACACCCTCATTTTCGCCCCCATGTCATGAACCACGAAGGTGCCACACTCCGTCGTCAACCACCTCCGTAGGACTACGGCAGGGCTGAAGACCCATGGCTAGAAGTGTCGCCAGGTCGGCCACTCCTGGCTACGCTTTTATCCAGCAAGCCAGCTTGCCTTACCTGGTTCAGGCCAGTCGCCGGTCAGGCGGCGACACCGACGAAGTCGACCATTTCGCGCAGGTCATGTCGGACGGACCGTCGTTCCCGGCGAAGCATGCCCAGCAGCATGGAGTGCACCCGTCGAGTGAAGATCAATTGCTCAGGTGCGGACGTTCGCGCTGATTTGAGCACGTCGAGTGCTTCTCGGTCGTGTCGACGCAAATAGTGTGCCCAAGCGACGGCAATGAGATGTGACGCTCTACGTTCGGCCAATTCGGGAGGCAGCGTGTCGTGTGGCACGAAGGCTGCCTGATCGATCGCGCGAGACGGATCGCCTAGTTCGAGGGCCAGCCACACGCGGTGGATAGCGATGTTCGTCGGCCCGAACGCGAACCAGTAGTCATTGCGGTCACCGATGATGTCGGCGGAGCGCGACGCCTCGTCCAAGTAGTCCCATGCAGCTCGGTGATCACCGAGAGTTGCCGCGCCGACCGCGCCTTTGAGCATGAGCGAGCCGTACACCGAGTGGGCTTGCGGACTGTTCAGTCCGGGCCGTAGCGCGTCGGCAACGGCTACCGAGGCGTCGGTGGATTCGGTCAGCCGACCAGCATGCCGGACGTAACGCGATAGACGAGCGCTTGCAACTCGTATGCCTCGCGGCGCTCCGCGTCGGTGACCGCGTTCTGCACCAGGTGCAGGCATCACCAATAATGTCGGGCACGATGGGCGCCATTTCCGACCAGCGCTCCGTCTGCGAGCACACGAATGCTCGTTCCATTCGGCGGCGGAGATCAGCGAGCGCGGGCGACGGCCGGCTCGGTACGCCGATGAACCTGGCCATGCCGTCGTATCGGAGCATGGCGGACTCAATGTCGGGTACGGCGTCGGGCGCAGTAGCCAGGGTGTCGTCTTGACGCGGGTTCGAATGGAACGGTCCTGGCAACAGGACCGTCGGGCTGATCTTGAGCGCGTTCGCCACCGCGACGATCGTGGACAGCTTGTCCTTGTCGCGTTCACCATTCTCGATCTGGGGCCACTCGGTAGACCGCCCATCGGCCAGGCCACACAGAACTTCCTGCGTCATGCCTCGCCGCTTGCGGTAGTAGGCGATGCGTTCACCGACCGTCGCCCTCATGGCCCCAACGCATGGATCACGATCCCCCAAGTCCACCACCGCTACGCCGTTACGCTCATCGTCTCACTGGTCACTGTAGGTGCGAGTGCGCGAGGAACGAGCCCCCTTGACTCCACCGCCCGGCGTCGAACACTCCAGGGCGAGGGAGCGGAGGCAGACCAACCCCAAACCACAAAATCGGGCCGCCACCGGCAAAGAACGCCAGTAGCGACCCGATCAGCAAGGAACGTCATTCTTCGTGCCACGGTCCGTACCCGACCACCCGCTCCACCGTCGTACGGATGACGAACCCGGGTGGCGGCTCGTCCATCGGGGGCCACTTGACGCCTGGACCCAGATACGTCTCAGCCAACTGCTGCAACAGTTCCGGGCAGCCGCCTTCGACGACCTCGGCCTTGCCGTGCAGTACGAAGTGGAACGGCAGGCCGTCCGGGCTCTTGCCGCCTGGCACGATCGACATCGAGATCCGTGGATCGCGGCGTAAATTGCGGATCTTCTGTTGTTCGAAGAGGTGACCGGACAGGACCGAGTCACCCTCCAACCCCACCCACACGCACGAGACCTGCGGGCTGCCGTCCGGGTTGATCGTCACCATGTGCGCCAGGTGGTCGCCTTCGAGTGCTTCCCGCACCTTCGGGGACAACGTACTCATCGCGCACCCTCCGGGAACCGGGCGGCGAACGCCTCCAGCGGAGTCTGGGTCGCATTGCTGGTGAAGCAGTTCAACAAGTACCAGCCGATCAGCGCGACGAGTTCCAGTGACTGGGTGCCGGTGAAGTGCTCGGACAGCTGTGTCCACGCCTTGTCGCTGAGCGTCTGCGTGTCGATCAGCTCGTCCACGGCGGTCAGCACGGCACGGTCACGGGCGTCCCAGATCTCGTCGTCCGGGGTGCCGTGCACGGTGGCGGCGACCTGCGCAGGGGTGAAGCCCGCGGCCTCACCGAACACTGCCTGGTGGACGCCCCACTGGTACTCGCAGCCGGAGCGGGCGCACGTCCTGGCCACGGCGACCTCACGTACCCGCACTTCGAGTGCGCTGCGCTGCGGGTCGAGGAAGAACCACGCCAGGGGCCGCATGTTCTCCGCGAGCTCGTTGTTGTGCTTCACGAACATCCGCACGGTGTGCAGGGGTTCGACGTCGGCGCCGGGGGGCGCCCACGCGGCGATGCGCTCCGCGTCGACTCCCTCGTACGGCGGCTTGAGCATGTCCAGACGCATGGGATTTCCTCACTTCGTTTCGCGGCGGGGAATGGGATCGCGTGCCGCCCGGCGGGGTGGGGTCGGGCGACCGGGCGGCACGCGAGGTCGGGCGCTACGAGGCGGGCAGGGCCGCCTCCTGGTCGACCGCGGGTTCCACGACCGGCGCCGGCTGGCGGAACACGGACCGCAACATCAGCCACGCCGCGACTCCGGCGAGCGCGGTGAGCACCGCTGCGACCGCGAAGCCGAGCCGGAATCCGTCGGTGAGCGCGACGGCGTTCGGTGTGGCACCGGCCGCCACGGCCGTCGTGCGCCAGGTGGCCACGGCGGACAGCACCGCGAGCCCGACCGCGCCGCCGACCTGCTGCGACATGTTGATCAGGCCGCCGGCCAGGCCGGACTCCTGCTCGGGCACACCGGACACGGCCGCGACGATGACGCCCACGATCGTGAAGCCACCACCGGCCGACAGCACCACGGCAGGCCCGAGCACGTTGACCAGGAAGCTGCCGTTCGCCGACACCAGGCTGAACCAGGCGAAGCCCAGCGTGCTGAACGTGAGTCCGAGCAGCAGCAGTCGCAGCACACCGAGTTTGCCGATGAGTTTGGACGCCACGTTGGAGAAGATGATCTGGCCGCAGGCCATCGGCAGGAACGAAAGGCCCGCCTGCACCGGTGAGTAGTGCAGCACCTGCTGCAGGTACAGCGTGACGAAGAAGCTCATCGCCACCACACCTGCCGCGAAGATCAGCATCGTCACGTTCGCGCTGGACGCCGACCGGATCTTGAAGATGCGGAACGGCACCAGTGGATGGCCGGCCCTGGTCTCCACCACGCCGAACGCGGCCAGCAGCACCACGGCCGCGGCCAGCGCGATCAGTACCCGGCCCGAGCCGATGCCCAGTTCGGACAGTTCGACCAGACCGTAGATCAGCGCGGTCAACCCCAGTGTCACGGTGATCGCGCCGAGCAGGTCGAACTGGCCGCGCGCACCGGCGCCGGAACGCTTGGCCAGGAACAGCGGCGCGATGAGCACACCGCCGAGGGTGAACGGCACGTTCACCCAGAACACCCACTGCCAGCCGGGGCCGTTGGTGAGGATGCCGCCGAGCACGACGCCCGTGGCACCACCGGCGCCAGCGACGGCACCCCAGATGCCCATCGCCTTGTTGCGGGCCGCGCCCTCGGGGAAGATCACGGCCACCAGGGACAGCGCCGCGGGCGACAGCAACGCTCCGCCGAGGCCCTGCACCACCCTGGCGGCGATGAGCTCACCGGAGGTCGTGGCCAGACCGCACGCCAGCGACGCGATGCCGAACAGCGCCAGGCCGGTCATGAACACCCTGCGCCTGCCGAACAGATCGGCCGCCCGGCCACCGAGCAGCAGGAATCCGCCGAAGGTGAGCAGGTAGGCGTCCACCACCCACTGCAGGTCCGCCTGGTTGAAACCGAGCGATGTCTTGATCGTGGGCAGCGCGATGTTGACGATGGTGATGTCGAGAATGACCACGAACTGGGTCATCGCGAGCAGCGACATCGCACGCCACCGGTGCCGCTGTTCGGTCTGGATGTCGATCATTGCAGAGCTCCTGCCTCGTGTCGCTCGGTCGAACGCTGGATGGCGATGCTGAAATGCGCGTCGAGGCCGTAGAGCAGGAACAGCCGGGAGAACAGGGCCAGGTACATCTCCGGGCCACGGGCCGATGCGACGTCACCGAGGTCGATCACCCGGTGCGCGGGCCAACCGAACTCACCCAGCATGGCGACCGTTCGCGCCTTGGCGTCGTCGTCGTCGCCGCTGACGAAGATGACGTGCTCGCCGGGCACCAGGCTCGGCTGGACCATCACGTCACAGTTGATCGTGTTCAGTGTCTTGACGACCTTCGCCGACGGGAACGTGCGCTGGATACGTTCGGCGAGGCTGTCGGTGTTGGGCCGGTCGAGCGCCGGCGCCTCGATGCGACCCGAGACGATGACCGCGTTGGCGACGTCGATCAGCAGTTTGCCGGCCAGGTTCTCGTCGCCGGCCGCGGTGAGTGCCTCGATCGACGTGACACCCGCCGTGCAGTTCACCACCGCGTCGCCGAATTCGGCCGCGTCGGCGAACGTGCCGCCGCTGGCGCGCTCGCCCGACCGCTCGACCCAGTCGGCCATCTTCTCGTTGTCCGCCTTGCGCGATCCCATCCGCACCTCGTGCCCGACGGACACGAGCTTGCTGGCGATCGCCTGGCCGACTTCTCCCGTGCCGAGCACACCGAACCGCATGACTGTTCTCCCTTGTTCTCGTGGCCATGCCGGTGACTGTCGCGCGCTGTCCCCGACGATCCGGGACCCGGTGTCGGAAACCTAACAGCCGCGGCTTTTCCGCACATTCCTTGACGCTTCTTGCGATTCGATTCCGTCAAGTGAATGATCCACGCGGATATCCGCATGGTCCCGGGGGCGCGCGATCTACGTTCATCTGACCAGGGTGGCCCTGTTCGCGCGCGGGATACAGAACGTGGTTGTGGTAGCACTGGCAGTCCCAGGCTGAGCGTGCGGCGCCGGTGGTCAAAATCGCGATCTACCTGCGCCAAGTGACCCGACGCAGTGCGCTCGTGGACTCCCGGAAGTATCCGGCCGAACCCCGTGGGCACTGGAATTCGCCGTATTCGTGCCATGTACTCGGTCCGTAGACGCCGGACAGAGTGGCATAGGAGCGCGACTTCCATGACCAGACAATTAGGCGTGAGCGTGCGTGAACTCCAGCAGTTCGTTTCCGACTGGTACGCCACGCTCGACCGCCATGAACCTTTCGAAAAAATCGCCGACCATCTCGACGAGCAGCAGCTCCGGTTCGTGTTTCCCGAAGTCACGGTGTCCACCGTGGCGGGGCTGCGCGACTGGTACGAGGGCGTCGTTCGGCGGTTCTTCGACGAGATCCACCGGGTGGACGTCGCCGACGTCGACTTCGAGGGTGACCGGGTGAAGATCCACGTCGTCGTGAACTGGACGACGCGCGTGTGGGACCCGCCTGCCGCAAAGAGCCAGATCCTCAGCTACGACGCCGACCAGAGCTGGGAAGTGGTCATCGACAGCTCGGGCCGGCCTCGGCTGCGGGACTACGTCGTGAACGGGCTGGCCCCGGTCGGCGACACCCCGGAACTGTTCTGAAGACAGGAGGATCCGATGTCGAAACGAGTCCTCATCCTGCTCTCCGAGCACGGCTACTGGGGCGAGGAACTGCTCGGGCCGCTCACCGAACTGGACGCGGCAGGCTACGAGTCGGTGTTCGTCACGCCGACCGGCAAGCGGCCGAGGGCGCTGCCGCCGAGCCTGGACCCGGGTTACGTCGACCCGCCGCTCGGGCGGGCCGTGACCACCCCCGAGGTGGCCGTGGCGGCTCGTGAGCTCGACGAGTCCGACCGGTTGGACACGCCGCTGTCGCTGGCGGTGCTGCTGCCGGAGCGGCCGTACGCCAGCGTGCCGCAGCCGTTGCGGGCGATGGAGAAGTACTACCGCGACCTGGCCACGGCCACCGACGAACCCGTCGCCGACTACGCGGCACTGGTCATCGTGGGCGGCAGCGGCCCCATCGTGGACCTGGCCAACAACGGCCGCGTGCACGAGCTGATCCTCGCGTTCGTGCGGGCCGACAAGCCGGTTCTTGCCGAGTGCTACGGCGTCGCCGCGCTGGCGTTCGCCCGTGACTGGGAGGACCGGCGCAGCATCATCTGGGGCAAGCACGTCACCGGGCACTGCAAGGAATACGACTACCTGGACGGCACCGGCTTCCTCGGTACCGACTTCAACATGGGCCCGCCGCCGTACCCGCTGGAGTACATCCTGCGCGACGCGACCGGCCCCGACGGCGCCTACCACGGCAACGTCGGCAAGGAGATCTCGGTGATCGTCGACCACCCGTTCGTCACCGCACGGTCCACTCCGGACTCCTTCCCGGCCGGCCGCCAACTGGTCCGGGTGCTGGAGTCCGGGCTGCGCAGGGCCGGCTGGTAAACCACACGGAAGGGCGAGACGATGACCGCAAGACCCGGCAAGATCGCGATGTTCGAGCAGTTCCGCGCCGACGGGATCGACACGATGTTCGGCAACCCGGGGACGGTCGAGCAGGGCTTCCTGGACGCGGCCGAGCAGGTGCCCGGCTTCCGGTACGTGCTCGCGCTGCAGGAGACGGTGGCCATCGCGATGGCCGACGGCTACGCCCGCGCGACACACCGGCCGGGGTTGGTGCAGCTGCACACCGGCGTCGGGCTCGGCAACGGTATCGGCATGCTCTACCAGGCCAGGCGCGGCCACTCGCCGCTCGTGGTGATCGCCGGTGAGTCCGGTGTGCGCTACGACGCGATGGACGCGCAGATGGCGAGCGACCTGGTCGCCATGGCGCGGCCGGTGACCAAGTACGCCACGAGGGTGGTGCACCCGCAGTCGGTGCTGCGCGTGCTCCGCCGCGCGGTCAAGCTCGCCATGACCCCACCGCGTGGCCCGGTGTTCGTCTCGCTGCCCATGGATGTGCTGGACGAGACGACCACCGAGCCCGCGGTGGCGAGCACCATCCCGTCCCGGGTGGCCGTGCCACCGCGGGACGAGCTGGACGCGGCCGCTCGGGCACTGCGGGGCGCCGACCGACCGGTGATCCTCGTCGGCGACGGGGTCTCGGTGTCCGGCGCCCAGGCGGAGTTGACCCGGCTGGCCGAGCTGCTGGACGCACCGGTGTGGGGTGTCGACTTCAGCGAGGTCAACATCGACGCCACCCACCCGTTGTACCGGGGTCAGCTCGGGCACATGTTCGGTTCGGCGAGCCAGCAGGCCGTCACCGACGCGGACGCGGTGCTGATCGTCGGCACGTACGTCTTCCCCGAGGTGTTTCCCTTGCTGGACAACCCGTTCCGGGCCGGCGCCACCGTCGTGCACATCGACCTGGACGACTTCGAGGTGGCCAAGAACCATCCCGTCGACATCCCGCTCGTCGCCGACCCGAAGCCGACGCTCGCCGCGCTGTACGACCGGCTCGCCGAGCGGGCGCAGGAGCGCACGACGTACGACCCGGCGAGCTGGCTGCTGCCCGAGCCGGACAGCGAAGCGCCACTGATGGAGGTGTTCGCAGCCGAACTGGCCAGGGCCGGCGGCGACCTGGTGATCTTCGACGAGGCATTGACCAACTCACCCGCCATGTCGAGGTACCTGCCCGGCAGGCGGCCCGGTGACTGGTTCCTCACCAGGGGCGGCTCGCTCGGCGTCGGCATTCCCGGCGCCGTCGGGATCAAGCTCGCCCGGCCGGACGCGCAGGTCGTCGGGTTCACCGGCGACGGCGGCAGCATGTACACGATCCAGGCGCTGTGGACGGCGGCGCGGCACGAGGTCGCGGCGAAGTTCGTCATCTGCAACAACCACCGGTACGAGCTGCTCGACCGCAACATCGAACAGTACTGGCTGGAAAGCACGATCCCGCACCACGCGTCGCCGAGCGGCTTCGACCTGTCCTACCCGGACATCGACTTCGTCTCGCTCGCGGAGAGCCTCGGGGTGTCGGCGCTGCGGGTGCAGAAACCCGACCAGGTGCAGCCGGCCGTGCACCGGCTGCTCACCCACGACGGCCCGTTCCTGATCGACCTGGTCACGCAGAGGAGCGACGTGTGGACGAGATGATCCGCCGCGATGCCGGGGCACTTGCCGGCCGCACCATCGCGGTGCTGATGGAAGCCGACTACGTCGAACCAGAACTCTTCTACTATCAACGCCGGTTCGCCGAGGAGGGTGCGCGCCTGCTGCTGTTGACCAGGCTGTGGGGTCAGCGGGAGCTGACGTTCACCGGCCACGAGTACCAGCTGCCGATCACCGTCGACGGCGATCTGGAAGCCGTCACCGACGACGACCTCGCCGGATTCGATGCGCTCATCGTGCCGTCGGGCATGGTGTCCGACCGGCTGCGCTACACCGAGGACGTCCGGGAACTGGCGCCGGCCGTGCGGCTGCTGCGCCGCGCGTTCGAGGTGCCCTCGCTGCTCAAGGGCATCATCTGCCACGGCATGTGGCTGGTGTCGCCCATTCCCGAAGTGGTCCGGGGTCGCAGGGTCACGTGTCACAACAACCTGATCGGCGACGTGCGCAACATGGGCGCCGGCTACACCGACCAGGACGTGGTCGTCGACCGTGACCTCGTTACGGCCCGCAGCGCGGCGCACTGCCATCTCTTCGCGCGCACCCTGATCGACCTGATCGCGGCCCAGCACGCACAGCACTCCCAGCACGCGGCACAGCGTCGCGCGTGGACGATCCACCGAGGCACTGGAGTACGCCATGGCTGAGTCGGACCTCTCGTTCTCCGATCTGGTCGCCGGGTACGTGACGGCGTTCGATCCCGAACGCGGCACCCTGGACCTGCGCACGAGCGACGGCACGCCGGTGCGTGCGCTGGTCAGCGACACCACGAGCGCGGAGTTCCTGCGCAACCTCGGTGAGCCCTACGTGGACGCGTCGGCACACCTGGCCGACCTGCTCACGCCCGGCCGGTTCGGCTACGCGTACGGCGTCACCTACGACGGCGGCGGCAGCCGCACGCTGGACGCCAAGAGCCTGCTGTTCCTCGGCCGTCGGCCCGGCGAGTACACCTTCGAGGGCCAGGACTGGTGGATCAACCAGCTCACCGAGCTGGCCAGGTTCTACCGGCGCGCGCAGTTCGGCACCGGCCCGATCGACTACCGCGACTACCGCACCATGCTGCGGCTGGGCGGTGACAAGACCGACCGGCACGCACAGGAGACCGACACGATCTCCCGGCTGGTCTACGGGATGGCGTCGGCATACATGCTGACCGGCGACGAGGACTTCCTGGATGCCGCGGAGCGGGGCACCGAGTACATCCGCGAGCACATGCGCTTCGTGGACCGCGACGAGGACGTCGTGTACTGGTACCACGGCATCGACGTGCGGGAAGGCAGCAACGGCAGGACCGAGCGGAAGCTGTTCACATCGGAGTTCGGCGACGACTACGACGCCATTCCGATGTACGAGCAGATCTACGCGCTCGTCGGCCCGACCCAGACCTACCGGATCACCGGTGACCCCCGGATCTCCGAGGACATCGACGGCACCCTGCGGTTGTTCCAGCGGTTCTTCCGCGACTACGACCGGGGCGGCTACTACTCGCACGTGGACCCGATCCTGCTGTCCCCGCACCACGACTCGCTCGGCCCGAACCGCTCGCGGAAGAACTGGAACTCCGTGGGCGACCACGCGCCCGCGTACCTGATCAACCTCTTCCTCGCGACTGGTGAGGAGCGGCACGCCGCCATGCTGGAGGAGACGTTCGACCTGATCGTCGAGCACTTCCCGCAGCCGGACAGCCCGTTCGTCCAGGAGCGCTTCCACGCCGACTGGACACCCGACCGCACGTGGGGCTGGCAGCAGGACCGCGCCGTCGTCGGACACAACCTCAAGATCGCGTGGAACCTCATGCGGATGAACGCGATCCGACCCAAGGACGTGTACCGGGAGACGGCCGAGCGTCTTGGCCGCGCGATGCCGGAGTTCGGCAGCGACCGGCGGCGCGGCGGCTGGTACGACGTGATGGACCGGACGCTGGTCGACGGCGAACGCCACCACCGGCTGACGTGGCACGACCGCAAGGCGTGGTGGCAGCAGGAGCAGGCCATCCTCGCCTACCTGATCCTGGCCGGGCACACCGGCGACGAGGAGTTCCGCCGGCACGGGCGGGAGGCGGCCGCGTTCTACAACGCGTTCTTCCTCGACCACGACGAGGGTGGCGTGTACTTCAACGTGCTGGCCACCGGCACGCCGTACCTGCTGGGCAACGAGCGGCTCAAGGGCAGCCACTCGATGAGCATGTACCACGCATCCGAGTTGTGCTTCCTCGCCACTGTCTACAACAGACTGTTGCTGTCCGAGGAACCGCTGACACTGTGGTTCCGGCCCCGGCCGGACGGGTTCCGCAACCGCACACTGCGCGTCGCGCCCGATGCCCTGCCGCGCGACCGGGTGCGCCTGGACTGGGTGGAGATCGATGGTCAGCCCTATGCGGCCTTCGACCCGCAGGCGATGGCGATCAAGCTGCCCGACTCGGACGAGGCTCTGACGGTCCGCGCGCACCTGGCGCCGGTCAGCACGTGAGGCGATGGGGGATGACATGGACGTGGCACAGCGCACGTTCGGCGACGTCACGGTCGTCGAGCTGACGGGCGAACTGGACAACCACACCGCACTATCCACACGGGAGCACATGATGCCGCTCGTCAGCTGCAGCGACCGGCTGCTGCTGGATCTCAGCCGGGTCACCTACCTGTCCAGCGCGGGGCTGCGGGTGCTGCTGCTGATGTACCGGCAGGCGGTGGCAACCGGTACGCAGATCGCGCTCACGGCGATCCCGCCGGACATCTACGCCGTCATGTCGGCCACCGGGTTCCTCGACTTCTTCGCGGTCACCGACACCGTCGAGGCCGGACTCGCGGAGCTCACCGCATGACCCTGTTGCCGTTCTCCGAGCGCATCGACTCCCATCCGACACGGCGGGTGGCCGGCTTCGCCGTCGGCCCCGGCCGGGCACTGCCCTTCGGCACGACACTCGTGCCGGGCGGGGTCAGTTTCGCGTTGTTCTCCAACCGGGCCAGCGCGATGACACTCGTGCTGTTCCGCCGTGGCGACCGGGAACCCATGGCCGAGTTGCCGTTTCCGGCCGACTTCCGGGTCGGTGGTGTGTTCGCGATGACCGTGTACGGGCTGGACACCGAGATGATCGAGTACGGCTACCGGGCGACCGGTCCGGCCGAGCCCGATCGGCTCGACCGGTTCGACCCCGACCGGGTGCTGTCCGATCCGTACGCGAACGCCATCGGCGGCCGCGAGGAGTGGGGTGTGCCGGTCGACCTGACCGCACCCTATCCCTACCGCGCGCAGATCGCGTTCGACGACTACGACTGGGAGGGCGACAGTCCGCCCAACCTGCCGTCGCACGAGCTGGTGATCTACGAGACACACGTGCGCGGGTTCACCCGGCACCCGTCGTCGGAGGTCACCGAGCCGGGCACGTTCGCAGGCCTCGTGGACAAGATCCCGTATCTGAAGGAACTCGGCGTCAACTGTGTCGAGCTGATGCCGATCTTCGAGTTCGACGAGTGCGAGAACACCCATGTCGACCCGGCCACCGGTGACCAGCTGCTGAACTTCTGGGGTTACAGCACGGTCGGCTTCTTCGCGCCGAAGGCGTCGTACGCGGCAACCGGCCGCTACGGCATGCAGGTCGACGAGTTCAAGCACCTCGTCAAGCACCTGCACCGCGCCGGCATCGAGGTACTGCTCGACGTGGTGTTCAACCACACCGCGGAGGGCAACGAGCAGGGGCCGACGGTGTCGTTCCGCGGCCTGGACAACAGCACCTACTACATGCTCACGCCGAACGGCGACTACTACAACTTCAGCGGTACCGGGAACACGTTCAACTGCAACAACCCGGTGGTGCGCGGGTTCGTGCTGGACTGCCTGCGGCACTGGGTCGTCGAGTACCATGTGGACGGTTTCCGGTTCGACCTCGCGTCGATCCTGGGCCGGGCACAGGACGGCACCCCGCTGGCCAATCCGCCGGTCATCGAGTCGATGGCCTACGACCCGGTGCTGCGCGACTGCAAGCTGATCGCAGAGGCGTGGGACGCCGGTGGGCTCTACCAGGTCGGCAGCTTTCCCGACTACTGCCGCTGGTCGGAGTGGAACGGCAAGTACCGCGACGCCGTCCGGTCGTTCCTCAAGGGCGACACGGGTGTCGTCGGCGAACTGGCCGCCCGCCTGTCCGGTTCGCCCGACCTCTACGGCAGGCGCGGCCCGTCCGCGTCGATCAACTTCGTGACAGCGCACGACGGGTTCACGCTGCACGACCTGGTGTCCTACAACCACAAGCACAACGACAACAACGGTGAGGACAACCGGGACGGCGACAGCGACAACCGGTCGTGGAACTGCGGCACCGAAGGGCCGACCGACGACGCCGACATCATCGCCCTGCGCGCGAGCCAGGCCCGCAACGCGCTGCTCATCCTGCTGTTCAGCCACGGCATCCCGATGCTGCTGTCCGGTGACGAGGTGGGCCGCACCCAGCACGGCAACAACAACGCCTACTGCCATGACGACGAGGTGTCCTGGTTCGACTGGCGGCTCGTGGCACGCAACGCCGACCTCCTGCGCTTCACCCGCACGCTGATCGCGTTCCGGCACGCCCATCCCGCTTTGCGGCGGCCGAGCCATCCGCTCGGCCAGACCGTGACCGGACCGCTGCCCGAGATCAGCTGGCACGGCGTGCGCGCGTGGCAGCCGGACTGGTCCGGCCATGGCCACCTGCTCGGGGTGATGTGCTACCAGCGCACCGACGCGGGCGACGACTGCGTCTACTTCGCCGTCAACGCACACTGGGAAGGACACGAACTGGAACTGCCGGCGCTGCCCTATGACTGGCGCTGGCACCTCGTCGCGGACACCGCCGCGCCGAGCCCGGCCGACGTGCACGAGGCCGGTCGCGAGCCGGAACTGACCGACCAGCACACTGTCCACATCGGACCACGCGCGAGTATCGGACTCGTCGCCCGGGGTCCGGGGACTCTCCTCGGGCCCGCGGACAACTGAGAGGGACGGATCATGGAGTTTCACGCCACACTGCACGTCGAGGGCGCCAGTGCGAACATCCGGCTGGTCGGCGAGCTCGACTCGGCGGCGGCGCCCCGGCTCAACGAGTTGATCACTCAGGCCGCCGAGCAGGAAGTGAGCAGGCTCGTGCTGCTGATGAGCGAGCTGTCGTACATGTCGTCGGCGGGCTTACGGTGCATCGTGATGGCCCACCAGAAACTCGGGTCCGATGTGGACATCGTACTGGTCGGCACGACGCCACCGGTGGCCGAGACGATCAAGCTCACCGGCCTGCACCGCGGTGTCATCATGCAGGATCCCGCCGAGACCCGATGACCACTCGGCGGCTGCGGGTCCACGAGTGGGCCGGCGCCGGCGCGGCGATCGCGTACTTCACCACATCGCTCGCGCAGGACGGCGGCCTGACCGGCAGACAGGCCTACCGCTTACGGTTGGCCGCGGACGAAATCACCGCCAACATCATCCACCACGGCTACCACGGGCGACCCGGGATGCTCGAACTCGAAGGTGCCGTGGCCGACGACCGGCTGTGGCTGCGGATCGTCGACACGGCACCCCGGTTCGACCCGCGCACGCACGATCCGACGCCGAGACTGGACGCCGATCCGGTGGAGGCGCGGGAAGAGGGCGGCTTCGGGCTCTATCTGGCGCTGCAGGCGCTCGACGAGTTCGCGTACGAGTACCGGGCCGGCCACAACCACAACGTCCTGATCATGTGTCGGCCCGCGCAGGGGGCCACGGAGACCGGCGGGAAGGGAGGCAACGATGACGGCGAGCATCGCACTGGTCGTCGCCGAGGAGCGTGGCACCACCGTCACCGAACTTCTGCGAGCGCTGCGGGAGGACGGGTTCCAGACCAGGCGTAGCACGCCCGCGGAGATCTTCGACGGCACGGCCCGGTGGGCGGAGGCCACGATCGTGCTCGTGTCGGCGTCGCTCGGGTTGCCCCAGGTGGCGTCGATCGGCCGTCAACTGCTCACCTCACCGCTGCCGGCGACGATGGTCGTGTTCGCGCAGGACGACTTCGGTGCGCTGGAGGCATGTGTGCGCGGCGGTTTCGACTACGTCGTGCCGCCGTATCTGCCCGCGCTGCTGCGAATCCGGCTGTCCACGTGCCAGGAACGCAGCAAGCTCGCCGCGACGGTCGAGGAGCTGGCGGCCACGGCAACGCTGCACCAGTACGAACGGGATCTGAGCATCGCACGGGAGATCCAGTCGGGTTTCCTGCCCGACGCGCTGCCGGCCAGACCGGGCTGGCAGTTCGCGGCGCGGTTCCGGCCGGCCCGCCAGGTCGCAGGCGACTTCTACGACGGGTTCGAGCTGGTCAACGGCAAGCGCCTCGGCTTCGTCGTGGCCGACGTGTGCGACAAGGGCATCGGCGCCGCACTGTTCATGGCGTTGATCAGGACGCTGCTGCGGCACACCGCGGAGCATGCCGGCGCGTGGAACCTGATGAACTACGAGTCGGTGCTCAGGACCGACGACGCGGGTGACCACCGATCGGCAGCGCCCGTGCTGTCGGTCGGAGCCGGCCCGCTGTTGCACGCGGTGGTCGGGACCAATCGCTACATGGCCCGGAACCACCTGCAGCAGGGGTACTTCGCGACGCTGTTCTTCTGCGTGCTCGACCCGCAGTCCGGGGCGTTGTTGTACATCAACGGTGGGCACGACCCGCCCATGCTGATGCGAGCCGGCGGTCGGATCGAGACGCTGCCGCCGACCGGGCCCGCCGTGGGGATGCACCTGGAGAGCAGCTACGCGCTGCGGCACACCTATCTCGACCCCGGCGACACGCTGTTCGTCTACACCGACGGCGTGGTCGACGCCAGGGACACCGCGGGCGCCCGCTACACGGTGGACCAGCTGCACGACGAGCTGCGGCGGGCCCGTCCCACGGCGGCGGAAGGGCTGCTCGACCACATCGACCACAAACTCGGCATGCATGTCCGCGCCGCGGAGCAGTTCGACGACATCACGATGCTGGCCATCCGGCGGACGGACCAGTGACGCTCGTGATGTCCTGCCAGGCGGTCTCAGCCGGTCAGACCGGGCTGAGACCGCCTGGTCGCGTCCAACTCGGCGGCCACCGACGCGGCCTCCCGCCCACGACCGGCCAGCAACAACGCATCCACCAGGCATGCCCGCAGATACGGGTCCAACCACGGCAGCTCACACCGCAACCCGTCCGACAGCGCCATCGCCCGCCGCAAACCCGCCACCGCATCGGCGGGCACCCCACCGGCCAGCGCCACCGCCGCCTGCGTCGCCGACGCGATCAGCCCGGCCTCCCTGTCGTCCCGGCCACCGTGAGCCGATTCCAGGCAGCGCAGCGCGTCGGGCACGTTGCCGTCCAACGCGTGCAGCCACGCCCGGTAGCACTCCAGCCGCACCCGACGGCGCGTGGCGCGCTGGGCGGACGACGCCAGCATCCGACGTGCCGCCGCCATCCGGCCCAGACCGAACGCCCAGGTCAGCGCCCTGGTCACGATCACCCGACACCACACGTCCTCGTCCCGGCAGTCGTCGGCACACCCGGCCAGCAGCCGCTCCGCCTCGGCCGCATGACCACTCAGCAGCAGCGCGCTCGCGTGCATCGCCACCACCGTGCCGGTCGCGCCGAGCTCACCCGCCAGCCTGCCCATCTCGACCACCGTGTCCAGGTCGAGCACGGACCACGCGTCGGCCATCGCGGCCGTGAGGCGGTAGGTGTCCTCGCCGGAGCACCACCCTGGCGGCAGGACCGGCTGGCCGTCGCCCGCCGCGATCCGGGCGCCGAGCCCGTGTGCGACCAGCAGGTCGTACAGGCGGCGCGGACAGCCACCGGTGAGCGCACGCACCGCAGCCGCGGTCGCGGGCCGGACCGGTCGGGCCACGACGTGCTCCAGCATCGCGCCAACGTGCTCATCGGACAGCGGCGGCAGGTCGACGACGACCAGGTCCCGGTCGTAGCGCAGGCAGTCGATCGGATCGGGCCCAGGGCCAAGATGCGGCGCGGACAGCAGCAGCCGCGCCCCGAACCCGCGCCGCAGCTCGCGCAACACCAGCATGCTGGACAGGTCGACGAGATGGGCGTCGTCGACCAGCAGCAGCGCGCCGTGCCCCAGCACGAGGGCCAGTTCCTCGGCGGCCGCCGACACCTCGGCGGGCCGGGTGCCCAGCCTGCCGGCCAGGAACGGCGCCAGCGCGTGCGACTGCCCGGCCTGCGCCGCGTCCACCCAGACCATCGAGGCGGCGCCCACGTCGGCACGCAGCAGGGCGAGACACAGCATCGTGGTACGACCCATCCCGGGCTGCCCGGTCACCAGCACCAGGCCCGCCGAGTCCACCCCGTCCACGACCCTGGTGAGCTGCTCGGTGCGGCCGATGAAGGTCCATGGCCGGGCGGCGCCCGCCGGTTCGTCGACGATCGCAAGTTCCGACATCCCGCCTCCGTCTCCCCCAACCGCACCGGATGCCACGACCTTCGCCGTCCGGGGTCCAGCACGGAACCGCCAGTTAACGCAAGGCCAACTACTGAGAGCCCACGGTTGATGGCTTTCCGTTGGTGGCACTGCCAGTGCCAGTACAAGCACCTTCTGTACGAATGGGCGGATCACGGTGACCATCAGGTATGCCGGCTCCACTGTGGATGATCGGTGGAATCCCATCCCGGACAGCCAGGTCACCTACTGCCGTACATACGGGGGAGCTGTGAAATGGTACGAAGAACTGCTCAACCCCTGGTCGGCGGCCTACTCGCGGTGCTGAGCCTCCTGCGCGTCGCAGGTCTCGTGGACCGGTTCGCGCTCTCCGGCCGACATCCGACTCGGCCATCCGGTCCACCGCGTTGGGCTGTTCCCCCTCGCCACTCCGACACGCGCCCTGCCACCAGACGTCCACTTCGAGAGGGGATTCGATGACCACCACCTACCTGCGAGAGCCGACGGGCATCCGCGGAGCCGTGCCGTCCCTGGCCGGGCTGTGCGACAACCTCTTCGTATCGCTGAGCAGATCCGATCAGCGACGCTGGGGCGAGGCGTACGTTCGTGGCCTCGTCTCGCTGGCCGGACGCAAGTCGATCCGGCGCATCTCCGAGCACATCGTCGGCTACCCGGCCGACCAGTGCCTCCAGCAGTTCGTCAATCAGAGCCCATGGCAGTGGGAGCCCGTGCGCTTACGTCTCGCCCAGGGTGTCGTCGCACGGGCCCGCAGCGAGGCATGGGTGATCGACGAGGTGACGTTTCCGAAGAACGGCGCCAACTCGGCGGGCGTGGCCAAGCAGTACGTGCCGACGGCCCGCCGCACCATCAACTGCCAACTGGCCGTGACCGCCTGCCTGACCACCGAGGAGGGCAGCGTGCCGGTCAACTGGCGGCTGATGCTGCCCCCCGCGTGGGACCGCGAAGCGGACCGGAGGGCCCGCGCGCACGTGCCGTCCACCGAGAGCCACCGGCCACGCTGGCAGTACGTGCTCGACATGATCGACGAAATGGTCGTCAGCTGGGATCTCACACCGCCCGTGATCCTGGTCGACTGCCAGCACGACCCGCACGTCAAGCATCTGTTGCGCGGCTTGGAGGACCGGGGCCTGCGCTACGCGGTCCGGGTGTCCGACGACATGACGGCAGTACACTCCACAGCAGTGCATGCCCCGACGGCGCACTCCACTGGGGCGCACTCCCCGGCGGCGCACTCCACTGGGGCGCACTCCACTGGGGCCCGTTCCACCGGGCCGTCCGAGCGCACGATCCGGGTGGCCGACCTGGCCAGGATGGCCTCCCGCGGCCGCGTGACGCTCACGCTGCCCAGCCCAGTCAGCGGCCAGTTGCTGCGGTCGCATTTCGTCATGGTGCCGATCCCCGGTTCGAACGAGCCCACCCCGATCGTGGCCGGCCGGTACGGCAGGCGCACCCGGCACGTCGTCGCGCAGTGGCCGGTCGGCCGGGCCCGTCCGCGCAACCTGTGGCTGACCAACCTGAACACCGCACGGTTGCCCGAACTCGTGCGGCTGCTGGAGTTCGCCGGCAGCACCCGGCGAGAGCTGAACCGGATGAACGACGAGGCCGGGCTCCAGCACTTCGAGGGTCGGTCGTTTCGTGGCTGGCACCACCACGTCACGCTCGCCTCGGTGGCCCACGCCTACCAGTCGATCTACCGCCAGCCGGTCAACCCGTCACCGGCCAGGGTCGACATGTCCGGATTCTGAGCGATACCGACATTTCGAACGGAACGAGCCGTAGCCGCGGGTGGCGGTTACGGCTCGCTCGTCGTGGCGAACGCTGCGCGTCAGTCGGCAAGGGCCAGCTCGGCCGCGGCCTCGACATCCGCGGCGGTGAGCGAGTTCAGCAGGATCACCGGGTTGAAGATCTCACGATAGTTGCTGATCAGGCCGTCGATCACCCGGAACAGGCCGAAGTAGTGGTTGTCGTACACCGAACCGGAATTCTGTACGATTTTCCCCTGGAATTCGACGAGTACGTGCTCGCCGTCCGTGATCGGGTAGGCGTTGAGCACGACGAACTCGATGCTCCTCGTCAACTGCGGCAGCGCGGCATACATTTGCCGGACGGCGTCATAACCCTCGCGACGGTCCGGGAATCCCGGCGGCGCGAACGGCATCTCCTGCACGATGTCCGGGGCGAAGCAGCTCGCCGCCTGGTCGGTGTCCTGATTGCCAAGAGCGGTGAGGAACTTGCGGGCCACCGCCTCGGGCGACCGGCTTCCGTTGGGAGAACTCACGTGCGCCACCTCATCTCGTCAACGATCATATCGCGTGTTGCCTTCCGTGTTCTGGCAGCGTGGCCTATCTCGGTACCGGAAAACCACCCGCATTAAACGTTGTGCACACCTCTCCCGAGCACCTGACGGAATGCTCATGGTGATTCGACTGGACGATGTCAACGCAGATCAGGCCAGGCACTGTAGAAAGAACACGTCGGGGTGAGAGGACGGTATTCGTGGCGAGCAGAATTCGGAGCGGGGACGTCCAGCCACAGCTGGAGCCGCAGGCAGGCGATTTCCCACGCGCCCGCGCCATGCCCTACGAGCCCGACTGGTTCACCAGAACGGTGTTCTACGAAGTACTCGTGCGCGCCTTCCACGACTCCAACGGCGACGGCACCGGTGACCTGCGTGGCCTCATCGAGAAACTGGGCTACTTGGAGTGGCTGGGCATCGGATGCCTGTGGCTGCCCCCGTTCTACGCGTCGCCGCTGCGCGACGGTGGCTACGACATCAGCGACTTCCGTGCCGTACTGCCGGAGTTCGGCACGATCGAGGATCTGGTGGCGCTGGTCGACGAGGCCCACCGTCGAGGCATCCGGGTGATCACCGACGTGGTCATGAACCACACGTCCGACCAGCATCGCTGGTTCCAGGAATCCCGCCGCGACCCGACCGGGCCGTACGGCGACTTCTACGTGTGGTCCGACGACGACGGGAGCTACCCGGACGCACGGATCATCTTCGTGGACACCGAGACGTCGAACTGGGCGTTCGATCCGGTCCGCAAGCAGTACTACTGGCACCGGTTCTTCACCCACCAGCCCGACCTCAACTACGACAATCCGGTCGTGCAGGACGCGATGATCGACGTGCTGCGGTTCTGGCTGGACCTCGGCGTCGACGGGTTCCGCATGGACGCCGTGCCGTATCTGTTCGAGCGGGACGACACGAACTGCGAGAACCTGCCCCAGACCCACGCGTTCCTCAAGCGGGTCCGCAAGGTCATCGACGACGAGTACCCCGGCCGTATCCTGCTCGCCGAGGCGAACCAGTGGCCCACCGACGTCGTGGACTACTTCGGCGACCCGTCGGTGGGCGGCGACGAATGCCACATGGCGTTCCACTTCCCGCTGATGCCAAGGATATTCACCGCGGCGCGGCGGGAGAGCCGGTTTCCCGTCTCCGAGATCCTGGCGCAGACACCCGCGATCGGCCCTGGCTGCCAGTGGGGCATCTTCCTGCGCAACCACGACGAGCTGACACTGGAGATGGTCAGCGACGAGGAACGCGCGTACCTGTACGCCGAGTACGCCAAGGACCCGAGGATGAAGGCGAACATCGGCATCCGGCGCAGGCTGGCACCGCTGCTGGACAACGACCGCGACCAGCAGGAGCTGTTCACCGCGCTGCTGCTGTCGCTGCCCGGCTCGCCGATCCTGTACTACGGCGACGAGATCGGCATGGGTGACAACATCTGGCTCGGCGACCGGGACGGCGTCCGCACGCCCATGCAGTGGAGCCCGGACCGCAACGCCGGGTTCTCCCGGTGCGACCCCAACCGCGTCTACCTGCCCGTGATCGGCGACCCGGTGTACGGCTACCAGGCCGTGAACGTCGAGGCGCAGTTGAAGAACTGCTCGTCGCTGCTGCACTGGACCAAACGCATACTGGAGGTCCGCAGGCAGCATCCGGCGTTCGGCCTCGGCGACTTCACCGAGCTGAGTTCGTCCAACCAGACCGTGTTCGCGTTCGTCCGCCAGTACCGGCCCGACACCGAGGAAGCCGGGCTCGACCCGCGGCGGCCGGCCGACGGTGACACCAGGACCGACACCGACGACGTCGTCGTGTGCGTGAACAACCTGTCGCGCTTCCCGCAGCCGGTCGAGCTCGATCTGTCGGCGTACCAGGGCTGCGCGCCCGCCGAGATGACCGGCAGTGTGCTGTTCCCCCGGATCGGCGAGCTGCCCTATCTGCTCACCGTGCCCGGCCACGGGTTCTACTGGTTCCAGCTGGGGCCTGGCGCGCCAGCGGCGCGGGAGGGCCTGGCGCGAAGCGACCTCTTTCGGCTCAGTTCGACTGACCGGGCTGGCCGGTGAGCGGCAGCAGCACCTGGAACCGCGTGTCGCCGGGCTCGGAGGTCACCAGCAGGTCGCCGTGGTGGTGGTTGACCACAATGCGCCACGAGATGTCCAGGCCGAGCCCGGTGCCCTCGCCGACCGGCTTGGTGGTGAAGAACGGCTCGAAGACGCGTTGCTTCAGCGCATCCGGGATACCGGGACCGGTGTCCCGGATCTCGACGACGACGTGCTCGTCGGTCTGCCCGGTGTGGATGGTGAGCGTGCCGGTCGGGCCCATCGCGGCGAGCGCGTTGTCCACCACGTTCGTCCAGACCTGGTTGAGCGCACCGGGATACGCGGGCACCCTGGGCACATCACGGTCGTAGTCGCGCACGACGGTGACACCGGGCCCGACCTTGCCGGCCAGCATGACGAGGGTGGACTCCAGCCCGTCGTGCACGTCGATCCACTGGTGCGGCGCGCGGTCCATGTGCGAGTACTCCTTGGCCGCCGCGACCAGGCCGGAGATGCGTGTCGTCGCCTCGGTGATCTCGCCCATCAGCAGTTCGGTCTCGACCGAGTACGCCAGCCAGGACAGGCCACCGGCCAGGTACCGCGCGCCGATGAGCTCCGCCACCTCGGCGAGATTGTCGGTCGAGATCCTGGCCTGCACGAAGATCGGCGCGAGCTCCCAGCTCTGGTCGATGTCGTGGTCGTCGAGCCAGTCCGTCGTCTCGTCCTCCTGGTCGCTGGCCTGGAGCGCGGTGAGTTTCGATGCGTGCGCGACGGACGCGACGAACTTCGCCTGCACGTCGACGAGCCGGGTGAGCACGTCCGGCGGGATGTCCTGTTCGGCCAGCGACGCGAGCTTCTCCCGGATGCCGGCGACCCGCGTGTGCAGGGCCTCTGTGGCCCGCACGGCGGCCGCGGCCGGGTTGTTCAGCTCGTGGGTGAGCCCGGCGGACAGTTCGCCGAGCGCGAGCAGCCGCTGGCGCTGCCCGATGGACGCCTCGCTGTTGCGGAACCCGAGGTACATGCCCTCCAGCAGGTGCGTCGTCATCGGGAACCAGGTTTTGACGCGCTCCGCGAAGTCCGCGGCCGGCAGGCTGAAGAACGTCAGCTCCGTGATCGCGTGCACGGACGCTGCGTAGCGCTGCTCACCGCTCTGCCCGACGAGGAACTGGGTGGCGCCGCAGTACGCGCCGCGCTGCCACGTCCTGGTGATCTCGATGTCGTTGCCGCCCACCACGCGCGTCATGCTGACCGTGCCGGACATCAGCACGTAGAAGCACGTCGCCGGGTCGCCCTCGGCGAGGACCCGGGTGTCCGGTGGATAGTGCTCCAGCCTGCCGTTCTCGCTGATCCAGGTCAGCTGCTCGGCGGACAGGCTCTCGAACAGGAACATGTCCCGCAGTTCGTCCTGGCTCAGCGTGCCCATCACTGCTCCTCCAGATACCGGTGCACCAGGCTCACGGCCATCGCACCCTCACCGACCGCCGACGCCACCCGCTTGACCGACTGCGAGCGCACGTCGCCCGCGACGAACACACCCGGCACCGACGACTCCAGGTAGAGCGGATCACGATCCAGCCGCCAGCCGGGCGGCCGTTCGCCGTCGGTCAGCAGATCCGGTCCGGTGCGCACGAAACCGTTGTCGTCACGCAGGATGTCGCCGCCGAGCCACTCCGTGTGCGGTGCGGCGCCGATGAACACGAACAGGTGACTCGCCGGGAGCGTTTCGATGTGCCCGGACCCCAGGTCGCACACCGTCAGCCACTCCAGGAGCTCACCGCCGTGCACCTGTTGGACGGTCGTGCGCACCCGGACCCGCACGTTCTCGATCGCGGCGAGTTGCTCGACGAGATAGTGCGACATGGAGTGCCGCAACGACTCGCCGCGCACCAGCAGGGTGACCTGGTCGGCGAACCTCGCGAAGAAAACAGCGGCCTGGCCTGCCGAATTGGCGCCGCCGACGATGTAGATCGACTCATCGGCGCAGTTCGGTCCCTCGGTGGGCGCCGACCCGTAGTAGACGCCACGGCCGGTCAGCTCGGCAGTGCCCGGAGCGGCCAGCGCCCGGTAGGACACCCCGGTGGCGAGGACCACGGCGTGCGCGGCGATCTCGGTGCCGTCACCGAACCGGACCACCCGTGCCGAACCGCGCACGTACAGGCCGACGACGTCGCGGGTGGCGAGGATCTCGGCGCCGAACTTGTGTGCCTGGCGGCGGGCCCGGTCGGTCAGCTGGGTGCCGGACACGCCGTCGGGGAAGCCGAGGTAGTTCTCGATGCGGGAACTCTGCCCGGCCTGGCCGCCGGTGGCCTGCCGCTCGACCAGCACGGTGCGCAGCCCCTCGGACGCGCCGTACACGGCGGCCCCGAGGCCGGCGGGCCCGCCGCCGATCACGATGACGTCGTAGAACTCGGCGGCAGGCTCGGTGGACAGGCCGACGGCGGCCGCGATCTCCAGGCCGCCGGGGTTGCGCAGCGCCGTGCCGTCCGGCGTGATCACGACGGGGATCTCCGTCGAGTGGGCACCGGCCGCCTCGATCAGCCGGTTGCCCTCGTGCTCGTCCACCGAGTACCACCGGTAGGGCACCGAGTTGCGGGCGAGGAAATCGCGCACCTCGTAGGAGCGCGCCGACCAGCGGTGCCCGACGACCTTCGTCTCCTCGACGGGCGTGTCACCGGTGGCCCGCCAGCTCTCCACCAGCGCGTCGACCACCGGGTAGAGCTTCTCCTCGGGCGGGTCCCACGGCTTGAGCAGGTAGTGGTCGACATCGACGACGTTGATGGCCTGGATGGCGGCGTTGGTGTCGGCGTACGCGGTGAGCAGCGCCCGGCGGGCCCTCGGGAACAGGTCCATGGCGTGTTCGAGGAACGCGATGCCGTCCATCTCCGGCATGCGGTAGTCGGCGAGGATGGCCGCGACCGTGTCCCCGCGCAGCTTGATCTCGTGCAGCATGTCGAGCGCGTCCGCGCCGGACTCGGCGCGCA
The DNA here is from genome assembly GCA_036279295.1 of Pseudonocardiaceae bacterium. Taxonomy (GTDB): domain Bacteria; phylum Actinomycetota; class Actinomycetes; order Mycobacteriales; family Pseudonocardiaceae; genus DATEPR01. The sequence continues at coordinate 21,366 of DASUJK010000013.1, read as the reverse complement.
CGACCCGGTAGTCCTGGCCGTAGCGTCGGCGCAGGTCTCTGGCCACGGCCCTGGAGACCGAGCTGTCATCGTCGACGGTCAGCAGGATCGGCGAGGTCATGGCCGGATTGTCACCGGTCGGGCCGGGTCACCGGGATAGCGACTGCACGGTCTGCCAGCCAGTTTGTTGCCACACCCTCACTGGAACGGACGGTAGTCCGGATGCCAGTCGGCGGCCGATGCCGAGCGCCCAGCACGTGGCTGTTCGACCGCGATCGCCGCCGTTCGCCACTCCCAGGAGTCGGCAGCCCACCGCGCCGAGTAGCCGACGGCAATTCGTGATCCAGCGGGTCGGACGTGCATCGTGGCACTACTTCGGCCGCGCACCGAGGCGTTGCGCCACCACCGTCGTCACCGCGCTGAACTCGGTGACCATGCCCGCCCTGACGCCGTCCTCGGCACGCAACTGCACGGTTCGCTCGCCGATGTACCGGCCGGTGGTCGGATCGACGATGATGTCGTCCCGCGTCGGATAGCTGGGGTCGTCGACGCCAAGCGCGACACCGACCCGACCGGCCAGGTTCGCCTCCCGCTGCGTCACCGTCAGATCCGGCAGCAGCGCCAACGCCTGGTACAGCACCGCACGGACCCCGGCCGGCACCAGACCGGTCCGCAACACGTCGTTGACGTAGGTGGCGGGCCTGCGCCGGATCGCCCAGCGGAGGAAGTCAGTTGCTCGGCCGGCTGTACCCGCGGTCAGCGATCCCATCGGCACGTCACCTACCCGCAGGGCACGCCGGACGACGTGTTCGGCCTGTGCGCGGACGGGGACCACGCGCCGTGTCGCCTCGCGGCCGGGGACTAGTACCAACGTCCAATAGTTTCCCGCCCCAAGTGTCCTACATGATCGGTTCGTAGCGCGGCTGAGGGCATACCCCCTGCCACATCGGGTCACACTGCTGCGGAGCACCGCACTGGAGCTGGCTGTCCCGCGCTCTTACGTAGAGGTCGCATTCCGGCGCGGGCCGGGAGTGGCCACCACCAAAGGAGACCCCCGTGATTCGCATCAGCCGTATCGCCGCCGCACTGTCGGTCGCCGCTGCCGGCACCCTGCTCGCCGCAGGCCCAGCCCTCGCCCAGACGGCGCCCCCGCCTGCGCCCACCACCCTGTTCTGCCCCCTGGACCTGCAGAACGGGCAACAGATTCGCGAGCCGGATGGAAGCTTGCTCTTCTGCGTGGAAGCCCTCGGCGCAGGAGCCGTCGTGGCCAGGACCGGCGGCATTCTGGACGAGGTAATCGTCGCACCCGACTGGACCTGGACGAACAGCGGTGGCGGTGGCGCGCGCCACGGCCAAGGCGCCGTCAGCAGCAAGATCGACATCCGGTTCAGCGACCCGGCGACCGGTGACAAGGTCGAGGTACGCATCGAGGCCGGCAAGACCGAGGTCAAGGCCGGCTAGTGTCCCGCGGGTGTGCTTGGCATCCAGTTCTGATTCCAGGCGCTGCCAGCGACCTCGCCGGCTGACGACTCGGAGTCGGCGAGGTCGGTCGGTCCCGTCCAGAGGCCGTGCTACCAGTACTGATGGCGCTGGCCGTCGGTGTCGGCGATGAAGATGACGGCGTCGGCACAGGCCAGCGCTGTCGGTCGCAGCGGCAGGTGGCCGGGCAGGATCGGCTCGCCGGCGCCGACGGACAGGGGCAGCGCGGCCAGCAGGGCCGGTGTCGGGAACAGGGCCCGACGGTTGGTCGCCTCGGCCAGCATGCCTTGCAGGGTGTCCGGCTCGCTCCGCGGGTTGGCGTCGGTCGCCACGAACACATAGCGCTCGCCGAGTGCACGTGCGACGAGCGCGCCGGCACTGCCCCAGCCCACCTCGTCGGGCTGGGCGCGCTGGAGGTGCATGTTGTGCGCGAACACCAGACTCGGCCCTCGGTGCTGTTCCCGCCGCACAATGGCGAGCAGGTTGTCGGCCATCATCTCGGCGCGCACGCTGAGCAGCGCCCCGATCCGATCGGGCCCGGGCGTGGCCATGGCGGCGTGGTAGCGCAGCAGGCTCAGGGCGGTCCGAGCATGTGCGTCTGCGGAGGCGTTCGGACCAGGCCAACGGCGCAGTGCGCTGGACAGGTCGTCGGCGACGACACGCAGGGCGCGGGCGCGGTCCGAGTTGCCGATGGACGCCGCCGGGTCGTACATGGCCGCCGGGTTCGTCCAGTCCGCGTCGTCGCCGAGCAGCACGTCGAGGTCACGGGACGACTCGGGCCGCAACGACGCTGGTAGGTGATCGTGGACCGCGAACAGCGCGTGTCGTGGGCTGGGTGCTGCCGCGGTCTCCGTTGGCGCGTCGAAGCCGTAGAAGCGCACCCGGCCCTGCGGCACCACGGTCTGATTGTGCTCACGGAGCCACTCGACCAGTTCCCGGTTACCCGGCACGGCACCGAATCCGTGGCTGAACCCGGTCGCGAGCACCGTGTCGATCTCGCCCTCGCCCCCGCTCGCATATGAGTCCACAATGGGGGCCGAGAAGTAGTCCGTCTCCAGTATGACCGACCGGTATCCGCGCTCGGCGAGAATCTCGTTGCGCAGCAGCGGGAACGCCTTGATGCCGTGGGTCGGCTCGCCGAGCGCGAGCAGGGTTGGCGGCGAGGCGAGCAGTTCGTCGAGGGTGCGGCCCAGACTGGCCGGGTCGTCAAGTTGGCGGCCGATGCCACGCAGTGCCATGAACACTCCTTCCGGAAGCAACGCCCTCGACAGTATCGTTGAAGACTCCGTTGAGACTTCTGCCGCCATGAGCTGGGCTTGATAGGGTGAAGCCTCAATCGGAGGTGCATCCTGCGGCCCATCGACCTCGCCCGCGAACACGGGTTGTCCGCACAGGCGGTCCGCAACTACGAGGACGCCGGCATCCTCCCGCCGACCGACCGCGGCACCACCGGCTACCGCCATTACACGCCCCTGCACGCCCAAGCACTGCGCACGTTTCTCGCCCTGCGCTCCGGTCACGGCCACCAGCACGCGACCGAGATCATGCACGCGATCAACCGGGGTGACACCGAGTCCGCCTACCGGCTCATCGACGCCGCCCACGTCGCACTGCTCGCCGAACGGGACACCCGCACCGAGTCGGCGACGGCCCTGAGCAGCCTGTCCGAGGCCACACCCGAGCCCGTGCCCGGCCGCCCGCTCACCGTGGGTGAGCTCGCGCGGCGCATCGGCGTGCACCCGGCGACACTGCGCACATGGGAGGCCGAGGGCATCCTGCTGCCGACTCGCGACCGGGCCACCGGCTACCGCGAATACGGCCCGGACAGCGTGCGGGACGCCGAGATCGCGCGACAGCTCCGCCGTGGCGGATACCGCCTCCGCCAGGTCGCGCGGTTCGTCGACTCACTGCGCGACGCCGGCGGGGCGGACGCGTTGAGCACCTTCCTGGATGCCTGGCAGCACCGACTGACCACCCGCAGTCGCAGCCTGCTCGCCGGTGCCGGCCAACTCAACGCCTACCTTGAACAGCTCACTGCCGTCGAACAGGTCACCACGCCGTGAGCCGCCACAAGTGATCGGGTGTGCCGTTGTCGTCCCATTGCAGGACCTGGGCGCCCGCCACTGTGCTCTCGTTGGTCACGCCGAGCACCAGGCCACTGTTGTTGTTGACAAGTTTGAACAGGCCGGTACCGGCCGGGATGACCTGCCACAGGTGGTCGGGAGTGCCGTTGTCACCCCAGATCAGCGCAGTGCCGCCGTCGACCGTGCTTTCGTCGGTGATGCCGAGCAGCAGTCCACTCGCGACATTCCGGATCTTGTACAGCCCGGTGCCGGACGCCACGAGTGTCCACGACTGGGTGGTGCCGGCCACCTGTTGGACCGGCGTGCCCTGCGCGGTGCCGGCGCCCTGGGTGCCGAGCACGAGCCCACTGTTGTTGTTCGTGATCCGATACGTCCCGGCCAGCGAAGCCGCGGCCGGCGTGATCACCAGGTGGTAGCCGACGGACGCGGTCATCGTGACGGGCACGGTGATCGAGCCGTTGACCACGGGCACTGTGGTCTGCGAGATCGTCGTCGGCCCTGGAACGGCGACCGTCCGACCGGGTGCCGGTGTGTCCTCCAGCCGCACGGTGACACTGCTGCCGAGGGCGGGCAGCGTGTTGAGCCCGTTCACCGTCACGGCGGACGCACCGCTGCCGCCGCCGAAGATCACGCTCACCTGGGTCTTGGCCGGATTGACCGACGCGGCACCGTCGAGCCCGGTCTGTGCCGGCGGCACGGTGGTCACCATGTTGCCGGTCATCGCGCCGTACCAGGAGTACAGCCAGTACGCGCCGTTCGGCGAGCCGCCGGTGTCGGTCAGGGTGTCGCCGAGGGTGCCGTAGTGGTTCCAGAACGCCAGTTCCGCGTTGGCCACGCCGGTCCGCTCGAACTTCGCGATGTACCCGACCAGCGGCCCAGGCACCCCCACCTCGGTCGGTGTGCCGTACTCCTCGATGGCGATCGGCCGGGGGCTGATCCCGAGGCCGGCCTCCAGCGATCGGTAGGCGGCCACGTCGGCCGCGATGCTCGCCGAGCCGCCGAGTTCGTGCCAGCTCACGATGTCCGGCAGCGTCCCGCTGTTGCGAGCGTCGGTCAGGAAACTCGTCATGAATGCCGTGTTCCAGTGCGAGATGCTCGGGCCCTGGATCGGGCGGGTGGCATCGTGTGCGCGCACCTCCTGGAACGTGCGTGTCCAGCCAGCGTCGAACGGGCCCGCCGCCGCCGTGTTCCAGGTGCCGTCCGGCTCGTTCCACAACTCCCACGCGCTGATGTCGGTCGCGGTCGACGCCCGCACGGACGCGACCTGGTGGTCCACAGCGGACAGCCAGTCGGCCCAGCCGACCCACCGGTACGGGAAGTTCGGGTACCAGTCAGGCATCCGCACGACGACCTTGGCACCCGCCCGCGCGGCCTCCGGCGCCACGACCAGGGAGTCACCGCCGGGGGCAGGCTCACCGTTGGGCAGCTGGCTGCCACCCGGCGCCATCTGGACAAAGGTGTTGGGGTGCAACGGACTGACCAGGCTGTCGGCCGGCACCGATGCCGTGTCCAGGCCGTACAGCCCACCGGACGCGACGTGGGTGACTGCCCGGAACGGCTGGTTGGCGTTGACAACGAGGGTCGTGGTCGCGGCGGCCGCCTGTGGCACGGCGAACGTCGCGCCGACCAGCAGTAACGCCGCGGCCGTTGCAATGGTCCGAGTGTGCATCATCGCCGTCCTCGACCGAAGTAGCGGGCGCGCATGCGGTCGAGCAGGATCGCGATGCCCAGCACGACACCCTGCGCCACGGTTTGGTAGTAGGTGTTGACGTGCAGCGCCAGCAGCCCGTTGGCGATGAACTCCAGCAGGATGGCGCCCGCCGCGATGCCCACGATCCGGCCTTCGCCACCGGTCAGCGACATGCCGCCGACAACGGCGGCCGCGATCGCGGTCAGCTCCCAGCCGGGGCCGACCGACGGATCGGCCACGTTCATCCTGCCGTCCACCAGGACGCCGACGACACCGGCCAGCAGAGCACTGGCCATGTAGGCGGCGGTGACCCTGCGGGCCACCGGAATCCCGGCCAGCCTCGCGGCTTCCTTGTTGCCGCCGACCGCGTAGATCTGCCGTCCGACGTAGGTGCGTTCCAGGACGAACCAGGCCACGATCGCGGCGCCGATGAAGAACAGCGCGGGCACCGGGACCGGGCCGATGTAGAACTGGCTCAGGTCACTGAACAGCGGGCTGATGTTGTTGATCGGCGTGCCGGTGGTGATGGCCAGCGCGAGGCCCTGGGCCACCGTGTAGGTGACCAGCGTGATGACGAACGGTGGCACGCTGAGCCGGGTGACCAGTGCGCCGTGCCAGAAGCCGACGGCGGCACAGATCACCAGCGTGATCAGGATGGCCAGCGGCGCGGGCACGCCGTGGTTCACGTTGAACCAGGCCACCAGGATGCCGGCCAACCCGGCCAGCGCGCCGACCGAGAGGTCGATGCCGCCGGTGAGGATGACCACCGACTCGCCGACGGCCAGGATGCCGACCTGGGCGAGGTCCCGGCCCATCACCTGGAGGTTGCCGGTGGACGCGTACGTCGGTGCCTTCAGCGCGATGAACAGGAAGACCAGCACACACGCGACGATGACCCCGGCCTCCGGGGACTCGGCGAGTCTGCGGGCCAGCCGGATCGCGGCCGGCCTGTTGCGTGTCGTCGGCGCCACCTCCGGAGTCAGGGTGGTGTTCGCGGTCATTGGGCTGCTCCGTTCCTGAGCATGGTCGCCGTGGCCGGGGCTGTGCTCGCGGCCGCCTTCATGATGCGTTCCTTGGTGACCTCGGAGCGGTCGATCACTTCCACCACCTCTCCGTGGTTCATCACGGCGATGCGGTGGCAGATCCACAGCAGTTCCTCAAGTTCGGATGACGCGACCACGACCGCCATGCCCTGCCCGGCCGCGCGGTCGATGAGCTCGTAGATCTCCGCCTTGGCTCCGACGTCGACACCGCGGGTCGGCTCGTCGAGCAGGAGCAGCCGGGGCTCGGTGGCGAACGCCCGGCCGAAGACCGCCCGCTGCTGGTTGCCGCCCGACAGCGAGCCGATCGGCTGGTCCACCGACTGCATGCGGACGTTGACGCTGGCGGCGATCCGTTCGGCCTCGGTGCGCTCCCGCCGGGAGCCGAGCAGGCCACGCCTGCTGATCCGCTTGAGGATGGGGATGGTGACGTTGGCGCGGATCGCCGCGAACAGCACGAGCGACTGTTCCTTGCGGTCCTCCGGAATCATCGACACGCCTGCCGCGGCGCCGTCGCGTGGCCCGTGTGGCGTGTAGGGCTGGCCAGCCAGCCGCATCGACCCACCGGTGGCCGGCTGCGCACCGGCCACCGTGTGGATCAGCCTGCTCCGCCCGGAGCCCATCAGGCCGGCCACGCCGAGGATCTCGCCCGCGTACACCTGGAGGTCGACCGGGCCGAGACCGTCCGAGGTCAACCCGTCGAGTTCGAGCAGTACCGGGGTGTCCGTGTTCCTGGTCTTGGGTTCGCTGTGGGTGACCTCACCACCGACCATCTCGCGGATCAGCCGTTCCTCGGTAGCTTCGGCCGGCGTGAGGTCGGCGACCAGTTTTCCGTTGCGCAGCACCAGAATCCGGTCGCTGACCTCACGCACCTCGTCCAGCCGGTGCCCGATGAACAGCACGGTGCCACCGCGCTCGGCCAGCTGCCTGGCCAGTCGCAGCACCTTGGCCGCCTCGACCGGGCCGAGTGACGACGTTGGCTCATCGAGGATCAGCAGGCCGGGTTCGTGGCCCCAGGCCTTGGCGATCTCGATCATCTGACGTGTCGGCACGGGCAACGTGCGCACCTGGCGGGTGACCGGGATGGCCTTGGGCGACAGTCCGATCTCGGCCAGCATCGCCTCGGCTTCGGCGCGCTGCGCCGCCCGGTCCACCAGAATCCGTCGGCGCGACTGCCGAGGGCGGCGGCCCAGCAGCAGGTTCTCCGCCACCGAGAGCTGGCCCACCAACGGGAACTCCTGCGACACCAGCGCGATGCCGAGCGCGCCTGCCGCCTCGGTGGACCCGGGCGCCAGTGGCGTGCCGTCGATCTCGATGTCGCCGCCGTCCCGGTACACCGAGCCGGCCAGCGTGCCCATCAGGGTGGACTTGCCGGCGCCGTTCTCGCCGACCACACCCACGACCTGGCCGGCGTACAGGTCCAGCTCCGGCAGGTCGAGCACGCGCGCCGGACCGTAGGACTTGTGCACCCCCCGCAGCCGCGCGGTGACCGCGCGGCCGGGGGTGGTGTTACCCGTGTCCGTCATCGTCAGCTGATTCCGAGCTGCGCTTGGAGAGCCTGGTACTGGGACAGGTCCGACTTGGTCAGCAGACCGACACCGGAGCTCAGCGTCGAGCCGTCGGACTCCAGGTACGGCTTGATCATCGCCATCGTGGCCGCCTTGCCGAGCACCTTCTGCGCGGTCAGCACCAGGGCGCCGGTGTAGCCCTGCTGGTAGGGCATCTGCACGACCGTGCCGGAGATGACGCCGGACTGGATGAAGCCCAGGGTCTGCGCGTCCGAGTCGTCGGACACGATGTGCACGGTCGCGGTCTTGCCCGCCGTCTGCACCGCCTGGGCCAGGGCGGGCCCGTCGTAGGAGTACACCCCGTACAGCCCGTTGATGTCCGGGTTGTTGGCCAGAATGGTCTCCGCGTCCGAGGTCGCCGTGCTGGCCTGGAGGTTGTCGTTGACCTTCTGCGCGACCGTGATGTTGGTGCCCTTCAGCGCGCTCTCGAAGCCCGCGATGCGCTGCGTGGCGTTGGCCGCCGTCAGTGAACCGACCAGCACCGCGACCTTGCCCTTGCCGTTGAGCACCTGCTTCATCGCCGTGCCGGCCTGGAAGCCCGCGGTGAAGTTCGGGGTGCCGAGGTAGAGCGACGCCGCGTCGGTGCCGGGCAGCGGCGAGTCGATGGCCAGCACGTCGATGCCGTGCGAGACATCGGTGTGGATGGTCCCCGCCGACGCGGTCGGGTCGATCGCGGAGATCGAGTACCCGGTGATGCCCTGCGAGTGCAGGGTCTCCAGTTCCGAACTCTGCTCGGTCAGCTTGCCGGTCGGCGGTGCGAAGAAGGTGCACTTGCTGCTGGCCAGACCGAGGTCGGAGCAGCCCTTCAGGAAGCCGACCTGACCGGCCTTCCAGTAGTCGGCGGCCACGTTGACCACCATCGCGATGTTGACGCCGGACAGGTCCTTACCGGTCAGCGCGGACTTGAGAGCGGCGTCGAGCTTGGCCAGATTGGCCTGGTTGAACGTGACCGAGCCCTGCAGCGTGATCTTCCCGGCCGGCGGTGCCGCCGCCGAGGTGGTGCCAGGGCTCTTGGAGCACGAGACTGCTGTGAGTGCGATGAGTAATGCCGCGCAGGATGCGCCGACAGTGCGGAGCGTCTTGGTACTGATCATCGTTGACCACGTCCTTATTCGAAAGCGATTTCGGTTGAGCTGTGCGGTGTGGGCCGATAGCGGTTGCTAGAGCCCTTGGGCCAGGCGGTGATAGGCCTGGTTCCAACGCAGTTCCTTGGTGAACTGGCCGACTGTGGTGTCGGCGTCGATGACCAGAAGTTCGGTGGACAGTGCCTCGGCCAGGTCTGTGAGTTCCTCTCTGCCGACGGCCGTGGACAACACGGTGTGGTGCGGTGCACCCGCGGTGAGCCAGGCCTCGGTGGCTGTGCCCAGGTTCGGCCGCGGCGCCCACACGGCGTGCGCGACCGGTAGCCGGGGCAGCGGTTCGAGCGGTGCTACGACGTCGATCTCGTTGGCCACCAACCGGAATCGGTCACCGAGGTCGGCCAACCCCACGACGACGGCAGGGCCGGGAGTGGCTGAGAAGACCAGGCGGACCGGGTCCTCACGTCCGCCGATGGACAGTGGATGGACCTCGCAGGACGGCGTGTCGGCCGCGATCGACGGGCAGATCTCCAGCATGTGCGCACCGAGGATGAGTTCGTGTCCCGGCTCAAGGTGGTACGTGTAGTCCTCCATGAACGACGTCCCACCTGGCAGGCTCGCACCCATCACCTTGAGCGTGCGCAACAGCGTCGATGTCTTCCAGTCGCCTTCCGCGCCGAAGCCGTAGCCGTCGGCCATCAGCCGCTGCACCGCGAGTCCCGGCAATTGCCGGAGGCCACCCAGGTCCTCGAAGTTCGTGGTGAACGCGTGGAAGTCGCCGTCGGTCAGGAAGTCCCGCAGGCCGAGTTCGACGCGCGCCGCGTAGCGCACCGAGCCGTGCCGTTCGCCGCCGGTGCGCAACGCGGTGTCCATCCGGTAGGCACCCTCGTACTCCTTGACCAGGTCGGTGATCCGCGTGTCGGTGACCGAGTCGACGACGGCGACCAGATCGTTGACCCCGTAGGTGTTGACCGAGACGCCGAATCTGCGCTGTGCCTCGACCTTGTCCCCCTCGGTCACGGCGACGTCGCGCATGTTGTCGCCGAACCGGGCGAGCCGCAGCGTGCGCAGCTCGGCGAGACCGATGGCCGCCCTGGCCCACGAACCGACCCGCCCGACCACCGCGGGATCGCTGACGTGTCCGGCCACGGTCTTGCGCGGCACTCCGAGTCTGGTTTGGACGTAACCGAACTCGCGGTCGCCGTGCGCGGCCTGGTTGAGGTTCATGAAGTCCATGTCGATGGTGGCCCACGGCAGCGCCCGGTTCGCCTGAGTGTGCAGGTGCAGCAGCGGTTTGCGCAGGATGTCCAGCCCGGAGATCCACATCTTGGCGGGCGAGAACGTGTGCATCCAGGCGATCAGGCCGACACAGCGGTCATCGCTGTTCGCGTCGAGGCAGACCCTGCGGATGTCCGAGGCGTTGGTCAGCACCGGCCGCCACACCACACGTGCGGGCACACCGTCCCGCCCGGTCAGCGCCCGGCCCAACGTCTCCGCGATGCCCTGGGACTGGCCGCTGACCTGCTGGAGAGTTTCCTCGCCGTAGAGGTGCTGGCTGCCGGTCAGGAACCAGATCTCGGGCAGGGCGGTGGGGTCCGGTGAGTTCATTGTCCGTTGGCTCCGTCCGCAGGGGGCTGCTGCCCGTAGACATGGGTGTAGCGGTGGTGCAGTGCGTCGATGTCCGCGCTCGGGATCGGGATCGGCTCGCCGTAGGCGCGCGCCAGGTGCACGGTGCGGGCGACGTCCTCGGTCATCACGGCCGCCTTGACCGCCGCCCTGGCGTTGCGGCCGATCGTGAAGACCCCGTGGTTGCGCATCAGCACGGCGGGCGACCGGTGTCCTTCCAGCGTGGCCACAATGCCCTTGCCGATCTCCTCGTCCCCGATCAGGGCGAACGGGCCGATCGGGATCTCACCGCCGAACTCGTCGGCCATCGCGGTGATCACACACGGGATCGCCTCACCACGCGCCGACCAGGCCGTGGCATACGTCGAATGGGTGTGCACGACGCCACCGACATCCGGGCGGTGCCGGTAGACGTAGGCGTGCGAACCGGTGTCGCTGGACGGCGAGTACTCACCGTCCACGACGTTCCCGTCCAGATCGCACAGCACCATCGACTCGGGCGTGAGCGCGTCGTAGTCCAGGCCACTCGGCTTGATCACCATGAGGTCCGCGCCCGGCACGCGGGCCGACACGTTGCCGGCGGTCCAGGCCACCAAACCGTTGGCGGGCAACAGGGAGTGCAGGTCGCACACTTCCCGCCGGATGCGTGTGACCAATGCCTGCCGCTCGATGGTCACGAGCCCTCCCGGATGATGTTCGCGCTCACATCGTGGGCGTCCAGCCGGAGCTTGCGCAGTCGGTGCATCACCTTGTTCGCGCCGAGCCCGAAGTAGTCGTGCAGCCGCAGGTACTCCTCGTAGAGCGCGTCGTAGACGACGGCCCGGTCCGGGTCCGGGGTGTAGGCGGCGCGCTCGATCTTGCCCATCGCGCGCGCCGCGGCCGGCACGTCGGGGTACTCCCCCGCGGCGACGGCGGCGTGGATGGCGGACCCGAGCGCGGGCCCCTGAGCCGTGCCGATCAGGCTGAGGGGGCGCCGGGTGATGTCGGCGTACAACTGCATCAGGAAGCCGTTGCGGAGCAGACCGCCCGCGACCACCAGTTCGTGCACCGGCACGCCGTTGCCCTCGAACGCGTCGATGATGACCCGGGTGCCGAACGCGGTCGCCTCCAGCAGCGCCCGGTACACCTCGTGCGGCTTCGTGCCCAGGGTCAGGCCGACGACAACGCCGGACAGATGGTGGTCCACCAGGATCGAGCGGTTGCCGCTGTGCCAGTCCAGCGCGACCAGGCCGTGTGCGCCAACCGGTTGTGCGGCGGCCTGTCCGGTCAGCAGCTCGTGCACGGACAGGCCACGCTGCGCGGCCTCGGCCGCCACCTCGGCGGGCGTGGACTGCTCGGCGAACCAGGCGAAGATGTCGCCGACGCCGCTCTGCCCGGCCTCGTAGCCCCACAGGTCGCCGACGATCCCGCCCCGGACGACGCCACACATGCCCGGCACCTCGACGAGTCGCACGCCGTTCATCACGTGACAGGTGGACGTGCCCATGATCGCGACCATCTGGCCAGGCTCGATCGCCTGCGCCGCAGGTGCCGTCACGTGCGCGTCGACGTTCCCGACGCTCACCACGATGCCCTCGGGCAGTCCGGTCCAGGCCGCGGCCCGCGCGCACAGGCCACCCGCCGGGCTGCCCAGCGGGGCACCGGCGATCTGGTCGGCCAGGTCGAGCTTGGCGTCGAAGTCGGCGAAATCCGGGTTGAGCGCGGTCAGGAACGACCGGGACGGCCGGACACCGTCCTGCACCAGTCCCTTGTAGCCCGCTGTGCATGCGTTGCGGGTCTCGGTACCGCACAGCTGCCAGGTGATCCAGTCGGCCGCCTCGATCCACCGCTCGGCGCGGGCATAGACCGCCGGGTCCTCCTCCAGCAGCTGCAAGCCCTTCGCGTACTGCCACTCGGCGGAGACCTTGCCGCCGTACCTGGCGATCCATGGCTCGTTTCGCTTGTGCGCCAACGTGTTGATCCGGTCGGCCTGGGCCTGGGCCGCGTGGTGCTTCCACAGTTTCACGTAGGCGTGCGGCCGGTCGCGGTACTCGTCCAGTTCGCACAGCGGCGTGCCGTCGGCCAGTGTCGGCAGCACCGTGCACGCGGTGAAGTCGATCCCGATTCCGACCACCCGCGTGGGAGCCACCCCGGCATCGGCCAGCGCGGCCGGCACGGCCACCCGCAGCACATCGCGGTAGTCGTCGGGGTGTTGGAGCGCCCAGTCGGGTGGCAGCGCCACACCGGACGGCAGCGCGTCGTCGAGGACGCCGTGCGGGTAGTCCCGCACCGCGGTGCCCAGTTCAGCGCCGTCGGCGACCCGGACGACCAGGGCGCGACCGGACAGCGTGCCGAAGTCGATCCCGATGACGTACCGATCGTCGCTGTTGATGTTAGCGCTCACATTCATGGCAGCTCGCTCCACTACGGCAGGTATGGCGGAGAAAGGTCGGTTATGGCCCGTCAGGCGTCGTGGTCCCGGGCGGTCTCGCCGCCGAGGCGCGGACCACGAGGCTCGGTTCGATCGACACTTGAGGCATCACCGCCTTGGTTCCGGGCCGCGGAGGTTCCGCCGAGTCGATGAGCTCGATCAGGCTGGCGAGTGCGCGCCTGCCGAGTTCGTCGAAGTCCTGTCGCACGGTGGTCATCGGCGGTCCGAAGTACTCCGCGGCCGGGATGTCGTCGAATCCGACGACACTCACGTCCTCGGGCACCCGCCTGCCCGCCTCGTGCAGCGCGCGCAGCAGGCCCAGCGCCATGTCGTCGTTGGCGCAGAAGACCGCCGTCACCGCCGGATCCCGCGCGATGCGCTGCCCGTTCTCGAATCCGGTGCGTGCCGACCAGTCGCCACCGGCCAGCGGTTCGGGCACCGGCACGCCTCGTGCCTCCAGCGCGTTCCGCCAGCCGGCCACCCGTTCCTGCGCGTCCAGCCAGGACGTCGGACCCGCGATGTGGTGGACGGTTCGGTGACCCAGGTCGAGCAGATACGCAGTGGCACGCCGCGCGCCCGCCTCGTTGTCCATCGCGACCGACGCGATGAGCGAGGCATGCGTGCCACAGCCGACCGCGACCAGCGGCACATCGGAGGGCACGTTGGTCAGCGCGTTGACAGCAGTCGTCTGTGGAGCGATCACGATGATGCCTTCGACCGCCTGGTCGCGCAGCCGTTCTGCCGCGTCCAGCACGGACCGCCGATCCAGCGCCGCCAGCGGGGCGACGGTGACGAGGTAGTCGTGCAGCCGCGACGCCTGCTCGATGCCGTAGAGCATGGAGGCGGGCCCGTACAGAGTGGTGTTGAAGCCGATCACGCCGAGCATCCTGGTGCGCCGGGTGACCAGGGTGCGGGCGGCGACATTGGGCCGGTAGCCGAGTTCCCTGATCGCGGCGAGCACTCGGTCCCGAGTGGCCGGTCGGACGTGCGGGTGGTCGTTGAGCACACGCGAGACGGTCTGGTGGGAGACCCCGGCGACCCGAGCGACGTCCGTCATCACGGGCGCGCGGTTACCGTCGATGATCCGCATGGGCCTTGGTCACCTCCCTCGGTGCGCCGCCGATTGTGAGCGTGAACATACCGAGGCGTCAAGGGTTCCGTCTGGCCGCCGAACGGCCGTACGAGGCTGTTATCCCGACAAGGCCGCACGTCAACGCGATCCCGTGGCCAAACCTTGACGTTAGCGCTAACATTTTGTGACCAGCGGCAGGCGGCGGTGTTCCTGCCGGTTCAGCGCAGGTGCACGCCACCCGTGATCGTGCCGGCCTGCACCACCGTGCCCGACACATGTCCGGTGATCGTGTTCACGACACCCGCCTGCCCTGTTGCCGTGACCATGCCGGGGTCCATGGCGGGGTCCATGGCGATGAGGTCGGCGACGATGCGGGCCAGGTCGCCCACGGGCTCACGCCGCCGCAACGGCCGAGCCTGACAGCGACCCAACACGGCGATGTCAGCCGGCAGCTCGGCCTCGGCGGGCAGGGTGGCGTCGTCGGTCAGGATCGGGACAACCCGGACGCCTGCGGCGAATGCCTCGACCAGTTCCCTGCGAATCCAGTCGTCCCGATCGTCGATCGGGCGCCTGCCGGTGGCATCGGCCAGCCAGTGCGGTCCGATGACCGCCAGCACGACTCGTGCCGACCGCACCCTGGACAGCAGTTCGGCCGCGAAGTCGGCGCCGGCCGGGATCGACTCGCAGTCCAGGAACACGTGGCGCTCACCGAACTGGCGGACGAGTTCGGTGTAGAGCAGCGCGCCATAGCTGCTGCTGTCGGCACCGCGATAGTTGATGAAGATCCGCTGATCCACCTGACCAGAGTAGCGACCGAAGGACCGGACCACGCACAATCGAGTGGTGCGGTGGGACGACGTGCGGGTCGTGCGTTACCTGGGCGGCCGGGCCAATCAGCACTGGCTGGTCACGTCCGGGCGGCAACCCCTGGTGCCGCGCCGATACCAGCTCCATCCGATCGGCGAGATCGGTTACGAACTACGGGTCATGCGGCGGCTGGCCGACCTCGGCTGGCCCACTCCCGTGGCCGTTGCCGATCCCGTCCGGGCCGACGGCCGGACATGGTGCCTGTTCCGGTGGCTGCCCGACGAACGGACCCAGCGTGACCGGGGTCGGCTGCTCGCCCGGCTCCATGCCGACCTCGCCACCATCGACATCGGCCAGCGCCCCGGCGCACAGCGCGCCGAGGACGTCGTGGCCGACCCGTCACTGACCGACCGGCTCCGGGCGTACGAGCGGATGTTCCCCGATGAGGCCCGGCTGCCGCGGTGGCACGTCGACCGCGCTCGCGAGATCTTCCGCGATGTCGATCCCGGCCCGCTCATGGTGCTGCACGGCGACTTCATCAGCCAGAACCTGCTCTACCAGGACGGTGTGTGCACCGGTGTCATCGACTTCGAGGGCACCCACCTCAACCACCGGGCGTCCGACTTCGCCCTGGCGTGGCGGGGGCGCCACGACGCCGTGGTGCACGGCTACAGCGAGGTCACCCCGCTGACCGGACTCGACCGGGCGCTGCTCACACCCGCCCTGTGGTCGTGGGTGTTCCTCGGCGTGGCCCGTGAGATCGGACAGATGCTGGGCGGCACGGTGGCGCCGCACCGACTCGAATGGCAGACGAAGATGCTGCGCCGGTCACCGCTGATGGGCCGGCACAACGTGCCCTACGTCAGCTGAGGAACTCCCGTAGCGCGGCGACGGTCTCCTCGGGCGTTTCCTCGGCCAGGAAATGGCCGGCGGGCAGCGCCTCGCCCGCGACATCGGTGGCGAACCGCCGCCACACGGCGAGCACGTCGTTGTTCTTGCCGACCACCCCGTGCTCACCCCACAGCACCAACGTGGGACACCGCACCTGCTCACCAGCGGCCCGGCTGGCCGCGTCGTGGTCGAGGTCGATGGTGGCCGCGGCACGGTAGTCGGCGCAGGTCGCGGCGATCGTGGCCGGATCGCTGAAGCACCGCACGTACTCGGCGTACGCGGCCGGGTCGAACGGGCGGCTCGACGAACGCAGGCTGGTCAGGAACGACCGCAACCAGAACTCGGGGTCGCCGCCGATCAGCCGCTCCGGCAGGCCACCCGGCCGGGACAGGAAGAACCAGTGCATGTGCGCGCTCGCCACGGCCCGGTCGACATGCTCGAACACGTGCAGCGTCGGCACGATGTCCAGGAACGCGACCCGCTCGACGGCGGCGGGCGAGTCGAGCGCCAGCCGATGCGCGACCCGTGCGCCCCGATCGTGCCCGACCAGCGCGAACCGCTCGAAACCGAGCAGCGCCATCAGCGCCACCTGGTCGCGCGCCATCTCCCGCTTGGCGTAGTTCTCCGGCGACGCCGCCGGCTTGCCGCTGTCCCCGTAGCCGCGCAGATCGGCCAGCACCACGGTGTGGTCCCGAGCCAGTGCCGGCGCGACAAGGTGCCACATCGCGTGGGTCTGCGGATACCCGTGCAACAGCAGCACCGGCGGGCCGTCACCACCGACGACCGCGTGAATCCGCACACCGTCCAGCTCGACATCGCGCGACCGGAACGTGTCCGGCAACAAGTCAGTCACACGATCACTGTGCACCACGGCACCTGGCGGCACCGAGGTATTCCTGATCACCTGCCCCGGCGCACCTGGTCGACGGTGATGAAACCGTGCGCCGAGGCCAGGAAGTGCCGGAAGAACGCGCCGGTGTCGTCGTCGCCTGCGAAGTCCTCCGTGGAGTGTCCGTCGGCCCGCACGGTCACGCCGTCGGCCCGCTGGTCCAGCCCGAACGACGACACCTCGTCGTGCGAACTCGTCGCCGTGTGCCCGCGCGGCCCGACTGTCGTGTCGGCCAGGTCGCGGGTCATGTCGACGGTGGCGGACAGGTTGAAGTTGTTGTCGTCGGTGATCTGGAACGTCGCGCTGATCGTGATCGGGTACGACCACCCGTGTGTCGACACCGTCGTGCCGCGCGGCCCCGAACTGCGCACGGTGTCGCGCCCGGAGTCGGTCTGCGCCAACTGCTGCGCGAATCCGCCAGCGGAGACGAGGTCGGTGTTGCGGTAGGCGGCGTGCTGGCTGACGGTGGTGACGATCCGGCCGGCCGAGGTGTTCACGAAGCCCGACGTCGTCCAGTCGCGGCTCGCGGTGACGGTCGCGGTGGTGTCGCCGTTGCCGTGCTGGTCGACCGCGGTGTGCTGGGACGCGGTCGTGCCGACCGTGTCCTGGGTGAGCGCACCGCTGGTGGTCGCGGCGCCGTGATCGGTGAACAGCAGCAGGTTCGCGTCCAGGTTCCACACGTCACCGATGTTCGCCACGCTCAACGCGATGTCGTGGCTCCGCCCGTCGACAAGGCGCCCGACGAACGGTGTCACGTCGATCAGGTCGGGTGTCATGTCGAACGTGCCCACCGCGGGAATCGGCCGCCACAGCGTGGGCACGATCCCGCCGGTGAAGATGAACGGGAAGTACTGGGTCACGCCTGCCGGTGTGCCGTCGATGGCGGCCGACACCTCGCGGTACGGACCGTGCCCGCACAGGCCGGCCGCCGGGTACAGCGCGGACACACTGTCCGGCACGTCAGTGAACCACTGCTCGTCGCACCCGTTGCCCTTGATCGACACCTCCAGCACGGCGCGTGTGATGTCGCGTGGCAGGTCGGCCGCCGTGAGATGCACGGTCGGCGTACCGGGACTGGCGTCCCGCTCCCCCAGTCCCACGACGACATCCGGTTCGGCGGGCGCCGGGTTCGCGCGGTCGGCCTGGTAGAAGGTGATCGACACGGTCTGCGTGTAGACACCGGTGTCGGTGGCGTTGGTGAAGTTGACGATCCCGCCGGTGAACGCCTGCTGGTGGCGGAACAGCGAGGCGTACTCGGTGATGTCCTTCGCGAAGTGGTACGTGATGCCGGCCGGGTCGGGCTCGTAGGTGGTGCCGAACCACACCTGCGTGGTGCCGATGTCCAACGACCCGGACCGGTCGAACTGGCGGCCCTGCACGCTGGTCGTCCAGTCCAGCACGATCTTCGCCCACGGCCCCGCGCAGCCAGCAGGAGGTGCGATCGTGCCGGCGAAGTGCTGCGCCGCGCCGGTGGCGTCGTTCGACGGGAAGGCGGTGGCGAGGTCGACGGTGCAGGAATGGGTGTGCGGGCGGGACACCGGCGGCGCCGCGGTCACCGGATTCTGCGAGTTGATCTCCACCGTGGGGGTCGCGGCGGCCGCCACCACACCCGTGGTCAGCGACGCGGCGCAGGTCATGGCGATCACGAACCGGATGCGGCGCACGGAACCTCCCGATCATCCCATGGGTCACCAGGACTGTAGTTCGACCAGGAAGGCCCGCAATCAGCCGTTCGGGGTCCGCCGATCACAGTGATCGCGCGCTCAGAAGATGACCACGAACCAGAGGTGCTTGGCCTGCCAGGTCCAGATGCGCCAGTCGTAGACGGCGGTGACGCACCCCAGCGCCAACAGCAGCAGCCCGGTCCCGGCCGAGTCGGACGACATCGCAGCGACAGCGCCGACGAACAACAACAGCGTCCATACTGCCCAGGTGATCCCGTACACGGCACGCTTTACTTCGGTGTACGGCGTCGGCCCTTGTCGTCTTTGTTGGACGGGCATGCGCGGGAATTCGTCTTGTCCATAATTGTTGACAGGCATAATGGCGTCCTCGTCATCCGATCCACTGATACCAGCAGGATCGTCATCAGGCAGGACGCCGTTGCCCGCCGCCGATTTCTGTCAGAGAAGTGTCCACGCCGGCCGTTGGTGAAACGGCCCCGGCCGGTATTCGTCCCGGCCGGGACCGTCGTCCTATCGGCGTGCCGAGGACACGAGCATGCCGAGGTTGATGGTGTCGGCCTCGGCCGCCTGGCCCGCGATGTTGACGTGGATTCCGTCACCGTTGTCGTAGGCGAGGTTGATCGCGTTCGGGTTGAGCGGCTGCTCGATGACCTGACTGAAGTCGATGACGCCGTCGCAGGTACCGCTGCAGTCGTTCCGGTTCATCGTGAAGTTGTCGACGTCCCAGCGGAACTGGTTCATCTGGTCGTTGTAGATGGGCCGGGGTGTCGTTGCGACGACGTAGACCTTCAGGCCGGCCGCGTGCAGCCGCTGGAAGACCGGGCCGTAGCTGTCCAGGATCTGGGTCGACGTGCAGTTGTCCTGCAGGTCGTTGGTGCCGTAGTAGAAGATCACCGCGGTGACGCCGTGCAGTGCGAGCACGTCGCGGGTCAGGCGCGGGCCTGCCTCCAGGCCGAGCACGCTGGCCGGCTCGTCAGGGCAGCCCACCGCACTCGTGGTCCCGCCGATGCCCTCGTTGGCGATCGCCAGCTGCTGGTTGGCGGGCAGTTCCGTGACGATCCGGCGGGCCAGATCGTCAGCCCACCGCTGGTTGTTGCCGGTGATGGTGCAGCCGGGACCGCAGTTGGTGCTCCCGGTGCCGTCCACGATCGAACTGCCGAAGGCGACGATCGTGCCGAGCAGCTTGGTGTTGTGCACGTCGACAGCACTGACGAGGTAGGTCGACGTGACGGTCTGGGTGAACGCGGCGCCGGACACGTCACCGACCTGGTTGCCGGTGCCCGGTGCGGTCAGATAGTTGTTGCGAAGCGCGGAGTTGTGCTGGCCGACCCGCTGGGTGCCCGGCACGAACATGCTGACCGCGATGTTGTCCTGCGGCCGCGTGGACAGCCGGACCGGGTCGCTCCACGCCTGGCCACCGACCGGCACGGTGACCGATCTGTGGCCGTTGGCGAAGGTCACGCCCCTGCTGGTGCCGGGTACCTCGGCCGGCCCTTGGCCCTCCGTCACGGCCACAGTGGCCGCGTCGACCCGCAGCGGCGCCGTGCCGAACTGGTTCTGGATGCGGATGCGCAGCTCGTCCCCGCCTTGGCTCAGGTGCGTGATCATGCGCGCCGACTGGTCGTTCAGTGGTGTCGTCGCCAGTATCTGCTGCGACTGTGCCCACGACGTGTACCAGCTCGAATTCGAGGAACCTGGCGAGTTGGCGGACGCGAACATCGGGGTCGTCGCGACGGCTCCTGCGGCGACGACGACGGCGGCTATGGCTACCAATAGGGTTTTCCGGCGGTTTCCTGTCATGGCGTGTCCCATCTCCGGCACGGCCCGCGGCGACCAATTGGCTCAGTGGTCTAGCCACTAGACCTCTGGCCAGACTCCCCACCTCGCGGTTGCGGTGTCAAGGGGATCACAATTGACTCTGTAGCGAACGCACGACGGCACGGGGGCGACAGGCATGGTGGACGGGGCACCGGATCCCGGATCGGCGCTGCGGCCCGTCGAGCGCTATCCCCTCTATGAGCAGCTGGTACGGCGTCTGCTCGACCACATCGAGGAGGCCGGGCTGGTCCCCGGCCAGCAGCTGCCGTCCGAGCGTGAACTCGCGACTCGATTGGGTGTGAGCCGGACATCCGTACGGCAGGCGCTGGTCGCCCTCGAAGTGCAGGGCGTCGTCGGGCGGCGGCACGGCGGCGGCACGTTCCTGGTCAGCTCGGACGGCCAGGACACGGTCGCCGAGCTACGACAGCGGCGACAGCGCCTGCCCGACGTGCTGGAGGCCAGGGAGGCCCTTGAGGTCAAGATCGCCGAACTGGCCGCGATCCGACGCACCGCTGCCGACCTGGCCGCCATCACGACCGCACTGGACCGGATGGCCGCCGACATCGACGCGGGCGGCTACGGCGTGGCAGGCGACGCCCACTTCCATGCCGCCGTTGCCGCTGCGGCGCACAACCAGGTGCTGGTCGACATCATGGCGCAGTTGTCCGACCTGATCACCGAAACCAGGATCGAGTCACTCACCCAACCGGGCCGCCCACACCGCTCACTGGCCGGCCACCGACGCATCGCGGACGCCATCGTCGCTGGCGACGGACGCAAAGCAGCAGCCGCGATGCGAGCCCACGTCCGCCTGGTCGGCCAGGTCATGCTGCTCAAATAGACGCGGTGATGGCTCATCAGCCCTGGTTGGCCGGGATCTTGACCCTCTCGTGGACGAGATCCGAACTCGCGACAGGTTGACGGCGTCGCACGTCTGTCACTGATCAGAGAACTCGTGACGTGACTCCACCGAATGCCGGCCGCCCGCCATCGCCGGTGCGAAGACGACTGCCAGTACGCACAGGACCACTGGCATTGCGAAGGCGGCGTTGAGTGGGACCCATTTGGTCAGGCCGCCGATCACGCAGGGCCGGCCAGCAGGCCGACGTAACCGAAGCCGATTACCCTTGCCATCAGCGCACCGGATGCCCTGGCGTCCAGGTTCCCGGACGGTGTGGCCGGCACGGCGCCGCCGTGCACCCGACGTAGCGCACCATGGGCGGCCAGCAGGTCGGGGTCACGGCGGACC
>DASUJK010000012.1:0-7334 GCA_036279295.1 Pseudonocardiaceae bacterium | reverse complement strand
CGGCAGCGTGGGGGATTGCCGCCGGGCAGTCTGCCCGGTCGTGTCCGCTACGTCCGCACCGACCCGCCGTGGGTACAGTCGCCGCTCGTGAGCTATGGCTGGCGCCGGCAGGACGGCGTCATGACGGAGATCTGTGACGAGTGCGGGTTCGACAGCCGCCGCGTGGTCGATGTCGTCGCCGGGCTACGGGCCGTGCTGACGGCGATGCACTGCCTGCTCACCGATCCGGATGTCGATCAACGGCCGGCCCCGGAGACGTGGAGCGCGACGGAGTACGTCGAGCATTCGCTGTTCGTCGTCCGGGAGACCGCGGAAGAGGTAGCGGTCGCCGCAGGTCAGGCCGTCGCCACACCGCCGACAGACTGTATGGGCGCGCTGGCGATCGTGGACGCGCTCGTCGCCGGCCCCGCAGGCCGAAGACTCGACGAGCTGATGCTGGACACCCCGTTCGCCACCATTTCCGCACGGGACAACCTGCCGCACGCCCTGCACGACCTGGAACACCACCTGCTGGACATCCGCCGCGGCTACTCCAGGATCGCGCTCACCCGTGGCGACGATCTGCACACCACAGCGCGCTGAAGACGCTTCCGTACCTTCGGGGCATCGGTCCGAAGCCGCTTGTCGTGATCAACGGCCTGTTCGGCGGAATGCCGGGCCCGAGCCGCCGCGACCCGGCGCTGGCGGGCGTCCTCCCCGGCTCGATGGGGTTCCACCGCGGCGGCGAACTGGTCGCCCGGTTGGGCGCCGCGACGATCCCGCCGCACCCCCCGACCTCCTCGACCGCGAACCGTGGTCACTTCGACACCAAGAGTAACCAGATGTCGAACCGCGGATCAACTGGCTTGCGGGCATTCGGGTCGGATTCGTTCGTGGTGGCGTTCGCTGAGCGCCCGGTCCGCCGTCAGGAAATCGCGCAGGACCGTCAATTGTTCGTTTGTGTACCCGGCCAACAAGGCGCGTCCGTCGTCGGCCAATGGCGTGTACATCTCCCACACCGCTGCCCGGGCCCGGTCGGTCAGCTCCACGAATATCCGCCGCCGGTCGGACAGATCCCGGGCCCGCCGGACAAAGCCCTTTCGCTCCAAGCGGTCGATCAACGCCGTCATCGCCGCCCTGGACAGGCCGCTGCGCGACGACAGCTGGCCGGCGCTCAACGGACCGGCACACAGCAATTCCAGGTGTCGCAGATCGGTTCTGTTGATGCCGAACCGGTCGGCTATCGCGTCGGCAAGCGAATCGGCGGCCCGCTGGCTGTCGCGCAGCGCCGTCCGTACCGCCTCGATGAGTTCGTCCAACGCCAGATCCCCCTCGTCGGCTACGGATGATTTTCCGCCGCCGCGAGGGGCTACCGGTCTGATCGGGCTGAATACGGGGTGTTACGGGTGCGGGTCGGCGAGCCTGCGCACGGTGACCACACCACCGCTGCGCACCGCCACCACGCCGACCTTGTCGCCGGTCTTCACCGCGGTGATGGTGGCCTGCTTCTTCGCCGCCCGGACCTTGGACGTGCTGCCCACGACGTACGTGGCCGAGAAGCCGTCCCTGCTCTTGACCGTCACCGATGTCGCGCTGACGGCCGTGACCTGGCCACGCTGCACGTCGACGACCTGGGGGCCCTTCGCCGTCCGGACGGTCAGTTCACCGTGCTCCACCCGGCGTTCCAGCCGAGCCCGAGCACCGGCCCGGTGTGGATGAGCGGTGGCCGCAGGGGTCGGGGTGGCGGACGACGAACCGCCCGCCGCGAACGCCACCCCTCCGCCGATCCCGGCCAGTGCCAACGCCACCGACCCGGCCACCAGTCCGATCTTCAACCGCTTCGTCATACGAACCATGCCAACCACTGTCACGCACGTACCTGAACCCACGCTGAAACAATCCACACTGAGATCAACGCGGGTGCCCCAGGTACGCCTCACCGCCCTGGCCGAACGACGCCGTGGCCAACACCGTGCCGTTCGCCGTGAGGATCCGTGCGCTCGCGACGCTGTTCGGATCCACCTTGACCTCGTTGCCCCAGCTGCCCTTGCCACTGGACAGGTTGAAGGAGCCGACGTTCACCACGTTGCCGTCGTTCTGGATCAGCTGGCACGCCACCCAGTCCGTGTTCGGCTCCGCGGCGATCGACATGTACACCCAGGACGGGTCGCCCTGGAAGGTGAAAACTTGCCCGATCTGGTGATGGGCAGGGGTCCGCAGGGCGGCGAACCGGATCACCTGGTCGGGGTCATTCGCGGAAGGGGCGGCGGTGAACGTGGCTTGCGAGGTCGCCACTTCGCCGATCACCCATCCGCCGACGCCGAAAATCAGTGCTGCCACCGCGGCGGCCACCGCCACGGGCCACCACCGCCGTTGCTGACGCGGCTTCGGCGGGGTCAAACCCATCTTGGACAACACGCGGTCCTCGAAGCCGACCGGCGGCTCGGCGCTCGGGACCAGGGTCAGCAGCCGATCGCTGACCTGCGTCAGTGAACTGACGTAGGCACGGCAGCTTGGGCATTCGTTGAGGTGTGCCTGCGCGGTGGCCCGCTCATAGCCGGACAGGATGTCCAACGCGAGCTCCGGGGCAAGTTCGTGCATTCGCTCGCAGCTCAGGTCACTCATGGTCGGCCCGCTTCACACTCAGTTTGATCCTCAATTTCTCCATCGCCGTTCGGATTCGGGTCTTCGCCGTGCCCAAGGGGATCTTCTCCAGCTCGGCGATCTGTTTGGCGGTCATGCCGTAGATCCCGGCGAGGACCACCGCCCGTGCCTGTTCCCTCGGCAGCAGCGCGAGCTCAGCCCTCAACTCGGCCGAGTCCTCACTGGCCATCGCCCTGCGTTCGGGCGTGTCCCGGACGGCGCCGAGCATGTCGGTCAGCTCCGCCGGGTCGATGGGTACCGGCTTACGTGCCCTGACCACATCGATGGCCAGGTTGTGCGCGATCGTGGTCAGCCAGGTCCGCACGGAGCCGCGCCGCGAGTCGTACACCTGGGCGTGCTTCCACGCACGCTCGAATGTCTGCTGCGCGACGTCCTCCGCGAGCCGGGGATCGCCGAGCACCGCGACGGCGACTCCGAACACCGTTCGCTGGAACCTGCGGACAAAGGCGACGGCGATCTCGGCGTCACCTGTACCCAACCCGGCGAGCAGCGTCTCGTCGGGCAGTCCCTCGATCGGTATGCCTATCCTGGCCACATCAGTGGGTACGGCCGAGCTGTCCGAATGGATTGACCTGCGGCGCTTCGCTGCCATGCGCATCCTGTCCCTGTCGGTGTCAGCTCCGACACAGTGTCTGACCTACATATTCTGCCTTCCGAACCGATCCTTCGAGCTGGTTGGTACGTACTACCTTGGGAAACGAAACGGCAACGGCGACAAAACCGGCGCTGGAGAGGAGTCGAAATGGCCACGAGTGACATCGCCGTGCGACCGGCCCCGGCGCGCGGGAACGTGGTCCTGACGGTGGGCCTGCGGATCGTGGGTGCCGTGCTGCTGGTCGGCATGGCCTGGATCCACTACCACCTGTGGGGGATCGGCTACAACACGGTCAGCCTGATCGGCCCGTTGTTCCTGGTCAACGCGATCGTCGGCGCGCTGCTGGCCATCGCGGTGCTCGCCGTGCCCGGTCGGATGCTCGGCATCACGGCCACCCTGTCCTCGCTGTTCACCCTGGGCACCCTGGCCGCGCTGCTGGTCAGCCTGTTCTGGGGCCTGTTCGGCTTCAAGGAGTCCATCGGGGCGCCGCTGCTGAAGACCACTTTGGTGGTGGAGGGCGCCGGGGTGATCATCCTGGCGATCCTGGGTGCGCTGGCCGCCCGTGGTGACGGCATGTGGCAGTGGCTGCCGACCAGTTCTGATCCCGCCAACGCCTGATCAAGCCGTTACCGTGAGGCCGTGGGCGCGGGTCCTACGGCAGATCCCCGGCCGCCCGGAGCACAGGTCCGGGCGGCTGTTGACGTCGCCGCACCCAGCTGGCTGACCGAGCTGCTGGTTCCGGTCAAGGCGCCGATCGACTGGAAACGCGCTGTCCGTGCGGTCGCCGGCATCGCCGGTCCGGTCGCGATCGGTATCGCGACCGGCCACATCCTGCCCGGCGTGCTGGCCGCGATCGGCGGCATGTGCGGCACTGTGACGTCCATCTCAGGGCCGTACCGGGACCGGGCACGGCGCAGCGGATTCGCCGTGTCGGCCGGTGCGATCGGGTTCTTCCTCGGTGCGCTGGCCGGCGAGCACGGCTGGTGGACCGTTGTGCTGGTGGTCGGTGTCGCCGCGTTCTCCGGCGTGATCAGCGCGGCCGGCAACAACGCCTCACTGGCCAGCCTGCAACTGCTGGTCTACCTCGTACTCGGCACCCATGAGTCCACTGTGGTCAGTCCAGGGACGGCGTTGACCTGGTTCGCCGTCGGTGCCGGCTGGGCGCTGCTGTTGTCGATCGGCGCGTGGCCACTGCGGGCCACCGCGCCGGAACGGGAACTGGTCGCCGTCGTCTTCGACCGCATCGCCACGCTGCTCACGCTGTCCGGCACGCCGGCCGCCCGCGGTGGGCGACACGCGCTCACCACCGCCCTGAACAAGGCCTACGACGCACTGCTCGCCGCTCGCTCCCGGCTGCACGGCCGCGACCAGGTCTACCGGCGGCTGTTCCTGGTGCTGTCCGACGCGACGCCCGTCGTCGAGGCGTCCGTCGCCCTGCTGTCCGGCCGGCACCGGCCGCCGAAGTCCGTTGTGGACGCCGTCCACACGCTGGCCGCCGCGGTTCGGGCCGACGAGCCACCCGTCGACCTGGCTCTCCCCGAACAGGGCTCACCGGCCGTGCTCACCCTGGTCGACGGGCTACGGGCGGTCGCTGCCGTGCTGGCCGACGAGGACCTGGCCGACCGCCCGGACCGGCCCGACCACCGGCGGCCCGGCGTGCGGGACCGGCTGGACGTCTGGTTCGACGACGTGCTGGCCGGCCCGGCCGCCTGGCTGCACGCGCTGCGGCTGGCCGTGTGCATGGCGGCGGCCGAGGTGCTGACCCAGCTCGTGCCGCTGGAGCGGTCCTACTGGCTGGCCCTGACCGTGGCGATCGTGCTCAAGCCGGACTTCGGCTCGGTGTTCGCGCGAGCCGTGCAACGCGGTGGCGGCACGCTGGTCGGCGCGGTGCTGGGTGCCGGTGTGCTGGCGCTGAACCCGAACGGCTGGGTGCTCGTCGTACTGGCCGCAGCGATCGCGTTCCTGTTGCCCATCACGCAGGTCCGCCAGTTCGGCATGTTCTCCACCACGCTCACCCCGCTGGTGATCCTGCTGCTGGAGATCGGCCACGCCGGCAGCTGGGAACTGCTGCTGGCCCGCGTGGTGGACACGTTGGTCGGCTGCGCGATCGTGCTGGTGTTCGGTTACCTACTGTGGCCGGGCAGCAGGACACCCAGGATCGGCGGTCGGCTCGCCGATGCCGTGGACGCCGTGGCCGACTACGCGGACCTGGCGCTGCGTGCACACCCGCAGGGTCGCAACTCGTTGCGCCGCCGCACTTATCGGCAGCTGTCCGACCTGCGCACCGAGTTGCAGCGGGTGCTGGTCGAGCCGTCCGCGGCCGGCAGGCTGGCCGCGGCCTGGTATCCGGCGATCATCGGGCTGGAACGCGTGACCGGCTCGGTGACGAAGGTCGCCGTGGAGATCGGGCGGGGCGACCCGGTGGCACCCGGCGACGACGTCGACCTGGTGGTGGCCGCGCTGCGGGACATCGCCGACGCGGTGCGCGCCGAACGGCCGCCCGCTGATCCGCCGAAGGTCGGCGTGGAGCAGTTGGCCGGCGCCGTGTCCAACATCGGTGTGGTCGTGTCCGCGATCCGCGGCCCGGACCTCAAGGACTAGGCGACGAACAGTCGTGGCGGTGCCGGTCAGCCGCTGGCATGGGCGGTGTTGTCGAGCCAGTGCTGGGCGAGGTCGATGTCGCCGTCGACGCTGATGTCGGTGGCTTCGGGGTCGGTGAGCGGGAGCCGTCGGGTCAGGATCAGCAGCAGCGATCGTGCCGGACCGGTCACCGTCACGTCGGCCCGCTGGATCGGGCCGCCAGGTTGCCCCGTCAGGTCGCCGTTCGACGAGCCGGGCGCCATCGTCGTCCGCCGTGTCCGTGGCCAGCCACCGCAGGGTCTGCCCGGTGCCCCGCAGGGCCTGGGCGGACTCGGGCCGCTGCATCCCGCATGTGGGAGAGGTCAGCATCGTGACGTGGTTGCTGATCAGCGCGGCAGCGATGTCGGCGTCGATGTCGGCCGGTCGGCCCGTGGCGGCTGATTCCGCCAGGCGTCTGGTGTGTTCGACGATCGCTCGCCGGGTATGTTCCGTCTTCAGTTCGGTCGTTGGACCATTCCGCCTAGACGCGGACCGCGACCGCCATGCCCTGGCCGACGCCG
Organism: Pseudonocardiaceae bacterium; assembly: GCA_036279295.1. Taxonomy (GTDB): domain Bacteria; phylum Actinomycetota; class Actinomycetes; order Mycobacteriales; family Pseudonocardiaceae; genus DATEPR01. The sequence goes on along the minus strand of DASUJK010000012.1, from coordinate 956 downwards.
ATGCACGCCGTCGCGATGCCGATGCCGCCGCCACGCGACCGCAGGTGCCGGCACACGTCCACGATCACCCTGGGCATCGACGCGCCGAGCGGGTGCCCGTAGGCGAGCGCGCCGCCGTGCACGTTCACCCGGTCCCTGTCGATCTCGGGCAGCTCGTGCAGCACCGAGAGGACCATCGCGGCGAAGGCCTCGTTGATCTCCCACAGGTCCACTTCGTCGAAGCCGATGCCCAGCCGGGTGAGCAGCTTGTAGACCGCGCCGACCGGGCCGAGCGTGAACAGCTGCGGGTCGACGGCGGCCACGGCGGAGCCGAGCACCTCGCCGATCGGCTCCACACCGAGCCGGTCGGCCACCGCCCTGGTGCCGACCAGCGACGCGAAGGCGCCGTCGTTCAACGGCGACGAGTTGCCCGCGGTGACCGGCCCGTCGGCGGAGAACGCGGACTTGAGCTTGGCCAGCTTCGTCGCCGTGGTGTCCGCGCGGACCGACTCGTCCCGCTCCACCGTCGAACCGTCGGCCAGGGTCACCGGCACGACGAAGTCCTTGTGCACGCCGTCGGCCCACGCGGCCGCCGCGCGCTGCTGCGACTGGAGTGCGAACTCGTCCATCTCGGCCCGCCCGATGCCCAGCGACACCGCGACGTCCTCGGCGGCCTTGCCAAGCGGGATCGTCCACTCGGGGCGCATCTTCGGGTTCACCAGCCGCCAGCCCAGCGCGGTGGACACCGACTCCAGCTTGTCATCGAACGGCCGGCTGGCCCTTGGCACCACGAACGGCGCCCTGGTCATGCCCTCGACACCACCGGCGATCATCAGGTCGGCGTCGCCCATGCCGATCGCCCTGGCGGCCTGCACGACGGCCTCACCGCCGGAGGCGCACAGCCGGTTCACCGTCACACCGGGCACGCTCGTCGGCAGCCCGGCCAGCAGCGCCACCATCCGGCCGATGTTGCGGTT
>DASUJK010000011.1:0-17722 GCA_036279295.1 Pseudonocardiaceae bacterium | reverse complement strand
CACCAACGGAAACGGCGCCGTGGCCGCGGTGACCTCGGCGTCGGCTCAGCTCGCCGGCAAGCTGCTGGTCGACGTGAGCAACCCGCTGGACTTCTCTGGCGCCGGCCCGGCGCTGTCGGTGGCGGGCGCTGACAGCGTCGGCGAACGGTTGCAGCGCGCGCTGCCGGACACGACGGTGGTCAAGGCACTGAACACGGTGAACTGCGCCGTGATGGTCGATCCCGGTCTGGTGCCCGGCGAGCACGTGGTGTTCGTCTGTGGGAACGACGCCGACGCCAAGGCGAGGACCACGGCGCTGCTCGGCGAGTTCGGGTGGCCGGCCGAACGGGTGCTCGACATCGGCGACATCACCGGTGCCCGCGCCACCGAGGGCTACCTGTTGCTCTGGCTGCGACTGGCGGCGCGGACGGGCAGCGCTCCGCTCAACATCGCCATTCGGCGAGGCTAGGTGTATACACCGTACACATCGTTGTGTACGGTGTATACATGGCAACCGCCGACCGCATCATCGCCGCAGCCAACGAACTGCTGGTGGCCGAGGGCTCCGCTGCCGTCACCATGCGCAGGGTGGCCACCGCCGTCGGCCTCACGCCGATGGCCATCTACCGGCACTTCCCCAGCCGTGACGTGCTGCTGGACACCATGGCCACAGCGAGTTTCACCGAACTGGGGCAACACTGGGGCAAACGCGAGTGGCCCACCGAACCGGCCGCGCTGAGCCGTCAGATGGACGAGGTACTGGACGACTACCTCGATTTCGCCCTACTCCAGCCCCATCGCTACGCATTCCTGTTCACCGAGCAGCGCGCCGGAGCCCGACGGTTCCCGGAGGATTTCCGCTCCGGCGCCTCCCCCACGCTCAGCGTGCTCGCGGACGCGCTGACCGCCGGCATGCGGGCCGGCCTGTTCCGCCAGGACGACGTGTGGGAGCTGGCCATGGTCATCTCGGCGACGCTGCACGGCCTGGTGCAGCTGCACGCCGGTGATCGGATCGGCTTGCCGGACAACGAGTTCCGGGCGCTGTGCCGGACCGCGGTGGGGAGAGTGCTCGATGGCATCCGCGACTAGGCCGGCAGCCGTCGGCGCGACGCTGGCCACCGCCGTGCTCTACTTCTTCGGCACCGGCCTGCATCCGATCGGCTGGCTGACCTGGTTGGCACCACTGCCGATCCTGCTGCTCGCGCCCAGGGTGCCGGCCCGCGTCGCCGCGGTCGCCACGTTCGTCGCCTACCTGCTGGGTGGCTCGAACATCTGGCACTACTACGCGGTCGACCTTGGACTGCCGCCCGTGCTGGTCGCGTTGTCCATCGTCCTGTTCCCGCTGCTGCTGACCGGGATCACGCTGCTGTTCCGAGCCGTCCTGCTGGGCGGCCACCCGACACTGGCCGCCGTCGTGTTCCCGGCCGGCGTCGCAGCGGCCGAGTACCTGGTCAACCTGACCACCCCGGCCGGCGCGAACTGGAGCCTGGCGCCCACCCAGTCGGATCTGCTGCCGGTGCTCCAGGTCGCGTCGCTGACTGGTGGCTGGGGTGTCAGTTTCCTGGTCAGCATGCTGCCCGCGGTGCTCGCAGTACTGAGCTGCCGAGCACGCTGGCGGACCGGCATGGCCGGAGTGCTGGTGCTCGGCCTGGCCCTTGGCTACGGCACCATCCGCGAACAGACCGTGAGCCACGCACCGGCATCGCCCCGGCTCACGCTGCTGTCCGCGCGCACCACCCACGACCAGGTCCGCGTCGACACGTCGGCCGGCCGCACGCTGGTGGCCGCCTATGTCAACTGGTTGCGAATGAGCCCGGCGGACGGCACCCGGATCGTGGTGTTACCGGAGAAGGGTTTCCAGGCCGACGACCAGAGCCTGCCCGAACTGCTCGGCCCACTGGCCACGGCGGCCCGCGACCGAGGCGTGGATGTCGTTGTGGGCGTTGAGATGCACACCGGCGGCAAGATCTACAACACCGCGTTCGACCTGCCGGCGCACGGCACCACCCCGGTGGTCTACCGCAAGCACCACCTGGTGCCCGGTGTCGAGGACGGCTACACGGCCGGCACGACGCTGGCCTTCGTGCCCGGCTTCGGCAACCGCATCGGCATCGCCATCTGCGCCGACCTCAGCCACCCCGACTTCGGCAGGCTCTACGGCGGAGTTGGCCTGCTGGTGGTGCCGGCGCTGGACTTCACCGTGGACGCCTGGTCGCAGAGCCGGGTCCAACTGCTGCGCGGTGTGGAGAACGGCTTCTCGATGGCCCGCGCCTCCCATCTCGGTTACCTGACGCTCAGCGATCCGGCCGGCCGGGTGACGGCTCAACGGCCCACCGGCCTGGCCAGCCCGTTCGTCGCGGTCAGCGGCAGCCTGCCGATGCCGACCGGTGGCACGCCGTACACCCGGTGGGGCGACTGGTTCGCCTGGCTGTGCATCGCATTGGTCCTTTGTGGACTATTGGCTAGACGAGGACGGTGCCGCCGTCGACCGTGAGCACCGTGCCGGTCGCGAACGGCTGGGTCATGCAGTACAGGTAGGCGGCCGCGATGTCGTCGACCTCACCCACCCGACCGACCGGCAGCTGAGCACCGAGGCCTCGGTACATCTGCTCCCGGTCGTCCTCGCTCATCCCCGACCACAGCGGCGACCGGACCACACCGGGCGACACGGCATTCACCCGGACGGGCGCCAACTCGACGGCCAACGCCCTGGTCAGCGCGTCCACCGCACCGCAGATGCTGGCCGCGACCGCCCAGCCCGCGCCGGGCCGGTCCTTGGCCACGCCCGTGGTCAGCGTGATCGAGTGGCGCACCCTGGCGGCCCGCACCGCGGCCAGCACACTGAAGTAGCGCAGCGTGAAGAAGTCCCGGGCCGCGGCCAGGTCCAGGTCGGCCACCGGCATCAGTGCCAGGGACTCACCCGCCGTGTAGACGAGGTGGTCGATCTCGCCGATCTCGGCGAACAGGCCGTCGACCTCACCGGGCACGCCGAGATCGACGACACGTCCGGTGCCGGCCGGCAGCACCGCCATGGCCTTGTCCACACCGGCCTGCCGGCTGGACACGACCGTGACCGCGGCGCCCTGCTCGGCCGCCGCCAAGGCCGTCGCGAGCCCGATCCCGGACGTGCCGCCCAGCACGACCACCGACTGGTTGCGTAGTTCCATCATGGGTTCCTTCCTGGGGTGATGCCTCCACGGTGGACCACGGCGACGGTGTCGCGCCAAGACCTGATCGGTCGCCTGTCATACCCTGGAGGTATCGAGCGAGCGAGGAGCTGCTGGTGGACGTCGATCTGCGTAAAGTTCGTTACTTCGTCGCGGTCGCCGAGCGGCTACACTTCGGGCGTGCCGCCGAGGCGTTGCACATCGCCCAGCCGGTGCTGTCCCGCCAGATCAGGGCGCTGGAGCAGGAACTGAGGGCGCAGCTGTTCGTGCGGGACAGGCGCACCACCGAGCTGACCGCCGCAGGCCGCCAACTGCTCGCCGACGCCAGGCCGCTGCTCGCCGGTGCCGACGCGCTGCGCCGTCGGGTGGGCCGGGCGGCTCGGGGTGCTGACACGTTCACCGTCGGCTTCATGCCGGGTCTGATCGTCACGCCTGCCGTGCGCGCCATGCTCGCCCGCCATCCGGAACTGAACGTCGAGGTGCTCCGGACCAGCTTCGCCGACCAGACCGACGTGCTGCGCGACGGCCGAGCCGACGTCAGCTACGTCCGGCTGCCGGTGGATCAGCGTGGCCTGCGAATCCGGCCGCTGCTGACCGAGCCGAGGGTGGCCGTGCTGCCCGCCGAGCACCGGCTGGCCGGCAAGGGCAGTGTCGAGATCACCGATCTCGCGAGTGAGCACCTGTTGCAGAACCCGGACGCCGTGCCGGAGTGGCGGGACATCGCCGAGGAACTGCGTACCGGGCAACGCGGGGACGAGCCGGTGATCAACATCGTGGAGGAGAAGCTGGAACGGGTGGCGTCGGGCCGGGGTATCGCGGTGTTTCCCTTGTCCACAGCCAACTTCTATACCCGCAAGGACATCGTCGTCGTCCCGGTGACCGACGTCGCGCCGAGTCAGGTCTGCCTGGCCTGGGACAGCACCCGGCGCAGCCCGCTGATCGCCGAGTTCGCAGGCCTGGCCGAACAGTTGGCCGGGCAGACGACATGACGTCAGGCGGATGTCAGCGGGGTGTCATCCGACATCCGCTACGATGACCGCATGACGACAAGCTATCGATGGTTTGAGTGGCCGGCCAGGTGCCGGCGTCTCGGGCCATAGCCTGACGTCCACCTGAGCCGGCTACCAAGCAGAACGCGTCCGCGTTCTGCTTTTTGCTGCCATTAGCCGGCTCAGGCGCGGAATACCGGCCCCCGCCTGTGTCGGCGGACGGGACCGAAGATGACCACCACACTCGTGCGGGTCGACAACCAGCGCATCGCCAAGGTCGTGCCGCTGGTCACGCCTGACCTGCTCCACCACGACATGCCGCTGACCGAGCGACACGCCGATACCGTGCTGCGTGGCCGGGCGGCCGCGCAGCGCATTCTGCACGGCGAGGACGACCGGCTGCTGGTGATCGTCGGGCCGTGCTCGATCCACGACGTCGACGCGGCGCGCGAATACGCTGCCCGGCTCCGCCCGGTCGCCGACGAACTGGCCGACGACCTGGTGCTCGTGATGCGCTGCTACTTCGAGAAGCCACGCACCGTGGGCGGTTGGAAGGGCCTGATCAACGATCCCGGCCTGGACGGCACCGGTGACGTCAACCGTGGGCTGCGGATGGCACGGCAACTCCTGCTGGACGTCGTCGACGCGGGTCTGCCGGTCGCGTGTGAATGGCTGGACACCACCACTCCGGCCTACATCGCCGACACCGTGTCGTGGGGTGCGATCGGTGCGCGCACGGTCGAGAGCCAGGTGCACCGGCAGCTGGCCGCCGGGCTGTCCATGCCCGTCGGCATGAAGAACCGGCCGGACGGCTCCGTGCCCACCGCCATCGACGCGATCCGCGCGGCGGCCTGTCCGCACGTGTTCACCGGAGTGAGCGGAGCCGGCACTCCCGCCGTCCTGCATACCACCGGTAACCCGGACTGCCACGTGGTCCTGCGTGGTGGACGCGGCACGCCGAACTACGACGAGACCTCGGTCCGCACCACGCTGGACCTGCTCACCGCGGCCAAGCTGCCGCCCCGGCTGGTGATCGACGCGAGCCACGACAACAGCGCGAAGGACCACACGCGCCAACCGGCCGTGGCCAGGGCGATCGGCGACCAGATCGCGGCCGGGCAGGACGGCATCGTCGGCGTGATGCTCGAATCCCACCTGGTGGCCGGCCGCCAGGACTGCGTACCAGGACAGCCGCTGGTCTACGGACAGTCGATCACCGACGCCTGCATGGCCTGGGACACCACCCGCCACCTGCTGGACGAGCTCGCCGACGCTGTGACGAAGCGGCGTGCACGCTAGCGTGGTGGTGAGCTGAAGGAGGCCACCGATGCCCGCCTGGATCTGCTCCACCTGCGCCGTGCAGTACCCGGACACCGACGTACCGCCGTCGAGCTGCCCGATCTGCGAGGACGAGCGGCAGTACGTCGGGTGGGGCGGGCAGCGGTGGACCACCATGCCGGAACTGGCCGCCGACCACGCCGTGGTGCTCCGGGACGAGGAGCCGGACCTGGTCGGGGTCGGCGTCGAGCCGAGCGTGGCGATCGGGCAGCGGGCGCTGCTGGTGCGGACGCCCAACGGAAACGTGCTGTGGGACTGTGTGCCGCTGCTGGACGACGCGGCCCGCGAGCGGATCGACGAACTCGGTGGTATCGCGGCGATCTGCATGTCCCACCCCCATTTCTACGCGGCCCACCTGGAGTTCGCCGACGCGTTCGACGCCCGGGTGCTGATTCCGAGGGCGGACGAGCAGTGGATCCAGCGCCCGTCCCCGCGGATCGAACTGTTCGACGACGAGGTCGATCCGGTGCCGGGTGTCACGCTGGCCCGCATCGGGGGCCACTTCGACGGTGCCGCGGTGCTGCACTGGCCGGCCGGTTCGGCAGGCCGTGGGGCGCTGCTCACCGGGGACACGATCACCGTGGTCCAGGACCGTGACTGGGTCAGCTTCATGTGGAGCTATCCCAACCTCATCCCGCTGGACGAGGCCACGGTCCTGGACATCGCGGCCAGGGTGGAACGGTTCACCTTCGATCGGGTGTACGGCGGATGGTGGGGCCGCATCGTCGTGCAGGACGGCCCAGGAGCGATCCGCCGCTCCGCCGATCGGTACGTCGCCCGCATGCGTGGCGAACGGCCTTAAGCGGTGACGTGTCGCGGCTGGTCGTACAGCTTGCGCGCCCACAGGTAGGACAGCAGCGAGATCGCAGCGCACCAACCGATCGAGATGATCGCACTGTTGCCGATCGGCGTGCCGAGCAGCAGGCCACGCAGTGTCTCGGTGATCGGCGTGAACGGCTGGTACTCGGCGAACCAGCGCAGCACGGTCGGCATCGAGGACGTCGGGACGAAGCCGCTGCCCAGGAACGGCAGCAGGATCATGAACATCGGCAGGTTGCTCGCCGCCTCGACACTCTTGCTGACCAGGCCGAGTGCGACCGACAGCCAGGTGAGCGCGAACCCGATCATGACCACGACACCGAGCACGGCCAGCCAGTCCAGCGGACCGGCGGTAGGCCGGAAGCCGATCAGCAGTGACACACCGGTGACGACGGTGACGCAGAGAATCGTCTGGATCACGGCACCCAGCACGTGCCCGGTGAGCACCGACGCCCTGGCGATGGCCATCGTGCGGAACCGGGCGATGATGCCTTCTGTCATGTCCATCGCCACCGAGATGGCGGTGCCCTGTGCCGTCGCGCCGACGGTGAGCAGCAGGATGCCCGGTACCACGTAGGCGATGTAGGCGGCCCGACCGCCGGACAGCCCGCCGAGCCCGGCACCCAGCGCGCCACCGAACACGTACACGAACAGCAGCAGGAAAACGATCGGCATGCCGATCAGCAGCACGGTCATCGATGGATAGCGCAGGATGTGTTTCAGGTTGCGGCGCAACATGGTCGCCGAGTCGGTGAGCGTGTACGCCCTGGTGTTGACGGTGGCGTCGACGGTCGAGTCGATCGTGGCAGTGGTCATGACGTGGTGTCCTTCCGCTCGCTGGGGTGGCCGGTGAACGCGAAGAAGACGTCGTCCAGATCGGGCGTGTGGATCGACAGGTCGTCCACCTCGATGGACGCGCTGTCCAACTGGCCGAGCAGTGACCGCAGCGACCGGACCTTGCCGTCACTGGACACCTGGAGCGTGAGCGTCGTGTCGTCGCGGGACAGCGGGTCGAGAATCCGCGCCGCCGACGCCATGGCATCCGGGTCCGGGAACCGCAGGCTGATGTGGCCACCCGGGATGCGCTGCTTGAGCTCGGTCGGCGTGCCCTGGACCACGATGCGGCCCTGGTCCAGCACGGCGACCTGGTCGGCCAGTTCATCGGCCTCGTCCAGGTACTGCGTGGTGAGGAACACCGTCACCCCGTCGGCCGATGCGAGGTCGCGGATGATCTGCCACATGGTGTGCCGGCTACGCGGGTCCAGCCCGGTGGTCGGCTCGTCCAGGAAGATCAGCCGAGGCCTGCCGACCAGGGTCATCGCCAGGTCCAGCCGCCGCCGCATCCCACCGGAGTAGGTGGATGCCGGCTGCTTCGCGGCGTCGACCAGGTCGAACTGGTCGAGCAGCGCCGCCACCCGCCGCCTGCCCTCGGTGCGCCCCACGTGGTTCAGGTCGGCCATCAGTCGCAGGTTCTCCGTGCCGGTGAGCAGGTTGTCCACCGCCGAGAACTGTCCGGTGACGCCGATCGCGGCCCGCACGGCATCCGGCTGCGCCGCCAGATCGTGCCCGGCCACCCGCAGTTGTCCGCCATCGGCCGGGATGAGCGTGGACAGGATGCGCACGACGGTGGTCTTGCCGGCGCCGTTGGGACCGAGCAGCGAGAAGATCGTGCCGGCCGCGACGTTCAGGTCGATGTCGTCCAGGACCACCTTGTCGCCGAAGGACTTGCGCAGTCCGGTGGCCGAGATCGCTGTGTTACCGGTCATCACGAGTGCACCGCCCTGCGGATCACGATGTCACCGAAGCTGGTGTGGGCCTGCACGTCGACGGTCTCGTCGGTGGCCGCGGGACCGTCGGTGGACTCCATGTTGTTGTGCACCCGGCCGAAGTCGGTGGACACGTCGAGTCGGGCCGCGGTGCCGGCGTGGATGCCGACCTCGATCGCGCCGAGCGCGGTCTTGAGGGATGCCGTGCCACGGGTGACGTCGCCGACGCGGACGTCGCCGTTGGCCGACTTGGCCGTGACACTCGCACCGACGTGGTTCGCGACGACGCTGCCGTTGGCCGATGTCATCCGCAGTTCCCCGCTGACCTCGTCGACCCAGTTGTCGCCGTTGCTGTTCTTCAGCACGGCGTTGCCGTCGATCTGGTGCACGCGGATACTGCCCGACCCGGTGCTGACCTCGGCCGTGCCGACGATCCGCCGCACGGTGACGCTGCCGGCGCCGGCATCAGCGGTCAGTACGCCGGTGTGCTCCAGTTGGATGTCACCGACCCCGGTCTTGACGCGGCACTCACCGATCCGGCCCGCGCAGCGGACCCCGCCCGCGCCGATCTCGGCCTGCACCCGCGAGTCGGTGGGCAGTTCGACGGTCACGTCGATGGAGCCCGGCTTGCTGCCGAACACGCCGAAACCACGCTGCTTCGGCGCCCGGACCAGCACGCCGTCGGCGGTCCGCTCGACCCGGGTCTGCTCGGCGGTACGCCGGTCGGTCTCGTTGGCCGGATCGCTCGGGCGCACCTCCACGACGGTGTCGTCGCGATCGGACGCGGTCAGTTCGGTGAAGCCGACGCCGACGTCGAGCACCAGGAAAATCGGCTCCGGAGTGGCGAAAGTGGACATGGCTGTGCCTCCAAGATGGGTGTCCTGGCTGATGGGTGTGGTGATGTGGGGCGGGTGCGGCCTAGCGCACCCAGCCGTTGAAGCGCTGCCGCGACTGCGGCGCGTGGTTGCCGGGCCGACGCCGGTCGTCGGAGCCCAGTGCGGCCGCCGCCGCCCGGACGAGCCAGGCGTTGACCGACAGCCCGGCCTGGCCGGCCGCGTCCTCGACCCTGGCCTTGAGGTTCTCGGTGAGTCGGAAGTTGATCCTGGCCATCGCCCCGTCATCGCCGTCGGACACGGTCGACGGGGGTGCCGGCGACAGGGGTGCCGGCGACAGGGCTGGTTCGTCGTACGCGGGCGCGGCCGGTGGTGGGGTCACGACGAAGGTCGGCTCGGTCCGGCGCAGGCGCACCTGCACGGAGCCGGGCGCGAGGTCCCGGGTGATCTCGTCGGCAGCGCTGGACAACGCGTCCAGCAGGGCCAGCCGCACCGCCGACTCCAGCGGCACGATGAGTCGCTCGGCCAGCGCGCGGGCTTCCACACCACCGGCTTCGGCGGACACCGCGAGCTGGTCGCGGAGCGAGTCGACGTAGGGCGTCAGGTCCATGACGCCACTATGGCATCATGGTGGCACCGCCGCAAGTCTCAATGGCGCCAAAGTGGTGCCACTCTGGCGCCGAGGTGGCGCCACAGGTTCCCTACCTGCCCGTTTACCCCTTGTGACGCGCGAACAAGATGGCGCCAGCCGTGTTCGCGTCCGGCGCCAGCAGCCACTCGGCCTCGATCTCGAAGCCCGCGTCGCGCAACCAGGCGGCCAGGGTGGCCGGCCGGCGCCGGTGCACGTAGACCTTCATCGGATGGCCGCCGTAGCCCTCCGTCTTCAGGCGGCTGGTGTCGCCGACGTGGATGCCGATCAGGACCAGCCCACCCGGCCGCACCACGCGGTGGAAGTGCCCGAGGACGGTGGGCACCACGTCGTCGGGGACATGGATCAACGACCACGAGGCGAGCAGGCCGGTCAGCGTGGCGGCCGGCATGTCCAGATCGGTCATCGAGCCGACGTCGAACCGGAGATCGGGATGCTCACGCCTGGCCACCTCGATCATTCCGCCGGACAGGTCGATGCCGAACACGTCGAGGCCCAGCCCGTGCAGGTGGGCGGTCATGTGGCCGGGACCGCAGCCGACATCGGCCACCGGGCCACCGCCCGCGGCCAGCACCTGGTCGGCGAACAGTGCCAGGGCAGCGCGCAGGTAGGGCTGCCCGGTCAACGAGTCACGCACGAAGGCGGCGTAGCTGACCGCGACCGTGTCGTAGGAGGTACGGGTGTCGGCCAGCCAGCCGTCCGCGTCCATGATCGGCACGGTATTCCCGTGGTCCGACAACGGATCAGTGGTGCACGACCCTCGGCAATCGCACCAGCGCCCGTACTCCCCCGCCCTGTCGGTCGGTGACCTGCATCGTGCCGCCGAGGTCCATCACGTTGTCCCGCAACAGGGCCAGTCCGAAGTGTCCCTCGGTCCTGCGATCCAGGCCGTTGGACGGCAGCCCCACGCCGTCGTCCTCGACGAGCAGGCTGGCGGCGACCTTGTCGCTCTCCAGGACGATGCGTGCCGTGGCGGCCTTCGCGTGTTTGCCCACGTTGGCCAGGAACTCCCTGGCACACCGGTACAGCGTGGCCGCGATCTCCGGTGACGGTTCGTCCAGCAGCGCCGCGGTGACGGTCACCTCGACCCCGGTGTCCCGCAGTGCCGTGGCCAGGCCCTTGATGGCGCCGGCCAGCCCGATCGCGGTCAGGTCCGGCGGATAGATGTCGATCACCAGGGTGCGCAGGTCGTGCACCGAGTTGCGCACCACTTTCGTGGCGCTGTCGGTCATGGCGGTGATCTGCGGTGACGTGTTCTCGGGGAGGGCGGCGGACACCGCGCCCAGTGTGTAGCCCACCGCGGCGAGGTCCTGCACGATCCCGTCGTGCAGGTCACTGGCGATCGATCGGCGCTCCCGGTCCGACGCCGTCAACGCGCTGCGCAGGAGCCGGCCGCGTTCCTCCTGTGCCCGGCCGACCCGCCGCAGCAGCGACACGGCGACCGGCAGCTGCGCGAGCACCATCACCAGCAGACCGAGTAACGCGAACGGCACGATCTGCCTGGTCAGTTGTGACTCCGCGGCGAGCACCCTGGACTCCGTGGTGTACATCTCGAACGCGAGCCGTCTGCCGTCCTTGAGGGTCAACGGTTCGTACACCTCGACCAGCGGCCCCTTGGCCGCCGCCCGCTCGGTGTCGTTCTCCGGATCGTCCAGGTTCGAGAGGTCCACCGAGCTGGCCTGGTGGTCGATGGCGTCCGTGACCTTCACGTCCAACGGGAACCGGCGACCGATGGCCTCCGGGTCGTTCGAGTAGACGATCTTGCCGTCCCGCTCCCACACCTTCACCCGCACGATGTTGTCGTGATCGCCGACCGCGGCGTTCAGCCGGACCACCGCGGTGGTGTCACCGGTGAGCGCGGCGGGCAGATCGGGCAGGAAGATGTCGTTGCCGACCGTGTCGGCCGACCGTTCCGCCTCGGCCAGGGCGTTGTCGCGCGCGATCGACCTGGCGACCAGCACCGCGGCCAGTCCGACGATCAGGAAGGCGAGCACGGCCGTCAGGACCAGACCGGCGATAGCTCTGCGCAGCACAGGCCGCCGTGCCGCCAGTCCGTTACGACTCATCGCACGCATTGATGATGCCAAGACGTTGTGCCGTCACCACTGCCTCCAACTGGGATTGGACACTCAGCTTCGAGTGAATCGCGCCTACCACCCGCGTGACCAATATTTGTCCGTTGTGCGCACTATTGCCCATGGCAACATCCAGCAGTTCGGAACATCTTGTGGCCGTCAGCTATCGACCCGGGGCTCACGTGTTGCCCGTCGGCGATATCCTGGACGCTGCTGATCATGGAGTCGTGTCCGATTCAGCTCCTTGTCGAACCCACCTGCGTGTGAGGCTCGTCCCTATCCGATATCGGCAACCGGACATCCGGCGTCACATGTTCTTAGGGTGTTCATGCGAACGGAGTCCGTACACCCCCGAGTTTGGGGATGTCTATCGGGCAAAGGGGACCGCAATGCTTGTAGTCTCCTGCTCCACGATTGGTGCGTCCCCATGATCCGCGTCCTCGTTGTCGACGACCACGAGATAATCCGCGCCACCGTCGGTGCAGCCCTCGCAGCGGCCGAGGACATCGACGTGGTCGCGAGCTGCGTGGACGGTCAGGACTGTCTGGACCAAGCCGTCTGCGTCCAACCGGACGTCGTGGTGATGGACCTGTCCATGCCTCGACTCAACGGGGTGGAGGCGACCCGTCAGCTGCGACTACTGCTGCCGATGGCCAAGGTGATCATCCTGACCGCGGCCGGTTACGGCATCGACCTGCGGGACGCGATGGACGCGGGTGCCGTCGGCTGGGTGTTCAAGGGATCGGACACCGCGGAGATCCTCCGGGCGGTGCGCAGCGCCGCCGCTCAGCCGGGCGCCCAACCGGACGCCCAGCTGAGCTGACTCAGGCAGCAGGCGTGAACGAGGTCGAACAGGATTTCGAAGCGCCGTGCGAGGTGACCTCGACATCGACATCGACAGTGAAGCCATACGTGGCGCGGCTGATGTCGTAGGAAATGTCAGCTTTGCCGTTCGACCCGGCCACACCGCTCTCGGGATGCGTCGTCGTCTTGTAGTGCGCGGTCGTCGTCACGCTCGCTCCTGCGACGCCGGTGGTCACGATCACGTCCGTGCGCTCGTTGTGCGACGGGGTCGAATCGCTCATCGATGCCCTGCACGTCAGCGGGCTCACCGGCGGTGCCACGGTGTGCACGGTATGCGTCGGCACGGGGGTGGTCGTCCTGGTGTGCGTCGTCGGTGCCACGGACACGGTCGTCGTCACCGGAGGTGGCGGTGCCACGGTCGTGGTCACGACGACGACATCGGTGGTCGTGGTCGGCGCGGGTGCGGCCACCGCACCCCCCTGCTGGCCGGCTGCGGGAGTAATCAGGCCCCCGGTCACCAGCAGCGCCAACCCGCCGACCATTACCCCGGACGCTATCTTTCGGCTGGAGATGGCAGCCCAGCGCACTTTCCCGCGTATCAACGCCACCAGTGCGACGACCATTACGGCAAGACCCAGCAGGATCAGCAACACGTACACGCGAGGAGTTCCTTCCGAACCGGTAATCGACATTCCCGCCTTCGGCATGCCGGTACCTGGCGCGCGCGGGTCGTTGGTATACAGATCGCCGGAACCGTCCACATGTTACAAAGTCCTGGCGACGAAAATTGGGAAAGCCGGCCGCTCAGATATATGTTCCGCTTGGTGTCCGCGAACCGTCACCGTTAGGCCAAATGGGCGATACGTGCCCGATCGGCGTAACTATCCCGCCGACCAGCACGAACACCACAGCACCACATCCGGACTCGGGCGAGGAGACACCGATGGCTCCCGACGACGCCGCGCTGAGCACGCTGATCGATCAGCACCTGACCGAGTTCGACAAGCCGGGCGTATTGTCCATCCGGCCCGGCTTCAAGATCAAGAACGATTGGCTGACCGGCCAGCGGGCCATTGTGGTCACCGTCTCGACCAAGCTCGCGCAGCCGCCCGCCGGTGAGCGGTTACCCGCCGAGATCGACGGTGTCCCGGTCGACGTGCGCCAGGCTTCGCCACTCAAGCGAACCGAGATCGAGAGCCCGGAAACCTATGCGGCACAATTACATCTGACACCGGACACCGGCTCCGTGCCGCACTTCGCCGCGGAGCGCACCCTGGCCGGTGACCATCCGGCGGTCCGCGCGTCAGCACACGCCGCCCTGGCTGCCGTCGCCAAACCGTCGTTGCCCTACAGCGGTCCCCTCGGTCTCACGCTCGAACCGATCGACGCCCAGGCTTCCATCGAACTGAGCGCGAGCCCGGACTCCGGATGGCCGGTGTTGGCCGCGTTCCTGGCCGGCACCACCGAGTCGTTGACCGTCGGCCTCTACGACTTCACGTCCAGCCACGTCGCGACCACCATCGAGACGGCGATCGCCGGCAAGCAGTTGAAGCTGGTGCTGGACCACCCGCCGCAGAATCCGACCGCGGACCAAACGGACCAGGCGACGGTCGCCGAACTCGCGCAGGCATTCGGCGCCGACTTCACACAGGCATGGGCGCTGACCAGAACCGACAAGATCGCCACGGCGTGGATCTATCCGACCGCGTATCACATCAAGGTCGCCGTTCGGGACAAATCGTCGGTCTGGCTGTCCAGCGGCAATTGGAACAACTCCAACCAGCCCGACATCGATCCGGTCGGCAAACTGGCCGACGCAGGCGAAGCACGCAGCCGGGACCGCGACTGGCACGTGGTCATCAACCAGCCGCAACTCGCGCGGCTGTTCGAGGCCTATCTGCTCAACGACCTGTCCGTGGCCGGCGCGCACAACAATGCGCCGCCCGCACCGGGCCCACCGCTGCCGCCGCCGAAACCGGGCAGCACCAAGACTCCCGTGTTCCACCAGTTCTTCGGACCGAGCTCGATCACCGACTCGATCAAGATCCAGCCGCTGCTGACCCCGGACCCCGGCGTCTATGTCGGTGCGGTGAAGACGCTCATCGCGTCGGCCACCACCACGTTGTACATGCAGTTCCAGTACATCGAACTGCCCAAGGCGACGAACGCGACATCACAGGATTTCGTGGACCTCGTGCAGGCCGTCATCGATCGCCAGAACGCGGGTGTGGAAGTCAAGATCATCATGAGCGAGTTCGAGAAGTCCGGTTACCTCGAACAGCTCCAGGGTGCCGGCCTCAATGTGGTCGACAACGTGAAGATCCAGAACAACGTGCACAACAAGGGGATCATCGTGGACGGCAATGCCGTCCTGGTCAGCAGCCAGAACTGGTCCACCGACGGCACGCTCTACAACCGGGACGCGGGCGTGATCATCCACAGCGACGCGGCGGCCCGGTACTTCCAGCAGATCTTCCTGCACGACTGGCAGTACCTGGCCAGGCAACACGCACCGGCTGACTAGGCACGATGTGGCACGACCATAGACTGCGCAGGTGAAGGTGCTGCGTCGAATCCGGTTCGCTGTCGTGCTCGTCGCGGTCCTTCTGCTGCTGTTCGGTGTGCCGTGGCAGGTGATCGTGGCGACCGCGTACTGGCCGACACCCGTCGTGATCATCGGCACCGTCGTGTTCGCGGTGGCCCTGCTCGGCTTCCCGCTGGCGATGACGTTCGGGCACGCCCGCACGCACATCGACGGGCTGGCCAGGCTCGGTGACATCCTGCTCGGCGTCATCTGGGTGCTGTTCACCTGGTCGGTGATCGGCGACGTGGTGCGGGTGATCCTCACACTGGCAGGCGTGCCCAACCCGACGCGGTCCCGGATCGTGGCGCTGGCGGCGCTCGCGGTCGGGATCGTGCTCGTCGTCGTGGGCAACATCGAGGCGATGCGCCTGCCCAGGATCAAGACGGTCGACGTCGTCATCCCGAGGCTGGGACCGGCACTGGACGGGCTGCGCGTCGCGGTGCTCGCCGACACCCACTTCGGCCCGATCGACCGCACGGCCTGGTCGGTCCGGGTCGCCGACGCGGTGAACGGGCTCAACGCGGACGTCGTGTGCCACGTCGGCGATCTCGCGGACGGCACGGTGGCGCAGCGGACCGTGCAGGTCGCGCCGATGGGTGATGTCCGGGCGACGATGGCCAAGCTGTACATCACCGGTAACCACGAGTACTTCGGTGAGGCCCAGGAGTGGCTGGACCACATGGCGTGCCTTGGCTGGGATCCGTTGCACAACCGGCACCGCGTGATCACCCGTGGCACCGACCAGGTGGTCTTCGCCGGGGTGGACGACCGGACGGCGGCAGGCTCCGGTCAGGCCGGGCACGGCGCCGACCTGCCGGCCGCACTGGCCGGGGTCGACCAGGACACTCCGGTCGTCCTGCTCGCGCACCAGCCCAAGTACATCCCGCAGGCGGCAGCGGCCGGTGTCGACCTCCAACTCGCAGGCCACACCCACGGCGGCCAGATCTGGCCGTTCCACCTGTTGGTGCGCCTGGACCAGAAGCGGTTGCACGGGCTGAGCCGACACGGTGAGCGCACGCAGCTGTACGTCAGCCGTGGCTCGGGGTTCTGGGGACCGCCGCTGCGGGTGTTCGCACCGAGCGAAATCACATTGCTGGTGCTGCGGTCCAGCTGACATTACCAACCTGCGGATCACCGACGACACGATCGTCGACCAGATCGCGGACGGCATCAACTTCCACACCGGTGTGACCGATTCGATGGTATCGAACAATTTCATCCGGAACACTGGCGATGATGGTATGGCCATGTGGTCGGACAAGGTCGAGGACGCGAATGACACGTTCGACCACAACACCGCGCAGACCCCGGTGCTCGCGAACGGAATAGCGCTCTATGGCGGCAGGGACAACACCGTGTCGAACAATCTGGTGGCCGATCCGATCAGGGAGGGCAGCGGCCTGCAGGTTGGTCGCGGTTCGGCGCCGAGGCATTCACCGGACACGTGTGGATCACCAACAACACCACGGTCCGCGCGGGCACGTTCGAGCGAACTGGCAGATCGGGCTGGGCGCGATCTGGATCTACGCACTGGAGCGCAACATCGACGCGGACGGTTTCCAGTGAAGGATCTGTTCTCGATCACTAACATCCACTTCCGGGACATCAAGGTCGACGACACGGGCACGTCGGTAGTCAGCGCGCGGTCGGCCGGCTCGGCTTCGTTCGAGAATGTGGACGCCAGGAATGTCGGCACGGTGGGCGTGAACAACTGTGAGTCGTTCCACTTCACGGCGAGCGGCTCGGAATTCGCGCTGACGGATTGGGGTGGAAATGGTGGCGGGTGGCTGGCGCCGTTCGTGCCCAACACGATCACGTACGACGATCGGCCACCGGTGGTCGCGCCGCCGGCTCCGTCGCCGTTCTGACACTTTTTTGATCGCGGATCGGGGGCCGCTGCCGGCTTTCATGGCTGGTGGCGGTCCCGGTTGGGGGTTGACCTGCCCGCTCCTCGCCGTGAGGGTTCGACGCCGGGTGCCTGGCCTGAAGGGCGCTCGTTCCTCGCGTCGCCACGTGCCGTCGATCGGGGTGGGCGCCGGCTTGCTGGTAGCGGCTGCTTGCCGCCAATCGCCAGGTCGGGGCGGGTCGTGGGTGCTAGCGCCAGCAGTGTCCGAGTTATCCTGATATCCGCCGGTTCGGGGCCCCGACCTGCGGCGCTACACTTGGTAGCGGGTCGGCTGGTCAGAGTAGTCAACCCGTCCGAACGCGGAGGGGATGCCACGTGGTGGTCGCGCGACTGCGCAGCGGTTTGGGTACCGATCACGACAACGCAACCACGCTAAAGGCATTGCTGCGGCAACGCCACAACCAGACCTACCCCACGTTCAAACGCTTGTACGAGAAGACCGCTAAAACCATCGATTCCACACTCACTCAAACATGTCCCACGAAACGTCAATATTACCGATGGTTGAACGGCGAACTATCCGGTCTGCCACATCCAGGAGCGCGCAGTGTACTAGAAGCGATGTTCCCCGGATACTCGACACAACAACTGTTCGAGCCATTCGAAGAGCACCTATCGAAGGACGCGGACAGTCGAAGCCCGGTACAACGCCGTGATTTTCTGGCATCGTCATTTGCCCTTGGAGTATCGGCAATATTGCCGGATGTCAGCGATGGTCCGATGGAAAGCCAGTGTGGAGGTGGTGTCGACCCTGCGGTGATCGGCCACATGATCACGATGCGAGACGCTCTAGTTTCATCTGACAGCATCCTC
>DASUJK010000010.1:0-5568 GCA_036279295.1 Pseudonocardiaceae bacterium | reverse complement strand
ATGGCCGGGGCGCAGATGAGCACCCTCACCAAGGGGCAGTCCATTCTCGCCGGTCCCGTCTACGTCACCGACGACCAGGACGCGCCGGTCACCACGTATCAGCAACCCCATCCGCTGCCGCCGACGACGTTCTAGGACGGTCAGCCCGGCGCGAGCGGGTCCGACCGGCGTCGCCTGTGGACGAAAGGTGCGGGCGGTACAGGAAGACAATGCACCGCCATGCACTGTCCGTTTAATCACTTTTGTCCTGTACTGCGCCGCGGGCCACCGGGGTGACTATGGGTTGATGTATACACACTGAAGCGTGACCAAAAGAAAGCAACTGGCTAGCTACTCCGGGGTGAAAACAAGGACCCGGGCGGTCTGGTCGGATCGACAGGTCGCCGGATAAGATGCGCCATCTCCGGTCCCGGAAATCCCGGCCAGCAGAATGGCGGACGGGCGAACCGCGAGAACGCAACAAACGGAGGTAGCGTGGTCGCGCGTCACCGAGTGCCCCCCACCGAGGGGGACAGCGGACCAGGAGCAGCGCCCGAATGGCCGACCGCGGACCGGGTTGCCGCGGAGCGCAGGCCTGCGCCGACACCGTCAGCCGGGAACGGCACCATGAGCAGGGCGCTGGTCGTGATGCTGCGGCCGAGGTCGATCCGGGCGAAGCTGATCCGCATCCTGGTCGTGTCCCTGGCCCTGGTGCTCGTGCTGCTGGGCTTCCTCATCACCAACGAGGCCACCAACTACACGGCTGCCAACCAGACCAGCCGCATCGTCACGGTCGTGCTGCGGGTGCAGGACGCGGTGCAGCAGCTGCAGAAGGAGCGCGCGCTCACCAACGGCCTGCTCGGCGGCGGCACCCAGTTCCAGGCACAGATCGTGCCGCAGCGGCAGCAGACCGACGCGGCGCTCGGTGCGCTGAACCAGATCATCAACGACTCCAGCTACAGCGGGGCTGGCGCCGACGAGGTGCGCGGCGCGCTCGGCAAGCTCGGTGGTCTGACCACCATCCGGTCCGACGTCGACCAGCAGCGCGCCCAGGACGCGCCGACCTTCTCCTTCTACACCGACGCCATCGCCGCGCTGAACGCCCTCGACCTTGGTCTGGACCAAGCCCAGGACGGCTCGCTGCGGCACGGCCTGCAGGCGCTGTACGCCCTCGGTGACGTCAAGGAGTACGCGGGCCAGGAACAGGGCCTGCTGTCCGCGGTGTTCGCCACCGACCGGATGAGCGTCGACAACTACAGCAAGTTCGTCGAGGTGCTCGGCCAGAAGCAGGCGGCCGTCGCCACGTACGACCAGTTCGCCAGCCCGACCGAACGCGCCGACCTGGACGACGCGCTCCAGTCCCCCGCCGGTGACCAGGCGGTGCAGGACGAAGGCGTCGGCATCAACGCAGCCACCGGCACGCTGCCCAGCAAGGTGGACCCGGTCTCCTGGTCGGACGCGATGAACACGGTTCTGGACGACCTGCGGGCCGTGCAGCAGACCGTCGGCCAGGACACCACATCGCGAGCCGACTCGCTGCGCAACACGGCGGCCGGCCTGCTGATCGGCATCAGCGTCCTGGCCATCCTGACGATCGCCGCGATGATCGCCCTGGTCGTCGGTGCGGCCCGCTCGGTCATCGGCCCGCTGGGCACGCTGGCCAGGGACGCCGACATCGTGTCCGCACGGCGGCTGCCCGAGACGGTGGCGCTGATGCAGACGACGGAGACTGAGGTACCGCCGCCGCCACCGGTGACGGTGCCACGCGGAGCGGCCAGCGAGATCCAGTTGGTCGCCACCGCCCTGGACCGCGTGCAGAACACCGCGCTCACGCTGGCCAGCGAACAGGCCCTGATCCGGCGCAACACCACGGCGTCACTGGCCAACCTCGGTCGACGCAACCAGAACCTGGTGCGCAGGCAGCTGTCCCTGATCAGCGAGTTCGAGCGCGAGGAGCTGGACCCCGGCGCGCTGGCCAACATGTTCGAGCTGGACCACCTGGCCACCCGTATGCGACGCAACGCGGAAAGCCTGCTGGTGCTGGTCGGCGAGACCAGTCCCCGACCTTGGTCCGCTCCGTTGCCGGTTGCCGATGTGATCCGCGCCGCGCTGTCCGAAGTGGAGGACTACCGCCGGGTCGTGCTGCGCAGGGTGGACGACGCCTGGGTGGCAGGCGCTGTGGTGGCCGAGGTCGCGCACATGCTGGCCGAGCTGGTGGAGAACGGCCTGTCCTTCTCGTCGCCCGACGTGGAGGTCGAGATCTACGGTCGCAAGACCGGCAACCGCTATCTGCTGGCCGTGGTCGACTACGGCATCGGCATGCCACGTGACGAACTCGACAAGGCCAAGGCGAGGCTGCGGGACGAGGAGAACTTCCTCGTCGCACCGACCCGGTTCCTCGGCCACTACGTGGTCGGTCGTCTGGCAAAACAGTTGGCCGTCCAGGTGGAACTGGGCGAGTCGCCGGTGACCGGTATCACCGCACGCATGCTGCTGCCCGCCGAACTGCTCGCCGACCAGCCGGAATCCGCCACCAGCACCGGTGCGGGCCGAAGCAGCGCCGAGCGCAGGCCGCGCCCGCCGGTCCGGTCCAACGGTGGTCCGGCCACCGGACCCCAGCCCGTCGTGCCGGCAGGCTGGTCGATGGCGGTCCAGGCGGCGGTACCGATGTCGGCGGCCGCGATGGCGACAGGGTCACCGTCGGAGTCCGCCAACGAGTCCACGCAGCGCTTCCACATGCCCCAGCCCGCTCCCCCGCCCGCGCCTGCCGCGCAGCCGGTGCACCGGTGGCCGACCGAGCAGGAACTGGCCAGCCAGGGCGCGCCGAACGGAGCGGTTTCCGTTGCCACCATTGCGGACGCGGCACCGTACAATCCGGTGCGGACCGGAGCGGCCGACAACGGCAGCACCTCCAACTCGGCGTACACCGAAGCGGGCGAGCAGGAACGGACCCGCAACGGCCTGGTGAAACGGCAGCCGAGCCACCGTGGCACGACAGCGAGTCGGCCACCGGCCTCACCGATGTCGTCCCGCCACAACGTCAACGTGAACGACGGCCCGCCGAAGGAACGGACGCCGAGCGAGGTGAGCAGCATGCTGTCCGCGTTCCGACGTGGACACCAGCGCGGCGAACTGACCGTGAACGGCCGCCCCGTCGGCGGCGACGAACCCGCACAGTCCCCTGTGGTACGCGAGGAGGAGCCAGGTGACCACTGACCTGGACATGGATACCAATCCACAGAGCTTCAACTGGTTGATCAGCAATTTCGTGCGGGCCACCGACGGCGTGCGGGACGCCGTCGCCGTCTCGTCGGACGGTCTGCTGATCGCCATGTCGGAAGGTCTGGACCGGACGGCAGCCGACCGGCTGGCCGCCCTCACCTCCGGATTGGCCAGCCTGGCGAAGAGTGCTTCACGCTACTACGACTTCGACGGCCTCAAACTGATCATGATCGAGATGCAGCGGGGTTTCCTGCTCGTCTCCACGATCGGCGACGGCAGCTGTATCGCGGTGCTCGCTGACGAACGGTGCGACATCGGTCTGATCGGCTACGAGATCGCGGTACTCGCCGAGCGGGCAGGCGGCCTGCTCACGCCGGGCCTGATCTCGGAGCTGCGAGAGACACTGTTGAGATGACCGGCGCCGGGCGAAGCGTCGACGCGCTCCGTTCGTCGCGGTTGGTTCGTGCTTCGTCATTACCCGGACCGGTGGGAGGACGCACGTGAGATATCGGGATGAGGACGCACCCCGGCTGCCCGATCCTCGGATGATTCCGGTCGCCCAACCGCAGTCCTGGTTCGACTCGGGCGCGTACGCCGAATCGGAACAGCTGGAGGCGCCGGTGCCCACCGAAGCGGAGGACGATGACGACGGCGTCTTCGTCCGACCGTTCATCGTGACCAGGGGACGGACCAGGCCACTGCACGACGGCCTGCGGATCGAGACCCTGATCCGGGCGCTGCCGGCGGCGCTGTCCGCGCCGCTACAGTTCGAGCAGCGTCAGATCGTCGAGCTGGCACAACGACCGGTGTCGCTGGCCGAGGTAGCGGCCAGACTCGGCGTCCCCCTCGGTGTGGCCAGGGTCCTCATCGCGGACCTCTACACCGGCAAGTACATCTCGCTGCACGAGCCGACCGAGCTGCCTGTGCACGTGATCGAGAGGATCAGGGATCTTGTACGGGCGCTCTGAACGGGCCGACATGACGGACTCCGGTTCCCCATCAGCTGTCAAGATCGTGATCAGCGGTGGCTTCGGTGTCGGCAAGACCACCTTCATCGGTGCGATCTCCGAGATCGAACCGCTGACCACCGAGGCGTCGATGACCGAGCGATCGGTCGGGGTGGACGACGCGTCGCTGCTGAGCCAGAAGACCACGACCACCGTGGCGCTGGACTTCGGCCGCATCACGCTGGATCGGTCGCTGATCCTGTACCTGTTCGGCACGCCCGGCCAGGAGCGGTTCGACTTCCTGTGGGACGACCTGGCGACCGGCGCGCTCGGCGCGGTGATCATCGCCGACACCCGCCGGATCGAGGACTGCTACCCGGTGCTGGACTACTTCGAGGACCGGGCGACGCCGTTCATCGTGGCGGTGAACGACTTCGAGGGCGCCGACCAGTTCGATCTGGACGAGGTGCGGGAAGCCCTCGGCGTGCACGAGCGAATCCCGGTGCTGCACTGTGACGCACGGCAGCGGGAATCGGCCAAGGAGGTCCTGGTGGCCCTGATCGAGCAGGTGCTACTCCAGCGGGTGGCCTGACCATGACCCACGCGCTACCCGACCCGCATGCCGACACACCGTCCTCACCCGAACTGGCCGAGGCCAGGGACGTGGTCCGCAAGATGGAGGCCAAACAGGCCGGCGAACACGGCGTGGACACCCCGGCGTACTGGCGGGCCATGTCCGACCGGTTGCAGGACCATCTCATCGTCAGCCGGTTCGCCCCTGTCGACGGCAGGTACGCCGACCAGGCGGCGGAACGTGCGTACGGCTGGTTGTTGCGGTGCGCGGCTGCCTATCGCGCACTGGCCGCCACGAGTGGCCGCTCCTGACCCTGCGGGTCAGCGGTCCTGGTCATGATGGTGGCCGGCACCGTCGTGGAGATGGCGCCGTCGTCGTCGAGCTCGCCGCTGTCCTGGTTGCCCTGGTCACCGGTGTCGAGCAAGCCGTTGGTCGCCACTGTCGGGTAGCGCGGTCGACGGGCTCGGCGCCGGGCTGGGCGTGAACGAGCCGCCACCACCCCGACCACCGCCGTTGCCGCCGTTCGGCGGGGTGGGTGGGGTGGGCGGCGTGGGTGGCATGGTGCCGTTCGTGCCTTCGGTGATGGTGTCGCTCGTCGGCGGCACCTCCGACGTCGTGCTGTTCGGACCGTCGTTGGGCACCGTGCTGTCCTGCAACTCGTTGACCGTGGTGCTCTGCGCTCCGGTCTGCGGCGGCCCGGCCAGTGCGGACGTGAGCGTCGGCACTGGCGGGGCCGTTGTCGTGGTCACGGCGCCCGCGGGCCGATCGGCGGCATGCCGGCCCGCGGTGCTCACCGCGGCCGCCACGTGCATGGCCGACCCGGTCTTGGTGAGCTGCACGCCCGGC
>DASUJK010000009.1:0-19975 GCA_036279295.1 Pseudonocardiaceae bacterium | reverse complement strand
GACGTGCTCGTGCAGCACGGCGACGTGATCCACGTTGGCGACTGCCCGTTGGAGATCATCCACCTGCGCGGCCACACCCCCGGCTCGATCGCGCTGCTGTACCGCGACCCGGCGGGCCACGGCCACCTGTTCACCGGCGACAGCCTGTTTCCGGGTGGAATAGGGAATACGCAGAAAGATCCAGAGCGTTTCAATTCGCTGCTCGACGACGTCGAGTCCCGTATTTTCGCGGTATTGCCGGACGACACTTGGTTCTATCCCGGCCACGGCGACGACTCGACACTCGGTGAGCAGCGGCCACACCTCGGCGAGTGGCGCGAGCGCGGCTGGTAGTACGGGTCAATCGGGAGTTACCTCACGCCGATCCTTCGGCTTCATCCCTCGTGCGGCGGGCTGGGCCGATTGACCGGCACGATCGTGAGCAGCGTGTCGAGGCCGGCGAAATCCTTCGGGTTCGTGGTGAACAACGGTAGTTCTTCGGAGATGGCTGTCGATGCGATCATCAAGTCCGCGAGGCGACGGCGCGGCTTACGACCCGCTCCGACGACCGCGGCGGCCACTCGGCCGTAGATCCGCGCGGCTTCGGCATCGAACGGAATCGGATCGAACTCGTTCTCGACCCGCTGAAGAACCTCCAGCCGGCGCGCACGCTCCGCGTGTTCGTCATACACATCCTGCTCGTCATTACAGCGAACCTCGTGCGGGCCTGCCGACAACTCGGCCAGCGTGATGGCGCTGATCGCCATCTCGCCGGGCAGTTCCGCCGGATCGACCCACCTGCGCAGGATCACGATGTTCGTGTCGAGCAAGCCCTGCGCGTATCGCTCACTCGTCATATGGGCCGGCCGCCTCGTGATTAGCGACGGTTTCCTGGTCCGCACGGAAGATCTCGATATCGACGCCAGGAGCGTTGCGGGACATCGCTGCGAACTCCTGCCGGGAGACGAACCGACGCCGACGACGCAACGGGATCAGCTCCGCGATCCGATGACCATCGCGGGTGACCGTGAACGACTGCCCGTGCTGGACCGCGTCCATGATCTCCTTGGACCGGTTACGCAGGTCACGCTGGGTGATCTCGGGCTGGATGGACATAGCACCAGCATACTCTGCGGTGCTACCAGGTGCCACCCTGTGGCACCTTCACTGTCGGGGTGATTTACTGTTCCCGGGCGGAGTGGGCAACACACAGAAGGACGCTGCCCGCTTCGAGTCCCTGGTCAACGACGTGTCCACGCGGATCTTCGACTACCTGCCGGACGACATGTGGTTCCACCCGGGCCACGGCGACGACAGCACCGGCAACTGATGTTTCAACTCGCCGATCGCCACAGCGCGGCGACGGGAACTGCCCAGATCCGGTCGCCCAACGGCAGAGTCTGGGAACCGGCGTGAACGACCAAGCCAGTCGTGAAGCGCTCGCCCAGCCTGTCCCGAAGCATCATCAGGTGCTTGGCATGACGGACCGTCGGCGTGCCGGTCAGCTTGATCTCCAGTCCGGCCAGTTCACCAGTACGTCGATCTTCCACAATCAGGTCTATCTCGGCTCCATCGCGGTCGCGAAAGTAGGACAAGTCCACGCTTCGCCCGCTCCAGGTCGCCTGCTTCATGACCTCCGTGATGACAAAGGTCTCGAACAGCGCACCCGCCGCGGTTCCGTCTGCCGCCGGAGCGAACGCCTGTTCGCCGAGCCCGCGGAGATCAGCCGCCAACCCGGTGTCGACCACCACGATCTTGGGCCGCCGTTTCGCCCTGTTGGTGATGTTCGTCGACCACGCGGGCAACAACGTGACCAGATGTAAAGCCTCTAGCAGAGTGACGTAGTTCGAGGCGGTCTCCCGACCAACCTCCGCGTCACCAGCGATGCCCGAGACGACAAGTTCCTGGCCCGTGCGAGCCGCCAACAGTCGCAGCAGCCGACGCAATTCCGCCTCCAGGCGGATCTCGGCGATGGGACGGAGCGCTTCCCGCGACACGACATCGTGCACATAGGCTTCGAACCAGTCACGACGCCGTCGTCCGGCCAAACCTTCGGTGATGATCTCGGGATAGCCACCTTCCAGCAGCACCCGCACCAAGTCTCCACGCGGCAAGGCTTCGATCTTCCCGGGCCAGTTCGTCGGCTCGAACAGTTGGTCCAGGAAGGTCTCCCGTACTCCGATCCGCTCGCCCATGGACAGCGGCCAGAGCAACAATCGCCCGGCGCGGCCGGCGAGTGTCTCGGACAGCCCCCGGTCGGCCAGGTAGTTGGTCGATCCCGTCAACAAGAACTGCCCTCGCGTGCTGTCCCGATCGGCCGCCTGCTTGACGGCAAACAGAAATCCTCGTCCCGCTCGCTGAAACTCGTCGACCGCGGACGGTCGCGGCAACGCCTCGACGAACCCGACGGGATCATCCGCCGCCCGGGCTAACACGGCTTGATCGTCAAAGCTGAACCATGCATGCCCTGGCAAGTCCAGCAGGCCGCGTACCAGCGTGGTTTTCCCCGTCTGTCGGGCTCCACCCAGGAGTACGACACGGAACGACTCCAGCAGTTCAGTCACTCTTGGTGCCGCGTTGCGCCGTATCAAACCTCCCACGACACGCACCCTAGCCGACAGAACGCGGTAGTTCTAGTCGACAAAACGCGCGACTTCTGACCGACAGAACGCGCCATGCTCGATGGCGCGCTGGAGACCTCAGACACGGTAGCCCAACGACAACATGACTGGCCCGGCGTCTGATCACGCCGATTGCGCACAGGGTGAGGTGTCAGCGCCGGCTGCTTTCCGCACGATCGAACCATCAGCATGCCCGCTCTGGCGAGGGGCCTGCCCCGGTCGACACGGAGGCCAAGTCGTGAGCGAAGACCACATGGATCGTGCCGTCGTGCTCGGTGCAGGTATGGCGGGCCTGTTGGCCGCGCGCGTGCTGGCCGATCACTTCTCCGACGTGGTGCTGATCGACCGGGACCGGGTGATCGGCGTGTCGGATGCTCGGCGTGGGGTGCCGCAGGGTCGGCACGCGCACGGGCTGCTCGCCAAGGGGCAACAGATCCTCGAACAGCTGTTTCCCGGTTTCACCGCGAACCTGGCCGCTGACGGCGTGCTGATCGGCGACCTGACCGGGGACATCCGCTGGTACTTCAACGGCCGCAAGCTCGCCCAGGCGCCGTCCGGCCTGCTCAGCGTGGCCGCCAGCCGACCCGAGCTGGAATCGCGCGTGCGCGCCCGCGTCGCCGCGCTGCCCAACGTGCGGTTCCTGGCGGAGACCGTCGTCCAGAGCCTGGTGACCACACCGGACAACCGGAAGGTCATCGGCGTCCGCGTGGCCGGTGACACCACGGAGGTCATCGACGCCAGACTTGTCGTCGACGCCACCGGTCGGGGTAGCCGCGCCACCACCTGGCTGACCGAGCTCGGCTACGCACGCCCCACCGAGGACCGCCTGGACATCGACCTCGCCTACGTGTCCCGCTTCTTCCGGCTGCGCAGCGACCCGTGGGGCACCGACATCTCGATCAACTCCGTCGCGTCGCCCGTCAACCCGCGCGGTGGTTTCCTCGGCCGCTTCCCCGACGACCTCGCGCTGCTCTCGCTGACCGGCATCGGCGGCAACCACCCGCCGCGCGATCACGAAGGCTTCCTCGACTACGCGAAACACCTTGCCGCACCGGAAATCCACGCGGCTGTCCGCGACGCCGAGCCGCTCGGTGACATCGCGGGCTTCAAGATCCCGGCCAGCGTGTACAGGCGGTTCGACCAGTTGGACCGGTTCCCGGACGGCTTCGTCGTCGTCGGCGACGGCGTGTGCGGCTTCGACCCGGTCTACGGGCAGGGCATGACCGTCGCCGCCCAGGAAGCCGTCGCGCTGGACGAGCATCTCAAGAATGGTCCGCTGAACCCGCTGCGGTTCTTCCAGGAGATCGTCCCGGTCATCGCTGTGCCATGGGAAATCGGCGTCGGCGGTGACCTCGTGTTCCCCGGTGTGCGGGGTCGCGAGCTGACCAGGAAGGACAAGATCGGCGGTGCCCTGATCGGCAAGATCCACACCGCTGCCGCACAAGATCCGGAGTTCACCAAGGCGTTCTTCCGCGTCGCCGGCCTGGTCGATCCGCCGACCGCGCTGATGAAGCCCGGGTTGCTGCTCAAAGCCGTCCGCACCAGCGCCAAGGTCCAGAAGACGAGGTCGGGCCTGGTCGGTGAGCGCGCCGTCGTCATCGGCGGCAGCATGGCGGGCACGCTGGCCGCCCGCGTCCTGCACGAGAACTACCGGGACGTCGTCGTCGTGGACCGCGACAAGGTGCTCGGCGTGCGGGAACCCCGCAAGGGCGCACCGCACACAGCGCACGCCCACGCGCTGCTCGCCAAGGGCCAGCTGATCCTCTCCGAGCTGTTCCCCGGCCTGCTGCCCGACCTGGTCGGCGCAGGCGTGCCGCTGGGTGACCTCGGCGAGATGCACTGGTTCTTCAACGGCCGCCTGGCCAAGCCAGCGCACACCGGGCTCACCTCGATCACCGTGAAGCGGCCGTTCCTGGAGAACTACCTGCGCACGAGGGTCGCCGCGGTGCCGAACGTGGAGTACCGCGAGCACACCCACCTGGTCCGCCTGCTGTCCTCGACCGACGGCCGGATCACCGGGGTACGGCTGCGCGGGCCGGACGACGTCGAGTACGACCTGGCCGCCGATCTCGTCGTCGACGCTGGCGGCCGGGGTTCCCGGCTGCCAGCGCTGCTGGCCGAGCTGGGCTACCAGCGGCCACCGGAAGACAAGATGCACATCGGTCTGGCCTACACCAGCAGGCTCTACAAGACGACACCGGAGATGTTCGGCGACATCCAGTCCTTCAACGTGATCGTGTCCCCCGAGCACCCCCGCGGCACGTTCTTCGGCAAGGTCGCCGATGGCGAGTGCATCATGTCGCTGGTCGGGATGTTCGGCGACCACCCGCCGGCCGACCACGAGGGATTCCTGCTGTTCGCGAAGTCGCTGCCGGTCCCGCACATCTACGAAGCCGCGGTCGACGCCGAGCCGCTGACCGACCCCGTCACGTTCAACTTCCCGGCCAGCGTCCGCCGTCGCTACGAGAAGCTGGACCGGTTCCCGGACGGGCTCGTCGTGCTCGGTGACGCGATCTGCAGCTTCGACCCGGTGTACGGGCAGGGCATCAGCGTGACCGCGTTGCAGGCCATGGCATTGCGCGACCAGCTGCGCCGCCACGGTGATCCGCAGCCAAAACGCTACCTGAAGGCGGCGGCGCACATCATCGACTTCCCGTGGCAGACCGCGACCAGTGGTGACTACAACTTCCCGCAGGTACCCGGCAAGCGGCCGCTTGCGGTGCGGATGGGCAACGCCTACATGGCCAAGCTGCTGGCCGCTGCCGAGTACGACTCCTCGATCACCCGCACCTTCATGCGCATCGCGGGCCTTGTCGACTCCCCCGCCGGGATGATGAGCCCCGGTTTCGTGGCCAAGGTGTTGCGTGGCGCCAAACGAGCAGCCGGGAAGTGAACTGATGCGTCCTTTCCAGATCGACATCCCCGACGCCGACATCGAGGACCTGCGCCGCAGGCTGGCCAACACCCGCTGGCCGGTGCCACTGGCCGACGACGGCTGGGCGCGCGGTGTGCCGGTGGGCTACCTGCGTGAGCTTGCCGCGTACTGGCGGGACGGTTTCGACTGGCGGGTAGCCGAAGCGCGGCTGAACGCGCACCCACAGTTCGTCACCGAGATCGACGGGCAGAACATCCACTTCCTGCACGTCACGTCCACGGAACCGACGGCCACCCCCCTGCTCATCTCGCACGGCTGGCCCGGTTCGGTCGCCGAGTTCCTCAACGTGATCGGCCCGCTCACCGACCCGGTTGCACACGGCGGCTGCAAGGAGGACGCGTTCCACCTGGTCATCCCGTCACTGCCGGGCTACGGCTTCTCCGGCCCGGCCGGTGCCGGCTGGACCGGCCCTCGGATCGCCGAGACGTGGTCGGAACTGATGGGCAGGCTCGGCTACGACCGCTATCTGGTGCACGGCACGGACACCAGCGCCGTGCTCTCCCTGGAACTGGCCCGCAACCATCCGGAACAGCTCATCGGCCTGCACGTGACGATGCTGTTGACCTTCCCCAGCGGCGATCCCGACGAGACGGCGTCGCTCACCGCGGACGACCTGGCCCGGCTGGACCGGCTGAACCACTTCAACGAGGAACTGTCCGGCTACATGAAGCTCCAGGCGACCCGGCCGCAGACCGTCGCGTACGGCCTGACCGACTCACCGGTCGGCCAACTCGCCTGGATGATCGAGAAGTACCAGGAATGGACCTGCGCGGACAAGGTCCCCGAGGACGCCATCAGCAGGGACGACCTGCTCACGGCGGTGTCGATCTACTGGTTCACCGCGACCGCAGGCACGTCGGCGGCGCTGTACTACGAGGACGCCGCCGGGCTGCGCGAGATGTTGGTCGGTGTCCGGCCCGAGCCGGTGTCGGTGCCGATCGGCGTCGCGGTGTTCGGCGACGACGTGTTCCCACCGGTCCGCACGCTGGCCGAGCGCGAGCTGCCGATCGCGCGCTGGACCGAGTACGAGCGGGGCGGCCACTTTCCCGCCCTGGAGCGCCCGGACCTGTTCGTGTCCGACGTGCGGGCATTCGCCCGCCAGGTGCGCGGCTGACAGCCAACCGAGATCCGACGAGGAGTAGGGCAATGAGCCAATCCCTGAGCACCGCCGCGCAGCTTGCCAAGCTGGACAAGGAAGTGCTGATCCACCCGCACCAGGACGGGTCGCGCACCGAGCGCTGCCACATCGTCCGTGCGTCCGGCTGTACGGTCTGGGACACCAACGGCAACGAGATACTGGACGTGATGGGCGGCGGCAACTGGGTGGCGCAGGTCGGCCACGGCAGGCCGGAACTGGCCAAGGCCGCCGCCGACCAGATCGCCACGCTGGACTACTTCACCAGCTTCGACGTCTACACCAGCGACCGCACCGTGGAACTGGCCGCGCGCATCGTGGGCATCGCCCCGCCCGAGGTGTCGAAGGTGTTCTTCACCAACGGCGGTTCCGAAGGTGTCGAGACCGCGATGAAGGCCGCCCGGCTCTACCACCACTACAAGGGTGAGACCGACCGCGTTGTGTTCCTGTCCCGGCACTTCGCCTACCACGGCTGCACCTACGGCAGCGGCGCGGCCACCGGCTTCCCCGGCATCCACGTCGGCATCGGCCCCGGTCTCGGTAACGTCGAGCGGCTCACCCTGCCGTATGAGTACCGCGCGTCTGAACTGTACGGCGACGTCGACCCGACGGACTTCCTGATCAACGAACTGGAGGAGACGATCGCGCGGGTCGGCGCGAGCAACATCGCGGCGATGATCGGCGAGCCGGTGATGGGTGGCGGCGGTGTGCTGGCCCCGCCTGCCGACTACTGGCCTCGGGTACGGGAAGTGTTGACCCGCAACGGCATTCTGCTGGTCGCCGACGAGGTGGTGACCAGCTACGGCCGCACCGGGCACTGGTTCGACTCGGCCCAGCGCGGCATGAAGGCGGACATCATCGTCACCGCGAAGGGCCTGACCAGCGGGTACTCCGCGTTCGGTGCCGTGCTGTTCAGCCAGGAGATCGCCGACCAGGTGGCAGGCGACGACGTCTACTTCTTCCACGGCCACACGTTCTCCGGCCACCCGGTGGCCACCGCGATCGCGCTGGCCAACCTGGACGTCATCGAGCAGGACCGCCTGCTGGATCGCGTGCCCGAGATCGCGGCCCAGTTCACCGAGGCACTGGCCCCGCTGGCCGAGCTGCCCCGGGTCGGCGACATCCGGGTCGTCGGCGCCACGGTCGGCGTGGAACTGGTGGCGGACCAGGGCACCAAGGTCCCGGTGATGGCGCAGGGCGTCGCCACCGAGATGCGCCGCCGGCACCGGGTGATCGTCCGCGACTACGGTCCCACGCTGGTGTTCGCGCCGCCGCTGGTGGTCGAGTCCGGGCACATCGAGCGGGCCGCCGAGGCGCTGCACGAGACGCTGACCCGCCTGGACGCCGATGGCCAGTTGGCCAACCCGGCATGAGTGGCGCCCGCTACGACTATGTGATCGTCGGGGCCGGGTCGGCGGGCTGTGTGCTCGCCGCCCGGCTCTGCGCCGACCCGGACGTGACGGTCTGCCTGATCGAGGCCGGACCGTCCGACGACATCGATGAGATCCGCATCCCGGTGGCCGGTGGTGCGCTGCGCCGGACCCGGTACGACTGGGACTATGACACGCACGACGAGCCGTTCTGCGGTGGCCGCAGGCTGTTCCTGCCCAGGGGCAAGGTGTTGGGCGGGTGCAGTTCGCTCAACGGCCAGGTGCACATTCGGGGCAACCGGCTGGACTTCGACGAGTGGGGACCGGGCTGGAGCTACGCCGAGCTGCTGCCGTACTTCCTGCGCTGCGAGGACAACGAGCGCGGCGCGTCGGCCTACCACGGGGTCGGCGGGCCGCTGGCGGTGTCGGAGAACCGGTCGCGCAACCCGATGTGCACCAGCACCATCGAGGCCGCTGTCCACAGTGGATATTCGGCGAACGACGACTTCAACGGCGCGACACAGGACGGCTTCGGCTACTACCAGGTGACCCAGCGGAACGGGCGCCGGTGCAACACGGCCTCGGCCTATCTGCGGCCGCGGCCGCCGAATCTGACCGTGCGCACGAACCTGCATGTGGAGCAGGTCCTGCTCACCGGCACCACGGCGACCGGGGTGCGCTGCCGGCAGTTGGACACGGTCGAGGAGATCCACGCCGAGCGGGAGGTCATCCTGGCGGCCGGGGCGTACAACTCGCCGCAACTGCTGATGCTGTCCGGGATCGGCCCGGCCGACCACCTGGACGCGGTGGGTGTTCCCGTGGTGGTCGACCACCCCGAGGTCGGCCGCAACCTGCAGGACCACCCGTCGGTCTACCTGGTGTTCGGGCACGACGAGCCGATCAGCGTGCTGTCCGCCGGCACACCGGAGAACGTGCGCCTGTTCACCGAGGAGAACCGCGGTCCACTGACGTCGAACGCGCCGGAGGCCGGTGGGTTCGTCCGGACGAGCGCCGGCCTGCCGGCGCCGGACATCCAGTTCCACGCCCTGCCGCTGATGTTCGTCGAGGGCGCGCTGGCCGAACTCACCGAGCACGGCTACAGCTTCGGCCCGACGCTGCTCAAGCCGGCCAGCCGAGGCGCGGTCACGCTGGCCTCGGCCGACCCGTCGGCGAAACCACGCATCCGGCACCGGTACTACGCCGAACCCGGCGACCTGGACACGATGGTCGCCGGCCTGCACGTCGCACTGGACATCACCAGGCAGGCGGCGCTGCGGCAGTACACCGTGCGCCCGGTCAGCGTGCCGGACTCGGAGTCCGACGAGGATCTGCGCACGTTCACGCGGGCGAAGACCGAGTCGCTGTTCCACCCGGCCGGCACCTGCGCGATCGGTACCGTCGTGGACCAGGACTTGAAGGTATTGGGCATCGACGGGCTGCGGGTGGTGGACGCGTCGGTCATGCCGACGCTGACCAGGGGCAACATCAACGCGCCGATCATCGCGATCGCAGAACGGGCGGCCGACCTGATCAGCGGTACCCAGCCGTTGCGCCGGGCCACCGCAGCGTAGGGCTCAGCTGAAGTCGGGCCTGCTGGCGTTGGCGAACTCCACCCTGCCCTTCGGCTCCTCCCACTCCTCCTGGCGGCCGAGCGCGGTCAGGTCGAGGAACGTGTAGCCCCCGCCGAGTTGGTCGCTGCCGCGCGCGAACGTGGAGTAGGTGTGGAAGATGTCGTCGCCGTCCCGCAGGAAACAGCTGATGCCAGGCTGCTCGTCACCGATGGGTGACTCGACCTCCCAGGGCAGCGGCCGGTAGTTGTAGACCGGTGCCTTCACGGCCGGGTCCATCGTGACGTCGAAGTCGTAGTTGAAGTCGCTGCCGAGCGAGGAGTACCAGGGCAGCGTCCAGCCCTTGCGGTCCCGGTAGGCGGCGAGCTTCTCGTAGGGCGCGCGGGACACCAGCACGAACGTCGTCTCGCGGTCGGCCAGGTGCCGGATCGTGCCTTCGGGCAGTTCGTCCACGGAGGACGTACAACTGTCACACGCGTTCTCCCACTCCGGGTGGAACATCACATGCTGGACGATGAGCTGCCGGCTGGTGAACATGTCGGCCAGCCCGACCTCACCGTCGGCGCCGACGAACCGGTAGGGCTTGGTCACCCGCACCATGGGCAGCCGCCGCCGATCGGCGTTCACCGCGTCGATCCGCCTGGTGACTTCCTTCTCCTGGACCAGCAGTTTCTTTCGAGCGGCGAGCCACTCTTCCTGACTGACGATCTCGGGCAGGGCCATCGGGCGGTCTCCTGAAACATTGCGGTGGGCGGTTTAGCCGGGACACTAGACCGGTACAGCGGGCGGTGGCATCTTCCAGACTGCGCGGTCAGGCTGCGGCCACACAGGTCCGGCCCAGTTCGTCGGCGACGAGCGCGGCCAGCCGTTCGATGCCGGTGTCGATCTCGTCGGCGGTCACGACGCTGAAGGACAGCCGCAGTTGCCGGGCGCCGCCACAGCCACCGTAGAAGTGGTACATCGGGGTCCACAACACCCCGAACTCAGCGGCCGACCTGGCCAGCAGTGCCTCGTCCGCAGCGAACGGCAGGGTCAGCACGAGGAACATGCCACCGGCCGGCACGTTCCAGGTGACGTCGGCCAGCGGCCCGGCCCTCGGGAAATGCCGGTCCAGCGCGGCAAGCAGCCGTCGCTGGTTACGGCGGTACAGCTCAGCCTCCCGCCGGACGGCCGTGCGCAGGCTGCACCCGTGTTCCAGCAGGAACCCGCCGATCACGGCCTGGGCCACCGACGACGTGTTCAGCGTCAGCATGCTCTTGATCTTCGCGAGTTCGTCGGCGAACAGCCCGCCGTCACCGGTCCGCTGGTCGGCGACCACATAACCGACCCGGGCACCGGCGAACACCGATTTGGCGAACGTGCCGAAGTAGACCACGCGGCCACCCGGATCGATGGACTTCAACGTCGGTATCCGCCGCTCGGCGAGAATGCCGTACGGATTGTCCTCCAGGAGCAGGATGTCCTCGCGCTCGGCGAGCTCGACCAGTTCCCGGCGTGCGGCCGAGGACATGTTCGTACCGCTGGGATTGGCGAAGTCCGGCACCACGTAGCACGCGCGTGGCCGCAGCCCTTCAGCGCGGGCCTTGCGGATGTCCCGACGCAGGGCGTCGAGGTCCATGCCGCCAGGGTGCTCGGGGATCGGGCGGAGCTGGACCTCGACCAGCCGGGCGGCGCCGAGGAAGCCGACATAAGTGGGTACCGACGTGAAGATGACGTCCTTCGGCCCGGCCCGCAGTGCGCGGAGCACCAGGATCATCGCCTCCTGGCAGCCGGTCGTCACGACAACGGCCTCCGGGTCGACGGTCAGTCCTTCGTCCTGCGCGAGCTGGCGGACGACCAGTTCGTGGATCGTGCCCTTGGTTCTGTGGTACTGGAACAGGGTGCGGCACACCTGCTCCTCCGACCAGCCGAGATCGTCGCGCAGGTAGCCGCAGAACCGGTCCAGGTACCGGTGGGCAGCCGCCACCTCGTAGAAGCCCTCGAACGGCCGCCCGGCCGCGAACGACACCGCGCCCGGGTAACGGCCGACGATCTCGTTCAACAGGGTCATCGAGGTCAACACCGGATCGGCGAGGCCGGCGAACAGGTCCTGGACAACGGCGACCGCCTCGGTAGCCGGTGCGATGCCGAGCCGGTGTGGTGCGGGTGTCTCGGTCATCTGCCCATCCCCACGGTCACGAATTGAGTGATTTCCGG
This sequence comes from Pseudonocardiaceae bacterium, assembly GCA_036279295.1. Classification (GTDB taxonomy): domain Bacteria; phylum Actinomycetota; class Actinomycetes; order Mycobacteriales; family Pseudonocardiaceae; genus DATEPR01. The sequence goes on along the minus strand of DASUJK010000009.1, from coordinate 8,171 downwards.
ATGCCCTCGACGATCTGCTCGGCCTCGGCCGCGGTGGGCGCGGCCGCGACGACGGCCAGGACCGGTTCGTCCCAGCCGAGCCCCCGGATGGTGGTCGGGTAGGCCCGGATGCCCGAGGCCCACAGGTTCTCGAACACCGGTCGAACATTGTCCTGATAGGACAGTCCAGGTGGGACAGGAATGGTGAAGTGGGCGGAGATGGTGAGCCCCGGTTCCCACAGTTTGAGCAGGCCGACGGCGTGCAGCGAGCCGGAGCGGCGGGCGTTGACCTCGGTGACGTAGAGCCGGTCGTCGGCCCCGGCCACGCAGTCGACACTCAGCCAGCCGCGGTAGCCCAGCCTGCTGGCCACCTCGGCGACGTCCCGGCTCACCGTGGCCAGGCGGTTCGCCCACACCGGTGGCAGCGCGTCCGGACCCACGTTGACGTACTCGAAGCTGTGGCCGCCGGACACGTCGATGGCACACGGCACGATCTCGCGTGCACCGTGCTCGTCCACCAGGACGTCGGCGGCCGGGCACCCGACACCTTCCGGTGGCTCCACGAACTGCTGAACCACCAGGGGAAATGCGAAGAACGAGTCGGAGGCGATGCTCGCGTACAGCGCCGCCAGCCGCTCCGGGTCGGCCGTGGTGACGGCGGCGCCGAGCCCGGCGTAACCGAGCATGCTGCGCACGATCACCTTGCCGTGCAGCGCCAGCATGGCGTCCACCGCGCCCCGCAGCTCCACCTCGCTGTTGACCGTCATCACCGGGGCCACGTTGACCGACGGGACGTGCTTGGCCATGTCCAGCATGCTGACCTTGTTGTCCAGGTAGAGGCTGGACCAGTAGGCCCGCTCGTCCACACCCTCGACCTCGACCTCGGGTCCCCAGCCGCGGACCATCTCGGCCAGCCGGTACAGGTCCGGTGTGGCGCCGTGGCAGATCAGCCGCACGATCCGGTGGCCGGCCACCAGGTCGCGCAGCCGGGCCTGTGCGGTTCCGTCCCGGAACAGGTCGTCGAGCATCAGGCCGGAGCGCGGGGTCGGTGACACCACGGGTGGTTGGGCCAGGCCGAGTGCCTGGTGGATGTCGGTGAACCACAGCGGATCCAGGCCGGCCGGCAGCAGCAACACCCTCGGCCCGGAGCGCCAGAACACCACGTGGTCGGACTCGTAGCTGCCGTTGAACTGGATCAACCCGTCCCGGTCGGCCGAGGACAGCCGCAACGTGCTGTCCCGGAACAGGTATTCGACCTCGTTGGGCACGACGATCTCGATGGTGTCCCACCGTGCCGAGTTGGTCACCGCGCTCACGTCCGGCTCGGCCAGGAAGGCGGGCCGGTTCGTGGTCGCGCCGACCGCCGTGTTGTGCACCGAGTTGTAGACGAAGATCAGCATGCCACGCCGGATCGGCGACATGTTCGGCGACGACGCGTGCAGCAGGTTCGGGTTGAAGAACAGCACCGAGCCGGCCGGGCCCTTCGGGCTGACCATGCCGTTGGACCGGGCCAGTTCCTCGATGACCTGCGGGCTGATCCGGAACTTCTCGTCGGCGGTCAGCGTGGCCGCCCACTCGGGTGCGTCCTCGTAGCCGACCGGCATGCCGTCGGCAGCGACGGCGGCCAGCACCCCTCGGCGGTGCGATCCCGGGATGAACGTCAGCGGGCCGTTGAACTCGGTCACCTCGTCCAGGAACACGGCGACGTTGATCATGTCCGGGCGTGCGATCCCGTCGTTCTCCAGCCAGTAGATGTAGTCCTGGTGCCATTCCCACCGGTCACCGGCGAGCGGCGCCTTGATGTTGACCTTGGACTGGTGGATGTAGACGTCGTCGCGGACCAGCTGCCGCACCGGATCGAGCACGCCAGGATGCCGGGCCACGTCCAGGATGTCCTGGCTGCTCTGATGCACGCCGTACACCGATCGCACGGTCACGCCGTCGCGTTCCAGGATCACCTGCGGACCGGACTCGGCAAGCAGTGCCGGCAACGCGGCCGACACGGTGCCCAGCACGTCACCGGACAGGTGGTCCGGTGACAGCAGCACGAAGCCGTCGCGGTGGTACTGCTCCAACAGCGCCGCGTCGAAGCTCGCCATCTTGTGGACCTCCCCGGTGCGCGTGGTCAGCAGAGTCCGAACGGTGGTTTGTGGAAGTTCAACCCGACACCGGGCACCTCGTCGCCGACCAGCAGCGGCCGGAAGATCTCCTGCGGCAGCGGCCACTGCCACGGTTGCCCGAGCACGACAGTGGACGCGAGCCGACCGATCTCGTCCGAACCCCGGGCGCCGTGGCCGTTGCCGCCGACCGCGACCGTGAACGTCTCGTCGTCCAGGTGGCCGATGTAGGGGTACCGCGACGGCGTCTTGTCGATCAGGCAACAGGCTTCGCGCACGGCGACCGGCCGCAGCTCCGGCAGCAGCAGCCGGACCATGGCCGTGAGGAAGTCCGCCTGCTCACGTGTGATCCGCTGCGCCGCGCACCAGGACACCATCGCATCGGTGCTGGTGAACTCAGCCACGATCGGCTGCATGCCCGGCCCGATCCGGATGTAGGTGTTGCCGTCCGGGTAGCGGATCGGCGGCAGCAGGTAGATCGACGCGTTCGCGTTGCCGGTGTCGTCCGGGTCGATGGTGACCACCGGGGGCAGCCCGCCGAACAGGGCCACCTGCTCGTCGGCGACCCGGAACAGCAGGTTCGGCTCGGCGAACACGTGCATCGCGAGCTGACGGCCGACCGGCAGCACGTTGTTCTGGTTGGTCAGCGCGCCGGATGCGACGAGCACTCGTTCGGCACCGACCTCGAAGCGCTGCCCGGCCTGGTCGACCAGCAGCCGCCAGCGGCCGGTCGGCTCCTTGCGCACCCCGACGACGGCGGCCCGCAGGACCGCACCCCCGGCCTGCCGGGTCAGGTCGAGCTGGGCCCGCACCAACCGCCGGGGATTGAGGTAGCCGGCCTGCTTGCGTTCGAACAGCCCCTCGACCCCGCCGGGCAGTGCCGGCAGGTTCAGCATCGGCAGCGTCTGCCGCAGGTCGTCCGCCGGCAGCCGTTCGACCAGGATCGCGTCGTCATCACACTGCCGCAGCATGTCGTCGGTGCGGTGGTCGATCGAGCGCGCCATCAGGACCAGCGAGCCGCACTCCTCGAAGAAGTCGACGCCGGACTCCACCTCGATGGCCCGGAACCGGTCCAGCGAACGCGCGTCGGTGGCCTGCCACACCGGGTCCCAGCCAAGACGACGGGTGATCCGCGCCTCGTCGAAGTGGGCACCGAAGGAGTACTGGTCCATCGGCGTACCGGGGTCCGGTTCGGCAGGGCCGATGACCAGGACGTCGGCACCGGCTCGGCTGAGGTACTTGCCGGCAGCGGCACCGAACATGCCGGCTCCGACGATCGCGACATCGACATCCCGTGGCATGCGTTACCTGCCCCCGAAGAACTGGCGGACACAGTCGACCATGAAAGCTGGGTCCTCTTCCGGAATCCAGTGCGCGACGTCCGGCACGACAACCGAGCGCACGTCGTCGGCGACCCCTTGGAACGACAACGCGACGTCCGCGCCGACACCTTCGGCTCCACTCAGCGCCAGCACCGGCAGTGTCAGCCGCTCGCTCGCGTGCTTCGTGTTGTAGACGGCGTTCTCCTCGAAGGCGCGGTAGTAGTCGTAGCCGGCGCTACGCCGTGCCGCATCGCTGTAGGCACGCAGGAACTCCGTCGTGTCGACGCGGCCCTTCACGATGGTGCCCTCGCTGAACAGCCAGCCGTGGTAGGCGCGGTACGTCTCGTCGTTGATGATGTTCTCCGGCACCGGTCGCGCGGCCGCGTTGAGTCCGAAGTGGAAACTGTAGGCGTAGCAGTCCTCAAGGCCGAAGCCGTTCAGCAGGGCCTCGGAGACGATCATCCGCGTCACGTCGGCCGGGAACTCCCTTGTGTAGGGGTAGGCGATCTGCGCGCCGAGATCGTGCGCGACGATCCCGACCGGGCCCAGGCGCAGCGCCGTGACGGCCTGGTGCAGCCGCCGGGCCGCGCTCGCCGCGTCGTAACCGTCGGCCGGGATACCGGATTCGCCGAGTCCGGGCAGATCGAAGGCGACCACGGTGTATTCCGTGGCCAATTCCGGTAATACATCGCGCCACGACCACCAGGTCGCAGGCCAGCCGTGCAGGAAAATCAATACCGGGCCCGCACCACCGCGAACGTAATGCAGGTCGCATCCGTCAACCGCGACCTGGCCATGCTGAAACCCTGACGATTTCATCGACCCTCCCACGGTTCAGTGTGACATCGGAGCGAATGGGTAACTTCTCCGAATATGCCGGTTAGGCGGCGGCCGCGTCCGGTTCGATGTCGGCTGCCAGTTCGGCCTTGAGCTCGGCCGCCTCAACGGCAGGCCGGGTGCGCTGGCCCCAGGCCGCGATGGCCGGGCTGACCAGGCCGAGCAGCAGCAGGAAAGCGGCCAGGCTGTACCAGCCCACACGACCCAGGCTCAGCGCGACACCGAGCAGCAGGATCGGGGCGACTGCGGTGCTCAGGCCGGTCACCGTGCCGGCGACACCCTGGTACTGGCCCTGCGCGTGCTCCGGCGGCAGACCGAACTCCAGCGCGAACGTGCCCGACGTGTACCAGATCTCGCCCAGGGTGACGCACACCGTGCCGACCACCAGCAGCAGCACAGCACCCCAGGCCGGGATGCCGCGCATCAGGCTCATCGCGACACAGCCGAGCATCAGCACGATGCCAGCCTTGCGCAGTGCGGAGCCACCGTCCCTGATGGACTGCACCTTGTCGCCGAGCCGGACCTGGAGCAGCGCGACCAGCACGGTGTTGACGACGAAGGCGCCGATCACACCCCAGCTGGGCGCGAACGTGTACGCCACGATCCACAGCGGGAACATCATCTCCAGGATGAAATTCTGGATCGACATCAGGCCGCCGACCAGCGCGTACGCCAGGAATGGCTTGTCCCGCAACGCGATCCAGCGCGGCACCTTCCGCTCGACCGCCGTGTCGTCGGCCGGCGTCTCCTCCGGCCTTGGCAGCGGCCGGTAGTTGGGCAGCGTCGTGATCACGATGCACGCCACCAGGAAGCTCGCCGCGTTGGCCAGCAGCAGGACGTGGTACGCGGTGGACGTGCCGAACTGGATGCCGACACCGGCGACGAGCGCACCGATGGAGATACCGATGTTGCCCAGTGTGCGGATCTTCGACCGGAACGTCACCGTGTCCTCGCCGCCGACCCGCCGCAGCAGCGCGCCGACCGACGAGAAGAACGCGGTGGTGAACAGCATCATGATGGTGTCGATGACCAGCAGCGACCAGAAGTTCCGCACCAACAGGTACGCGGCCATCGTCAGGCCCTGGCCGAGCAGCGCCAACAGCACCACCCGCCGTGGACCCCACCGGTCGGCGAGATCACCGGCCGGGATGGACACCGGAATGCCGAGCAGTCCGGAGATCGTGAATGCCAGACCGATCTGGGCCAGCGGCAGATCCACGATCCGGGTGAAGTACAGCACATAGACCGGCATGAACATGCCTGTGCCGACCGAGTTGAGGAACGACGACAGAATGTATCGCCGCTGCACTCCAGGGGCCGGCATCAGCGATTTCGCAAAGGAAACGGGCGAGAGTTTGATCATGACATTTCCTTCAGCGCGTCGGCGACATGCACGGTCGTTGCTTCACCGGTAGATGCTGACACCGAGCGGGCCAACTTACTTATCCCAGCATGCCCGGTTCCTGACCGGCCATTGATGGCATTCCAGAAGGTGCCCGGCGGAAATGCGGCCACCACAATCATTCGCAGGCATCCGACCGCCGAAGGGACGAGAACATGCGGTATCCGCTCTCCACCCAGCAGGCGGCGTGCGCAGGCGACCCCGACCAGTCGGGCTTTGTCCTGCCGTTCGCCATGCGGATCACGGGTCACGTGGATACCGATGCCCTGCGCGGTGCCCTGGACGATCTGGTGGTGCGGCACGAGGTGATGCGCACCAGCATCACGCCGGGCACGGACGACGAGGCCGGCCACCAGACCGTGCTGCCGCCGATGCCGGCACTGTTCACCGTGCACGACCTCACGCCCGAGCCCGGTCGGTCCAGGGACGAGATCGCCGACGACCTGCTGGTCGACCTGCACGGGCAGCGCATGGACATGTTCACGCTGCCGCTGCTGCGCGCCGTGCTGCACCGGTTCGACGACAACGACTCGGTGCTGACCATCCTGACGCACCACTGCGTCGGCGACGGCTGGTCGTGCAACCTGATCCGGCGTGACCTGGCCGCGTCCTATCGGGCCAGGACGAGCGACACCCGGCGCGAGCTGCCCGAGGTCCGCCAGTACTGGGAGTACGGCGCGTACCAACAGGAGTGGATCGCTGGCGAGCAGGCCACGAAGGCGCGCGAGTACTGGCGGGCGAAGGTCGACGGCGCCGAGGTCTACACGATGCCCGCCGACCGGCCCAACGGCGAAGGTGTGCTCCAGAATCCCTGCCAGGGCGCCAATTTCGTGGTGGATGCCGCGGACTTCGCCGAGGTCGAGGCGTACGCGAGCACGATCCGCAGCTCCGGCTGGCACGTTCTGGTGGCCGCGGGGGTACTGCTCGGCGAGCGACTGCGTGGCTGGCCCGAGATCACGCTGATGACCAACACCGCGGGGCGCAACGAACGGTCGTTCAACAACACTGTCGGTTACTTCGCCGACTTCGTGCCGCTGCGGGTCAAGCTGGACGACTGTGTGACATACCAGGATGTGGTGCTGCGGGCGCGCGGCACGTGTCTTGAGGCGTACAGCAACCTGATCCCGATCAGCGTGCTGGAGGACGACACCCCGACGCTGCCGCTGGCCTACGACGTGCCGGCCAACGTGCCGTTCATCTTCAACTACAGCAGGCCGCTCGTCGGCCCGGAGGAGATCCAGTTCGCCGATGGCGTCGAGCTGATCACGTTGGCCAAGGAGGAGCCGAGCGCTCGCGGCGAGTGGTGCGTGTGGACCATGTGGCGCCACCCGAACGGCAGCCTCCGTGGTGGCATCGAGTACGCACCCGACCTGGTCGACGCCAGCACCGTCGAGCTGTGGATCGCCGAATTCACCAACCTGCTCGAACGGATCACCACCGCACCGAACCAGAACTGGAAGGGCCGGTAGGGACATGGACGGCTCGGCAAACCCTGACCTGAAGGTACGCGTCCTGACCGCCGTGCTGACCGCCGCGCGGCAGTCGTTCCACCAGGACGTGGACGTGGACCTCGACCCGATCGCGGCCGGTTTCGACTCGATCTCGGCCATGGAACTGGCTGCCGTGCTGGACCAGGAGCTTGGCGTGGACTGCACGCTGGAGGACGTCTTCGACGCACCATCGCTCGGCGCGCTCGCCGACCTGCTGGTCCAGCGCATCGACACGGCAGGCGGCCGGCTGTGACATGAGCGGAGCAGGACATATGAGCGGGGCACCGGCGTGCCCGGTGGTCGACCGTGTCGGGCGGACGGCGGCCCGCTTTCCCCATCACACGGCCGTTGTCACGGCGACCGAGCAGCTCGACTACGCGGGCCTGTGGCGGCGTGTCCTGTTGTGGCGGCTGCGCTGCGCCAACCTCGGACTGCCGCCCGGCACGCTGGTCGCTGTGCATACCAGTGGTGCCGCGCTGCCGGCCGCGTTCCTCGGTGTGCGGGCGGCCGGTCTGGTCCCGGTGCTGCTGGACGCGACGCAACCAGCAGCACGGATCGCCAGCGTGGTCGCGACCGCCCGGCCTGCCGCTGTGCTGCGGTCCGACCATGCTGCCGAGCTGACCGGTGAGCCCGACCCGAGGAGGCTGCCGACCGCGGCCGGCTACGTGGTGTTCTCCTCCGGCACCCAGGGCAGGCCGAAGGGCATCGTCGGGCAGGCAGCGGGGCTGCTGCACTTCATCGACTGGGAGATCGGCGAACTGGGGATCACGCCCGGCACCCGGGTGGCGATGCTGACGTCACCGTCGTTCGACGTGGTCTACCGCGATCTGCTGCTGCCACTGTGTGCCGGGGGCGAGCTGCACATCGCCGAGTCCGGTGTCCGTGCGGCGCCGGCCGCTGTGCTGCCGTGGCTGGCCGAGCACGACATCGAGGTGCTGCACGCCGTACCCAGCCTGAGCGCGCGCTGGCTGGACGGTGTGGCAGCACCGGTGAACTCCCTGCGGTACACGCTGTTCGCCGGCGA
>DASUJK010000008.1:0-37610 GCA_036279295.1 Pseudonocardiaceae bacterium | reverse complement strand
TCCCAGCCGCAGACCTCGGGACGCACTCGCCAGTGCACGATTCCGTGCTCAAAGGCCGTGGGCGGCAACGGAATCCAGCTGCCGGCACCGTGCGGGACGATGTCGTCGTGTTCGGCCAGTTCGCGCGGCAGGGGCTGCCCCGAGGTGGTGAGGAACAACCAGCGGCCCTCGGGGGTGGCCGCGATCGGAACGGGCTGACCTGCCGCACGGAGCACGGCCGCGGTGCGACGGCCGATGTCCGTGCCGACCTCGATGGCGTCGAGGGTGGTGCCGGTCGCGACGAGAACGCTGAACGCCTCGCCGTTCCACCATTCGGCAACCTCGTCAGCGGTAGCGCCCACTCGCGAGGCCCAGTCCTCGTGCACCGGGTTCGGACCAGCCGGGTTCGGCGTGGTGCCGCCGACCCAGGCCGAGCCCGCCGGATAGGTGCCTGGCATGACGGGCCATCCGCGGTACGCGAGGCCAATGGCCTGTGCGCGTAGCTCGATGCGGAAGGCTCCGCGCCAGCTATCCGACCAATCCATCTCGGTCAGCTCCTCAAGTTTCGTTCATGCGTTGCAGAGTTTGGTCGGGCTGAGCCTGAGGTAACTCGTACTGACTGAGCGAACTCTCGGTGCTGCCCATCATCAGACAACGTCATGCGACCGGCCGGTAGTAGCCCGCAGTCGACAAGCGGGCGGTGTCGCACGGTGAGCGAACTCATAGCGAACAGACGCCCGTCCGCCTTCCGTCGTTCACCTGCCTTTCGTCGCTGGTCACCAACCGAAACGGGCATGGTGGACGGTTGTCACGCTTCGGTCTCACCCCGGTGCGGGCCGATTGGCCTGCACCGTTGCCCTGTCGGCCGGTCCGGCCCGACTGCGTTCGGTGACCGTGCCGAGGCGCGGCAGTTCACCGGGCAGGGTGGCGCTGACCTCCACGAGCACGTCCCAGTCGGCGAGCCGGCAACTGGTCACCCGCACCCGCATTCCAGTTGCCACCCATCGCGCCCGATCGCAGGCGGCGGTGGCGCCGTACGGCGCGTAACCCGCCCCGGCCAGCGCCGCGAGATCGGCAGCGGCCGTCGCCCGATGCCGGGTCTCAATGACAGCGCCATATGCCAGCACCATCACCGCGAGCAGGCACAACACCGCGATGCCGCCGGCTGCCCACAGCGTTGCCGTACCCCGATCGTGGCCGGAACGCCGAGGTCGGAGGCGTTGACCGCTCATCGCCCGGCACCTTCCGTTGAGCGCGACGACCCTTCGGCCCGCGGCTGGGCATCGGCCGGGGCATCGGCCGGGGCATCGGCCGGGTCGTCGGCCGGGGCATCGGCCGGGTCGTCGGCTTGGTCGGCGTCTGGATCGTCGGCGTCTGGTTCCGGTACCGCGAACGCGTCCGCGCTCACGTGCACCCCGGGCAGCAGGCCGCCCGCGGCTCGGTCGCGCACGGCCACCGTGATGCCTTCGCCCTCCGTCGTGATGGCGAAGGTGGCACCGCTCGGGGCGATCCGGCGGACCGCGTCGGCCGCGCGGTCCTGTTCACCCCTGGCGACCAGCCGGGCGGCCTCCCGAGCGGCATCGGTGCACCGGATCTCGTCCAGCACCATCGCCATGGCGGCGAGCACCATCGCCAGCACGGTGACGAAGGCGCACAGTGCGATGGCGGCTTCGACCGTGACCATGCCGCTGTCGTTGTCCCTGCCGCTGATGTCGTCGGGCGGACTCGCCCGGCTGGTCGCGGGCATCAGAACTTCACCGACAGGGCTTTGTTCACCAGTGAGCCGAGACCGGACACCACGGACGAGCCGGTGACCACCGCGTACAGCACGGCGGCGAACGCGGCGGCGGCGATGGTTCCGACGGCGTACTCGGCAGTCGACATCCCGGAGTCGGAGCCGAGCGCCACCGGCCTGCCGAACCGGCGTGTACAGGCCTGCCACCACTGATTGAGCATCATTCTTGTTCTCCCTTCGAACCGGGACGGTCCCGGTCGTCCACTGTGGACGTCTTGGGTCGTGGTGGTGTCACCACGACGCGAGCAGGCGGGTGGCCAGCCCGATCACCACGGGCACCACACCGATACAGAGGAACGCCGGCAGGAAACACAGCCCGAGCGGCCCGGTGACCGCGACCGCCGCACGCTGGGCACGGGCTTCCGCCAGGTCGTCCGCGCCGGCGCGGACCGTGGTGGCCAACCCTTCGGCCACGGAGGCGAGGGCCGCACCGGACCGCGCGCTGCGCCGGGCGCCCCTGGCCAACTCGGCCGTGGACGGTTCGGCGAGCGCGGGCGCCCACGCCGACACCGGATCGGCGCCGAGCGCGAGTAGCTCGGCTGTCCGGCGCAGAGCGTTGGCGGCGGCCTCCGGTATGTCGACGGCGACGGCCTGGACCGCGACCGGCACCGGCAGCCCGCCGCGCAGGCACGCGGCGAGCAGGTCCCAGCAACTGGCCAGCTCCAGCGGGTCCGGGGCACCGCGTCGGCCGGGTGCCGCACGGAGCAGCCAGCGGGCCGCTCCGAACACCGCCAGCCCGATGGGTAAGCCGAGCACGAGGCCGGTGATCCCGCCGCTGATCGCGACCGGGATGAGTGCGGCGCCGAGTGCGGCTGCCCATGGCAGTGGCGAGCGGCCCGGCCGGGTGGTGGTTGGTGTCGGACGGAGGCCGGCCAGGCGTGCGGTGACCAGTGTTCGGCCGGGGCGGAGCACGACCGCGCAGGCGAGTGCGACGGCGGCGATGGACAGGCCGGTCATGGTGGCACCTGCATCTGGTTCTTGGGTTTCTTCGCCGGTTTCACAGCGCCGCCTTCGAGGTCAGCCGGGTGATCCAGTACAGGCCGGCGCAGATCAGGGTGGTGCCGAGTGCGAGCAGGGTCTGGCCGAGCGAACTGGTGAACAGGACGTGCACCGGGCTGGCGCCCATCGACTCACCGAGCAGCAGCCCGACCGCCGGTAGGACGGCCAGCACCGTGCCGCTCGCCTTCGGACCGGCCATCCTGGCTCGGACCCTGTTGGCGAACCGGACGCGGCCGGCGACGTCCCTGCGCACCGAGTCGAGTACGTCGGCCAGTGGCAGGCCGTGGCGCTGGGCCAGTGACCAGGCGTGTGTCAGTGGCCGCAGGACCGGAGCCAGTGTCGAGTTGTCGAACTGCCGCAGGGCCGTTGTCAGGTCGCCGCCGAGCCGGGCGGCCGCCGAGATCGCGGTGAGCACGGCACGGGCCGGCTCCTTGGCGTCCTTGGCCGCTGACTCGGCTGCCACGACCGGGTGGGCGCCGGACCGTAGCTCGGCGACCAGGCCGTGGATGGCGTCTGTCAGGGCCTCGGCGGCAGCCAGTTCGCCGGCAAGTTTGCGGTGGGACCGCCAGAGTGCCCTGGCGGTGATGCCGCTGATCCCGATCGCGAAGCCGACACCGGAGCCGACGCACAGGGCGGCCAGCAGCGTGGCGATGCCGATGAGTGCCAGTGGGCCGTGGCGCATCAGGGCGGCGGCGGTTCGTGGGCGGATTCGGATCGGGTGTTGGGCCGGGGTCAGTAGACGGAGGCGGTGGGCTGGTGGATGGCTCGGCCAGCAGACCAGTGAGCCGGCCGTGATCGCCAGGACGGCCGTCACCATCGCTGGTCACCTCCTTGGTGGGCGAGCAGTGCTCGCAGGGTCGGACAGGGCTGGACGCCGGCCAGCGTCCGGATGCCGGACAGGCCGGGTATCGGCGGGGTTCGTCTACGGGTGCCGAACAGGACAGGGGCCTGGTGGATCGGCGGGTCGATCGGCGAGGTGGTGGATGGTTGGGGCAGCAACATCAGAGGGTTCCGTTCCTATGGCGGGGTGGTGGATCGTTGGGGCGGGCGCATCAGTGGGTCCCGTTCTTGCGGTCGAGTAGGCCGCTCAGGGTCGGCCAGCCGATTTGGCGGCCGTCGGCGCGCCACGCCGGCAGGACGCGGACGCCGTCGGATGTTCGGGTGACGACGCCGATCTCGGCCAGTACCCGGCGGCCAGCGCTGGCGCGGCGGACGTGCACCACCACCTGGAGTGCTGCGGCCAGCAGGCTGTGCAGCGCAGGCCTGGACATGCCACCCAGGGCGGCCAAGGCTTCCAGCCGGGCTGGGACCTCGGCCGGCGAGTTGGCGTGCAGGGTGCCGGCGCCGCCGTCGTGGCCGGTGTTCAGTGCGGCCAGCAGCTCGCACACCTCGGCGCCGCGCACCTCGCCCACGACCAGTCGGTCCGGGCGCATGCGCAGGGCCTGCCGCACCAGGTCCCGGACGGTGACCTCGCCGACGCCTTCCACGTTGGGCGGCCGTGCCACCAGCCGGACCACCTGTGGATGTGTTGGCTGGAGCTCGCCCGCGTCCTCGACGCAGACGATGCGCTCGTTCTCGGGTACGCAGCCCAACAACGCGGCCAACAGTGTCGTCTTGCCGGTGCCCGTGCCGCCCACCACCAGAAACGCCAGTCTGGCTCGGACGATCGCGGTGAGCAGCGACGCCGTGCGGTCGTCGAAGGTGCCGAGCGAGCGCAGGGCAGTCAGGTCGTGGGTGGCCGGGCGGAGCACCCGGAGCGACACACAGGTGCCGTCCGGGGCCAGTGGTGGCAGCACCGCGTGCAGCCGCACCCGACCATGTGGCCCGGCGCCCGGCAACCACGCGTCCACATAGGGCTGTGCGTCATCAAGGCGACGCCCGGCCGCCAACGCCAGTCGCTGGGCGAGGCGCCGGACCGAGTCCTCGCCCGGGAAGCGGATGTCGGTGCGCCGCAAGCCCGATCCACCGTCCAACCAGACCTCGGCCGGACCGGTGACCAACACGTCGGTCGTGCCTGGGTCACGCAGCAGCGGTTCGAGTGCGCCCGCGCCTGCGAACTCGTCGCCGAGTGAGCGCAGCGCGGCCAACAGATCGGTGTGGCCGACCACGCCACCTGCTTCGGTGCGGACCGCGTCCGCGACCAGTGCCGGCGTGGGTGTGGTGCCGCCGACGGCTAGCCGCTGCCGGACACGTTCCACGAGGTCGGTGCTCATGCGACGACCGCCTCCGGCAGCGCGGCCAGTACCGCCTGGGCCGCGGTGACCAGCGGGCCACGCAGCCGCGGCCGGAGCCCGCCGCGTTCCAGCGAACCGGACAGGCCCGGCTCGGCCCGGACAGCCGCCAGCAGCGGTGCGCCGACCGCACGGGCCACGTCCTCGGCCGGCAACCCGCCCGGCGCCGGGCCTCGGACCAGGGTGCGCAACCGCACGCCACGCTCCTGCAGGTCACCTGCCACCCGGCGAGCGGCGGCACATGCTCTGACCTCGGCCGGCACCACGAGCACCGCCAGGTCGGCCCGGTCCAGTGCGGCGCCGGCAGCCGGTGACGTGTGGCGGGGCAGGTCGCACACGACGGTGTCACCGCCGCGTCTGCCCGCCTCGATCACGGCCGCCATCGCGTCCGGTTCCGGGCCCGGCCCGTTGCGGTCACACGAGACGACGGCCAGTCGCGCCGTGCCGGACGACCTGCCGGGCAGCGCGGACCGCAGCGCCGACGCCGGCACCCGGCCACCCTGGATGCGCAGGTCCGGCCAGCGCAGGCCGGCTTCGACCTCAGCACCCAACACCAGGTCCAGGCCACCGCCCAGCGGATCGCCGTCCACGAGCAGGGCTCCGCCACCCTGCCGCAGCGCCATCAGAGCCGTCGCCGCCGCCAGCACCGACGCGCCGGCGCCGCCGCGACCACCGATGATCGCGACCACCCGGCCCGCTGTGGCAGCAGGACGGTCGGTCGCGTCGGCGAACGCGCTGAGCAGCCAGGATTCGCCAGCCGGCAACGAAAGTACCTTCTCGGCCCCGATCGCCAGGGCTTGTTGCCACACGTCCGGCGGCGGTTCTCCCGCGCACAGGACGACAACGCCCGATCTACGCGGCAGGCGGGACTCGATGCACGCCAGTACCGCCGGGCCGTCGAGCAGGACGAGCGGCGCCTCACCCCATCGTCGGCGTGCGGCGACGATGTCGGCCGCACGGTCCAGTTCGCAACCAGCGACAGCGGCCAGTTGCAGCGCTTGGTCGAGGAGCGGTTCGTCAGTCAGAACCGCCAGTGGGCGTTCGGCATCCATGGTGTGTCCCTGTGTCTCGGAGGTGCGTTGCTGCGCTCCACCGTTGCGAGATCAGGGACAGGCCGCCACCGATGTGGATCAACCTGTGGACAACAGGACTGCATGTGGACAACTCACTGCCAACAAGGGTCACGGCAGCGGTTTTGTCAGACCGTTCTGAAAGAATTGAAGGGGGCACACTGGCGGCCGCCCGGCAACGGAGATGGGACGACCCCCGCCAGGGGGGAGGGACGGGGGTCGTCATCGGTTCAGCCCCGGGGGGTCGGACTGAACCTGTCCGGCAATGCCGGACGTCACTACTGTAGCCCTCTCGCGCCACCGCTTGCATACAGTCAGCACAACTAACGTCGTGTTGGATCGGGCGCAACCGTCCGAACTGCGACGTTGATGAGATGCCACTACAGCGGCATAACAGGAACTCCCCCGGACGGGTGCTCATATGCTGGTTCGGTGAGCAGGGACGCGAACGAAGGCGCGGGCATTTCGGACACCCGCGACATGGCCGCCGGAGCGCCGGACGGCCGAGCAGTGGGCGATGCGTCCGAGTTCAGGGCTGCCGAGGACCCGAGAGCACACCTTGTTGCGGATACCGCAACAACGCGGCGGGTGGCCGCGTTCTTCGATCTGGACAAGACGATCATCGCGTCGTCCAGCACGTTGGCGTTCAGTCGGCCGTTCTATCAGGGCGGTCTGATCAATCGGCGGGCCGCGCTGCGGTCGGCGTACGCGCGACTGATGTTCGTGCAGGCCGGCACCGACGCCGAGCAGGTCGAGCGGTTACGCGCACACCTGACGTCGCTGTGTCAGGGCTGGGATGTCGAACAGGTGCGGTCGATCGTGCTGGAGACCCTGCACGACATCGTGGACCCACTGGTGTACGCGGAGGCCGCCGAGCTGATCCGGGAGCACCGCGAGCAGGGGCACGACGTGGTTGTCATCTCGGCGTCCGGCGAGGAGATGGTGGCGCCGATCGCGGCACTCGTCGGCGCGACGCACAGCGCTGCCACGCGGATGGCGGTGGCCGACGGGCGCTACACCGGGGAGATCGACTTCTACTGCTACGGCGAACAGAAGGCCGTGGCGATGCGAGAGTTGGCTGCCGCCAACGGTTACGACCTCGCGGCGAGTTACGCCTACTCGGACTCGATCACCGATCTGCCGATGCTGGAGGCGGTCGGCAGGCCTGCCGCGGTGAATCCGAACCGGCCACTGCGGAAGGTCGCCGTCCAGCGGGGTTGGCCGGTGCTGGCGTTCGCCAATCCGGTGCCGCTGCGGGCGAAGATCGCCACACCGACCGGTGGTGTGGTGGTCGCGGCGACCGCCGTGGGCATTGGCGCGGTCGCCGCCGGCATGACGTGGTACGGCATTCGGCGGCGGAAGGCCAAATAAGGACACGGTCCGCTGGCTACTTATCGGTCGGGTGACCCCTGAGCACCCCGAGCAGCGGTACGAACACAGCGCTTTTACCGCTAACGCAGGGGTTACCGAGTGGTATCGGTCACTTTTTGTTGCTTGACCGGTGCACCCGTCCGAGAGCTTGAGTTACCGCAGGTCAGTGGCGTACAAAGGAACTGCGGAACCCCGGTTGGCCAGGGGCTCGACGAAGAGAAGTCGGGCTCACCCCGCCGGAGCTCCGTGCGCGGACTCCGGGCACTCACGCGCAGCACGCCGCGGGAGGCTTGTCGTTGAGGGACTGCGTACCGGGACGCCGGACGCCGAGAACCCTCCACATACGACATCGTTGCAGCTTGGTAACCCGGGAAAGTCCGCGCGGGCGGGCGGCGCTCACCGGCCTTGTGGCCAGTGGGCGCCGCCGCGTTTTGGTAACCGTTACGCCCGATCGGAGCTTTGACCCAGCTCGTTGACGTGAGTAACTTCCCAAGAATCCGCAGGAATTGGTGAAGCGATCACAGGAGCTGCCGATGCCACGGCTCAGTCGACGTGGGTTTCTGGCGACAGCTGCCGTCACGGCGGTCGCCGCGAGCACGGGCACCGCAGCGGCCGAGCCGGCAAGAGCGATGCCGCACGGCCGATTCGACCTGCCACGCCAGGGATTCGCACCACCGTCGACCGTGTTGCGGCACGGCACCCCGGAGCAGGTCGGGCTGGATCCGCTGCCGATCCGGAGCGCGCTCACGCAACTCGACGGCTGGACCGAGAACGACCCGGCGACCGGCCATCCGCTCTACTCCGGGCAGGTCACGCTGCTGGCGCAGGACGGCGTGATCGTCGCAAGGCAGGCCGCCGGTCACGCGCTCCGCTACGCCGACCAACAGGGCGATCCGCTGCCGGCCACCGAGCGGATTCCGATGCGTACCAACACGATCTTCGATCTGGCATCGCTGTCCAAGCTGTTCACGTGCATCGCGGCGATGCAGCAGGTCCAGGCCGGCACGCTGGACGTGACCGCGACCGTGGCCGGCCATCTGCCGGACTTCGCGTCCGGGGGCAAGGGTGCCATCACCGTCGAGCAGCTGATGACACATACCTCGGGGCTGCCCGCCGATCCCGATCCGCCGCTGTGGCAGTACGCCGACCGGACCGACCAGCTCAAGGCGATCCTTGAAGTGGCGCCGCAGTTCGCGCCGGGATCGACCTATCTGTACTCCGACCTGAACATGCTGACCCTCCAGCTGATACTGGAGCAGCTGACCGGTCAGCCACTGGATGTATTGGTACGCAAGGGAATCACTGAGCCGCTGGGCATGCGTGACACGATGTACAACCCGCCCGCGACGCTGCGGCACCGGATCGCCGCCGAGGAGTACGAGCAGGGCGCCGGTGAGCCGCGGCGCGGTCTGGTGTGGGGCGTCGTGCACGACGAGAACGCGTGGGCACTCGGTGGCGTCGCCGGGCACGCGGGGGTGTTCGCCACTGTGGACGACATCGCGGTGCTCGCGCAGACGATCCTCAACGGCGGCACCTACGCGGGCCGCCGAATCCTGTCCGAGCAGTCGGTCACGCAGATGCTGACCAACTACAACCAGCGCTTCCCGAGCGACTCGCACGGGCTGGGCTTCGAACTGGACCAGCGCTGGTACATGGGCCGGCTGGACAGCGCCAGGACGGCGGGGCACACGGGCTTCACCGGCACCACGTTCGTCATCGACCCGCTGTCCCGCTCGATCGCGCTCCAGTTCAGCAACCGGGTCCATCCGACGCGGAACTGGGGTTCGACCAACCTGGCCCGGCAGGTGGCGGCAGGCGGGCTTGCCGACGCGATGGCCGTGCGCGGACCGTCCTGGTACTCGGGGATCGGCAACGCGAGCACGGCCACGCTGACCACCCCGGTCATCACCACGACCGGAAACGCGCTGTTGATCAGCTACGACGTCTTCGTCGACACGGAACCGGAGTTCGACGTCGTCACGCTCCTGGTCAGCGCGGACGGCATGGCGTGGACGACCGTGCCGGTGACGGCGACCGGGACCGGCGCTCCGACGGGTGTGGTCAACACGCTGTCCGGCGGTTCCCGGGCCTGGTGGCGGGTGCGTGCCCAGCGGCCGGCGAGCAGTGGGCCGCTGCTGCTGCGCTGGCAGTACGTGACGGACGGGAACTTCACCGGGCGCGGGGTGAACGTGGCCGACGTGCGGGTCACGGACGCCACCGGCCTGCTGTTCGACGGCGACCGGCACCGGCACGCGTTCACCGGGGTGAACTGGATGTCCGTTACGCGGTGATTATCCCAGCAGGGTTGTAGATCTGTGTCACTTTTTGGCAAAACCCCAGTACAGCGACACGGTTCAATTTCGGTTGCCCATTGACACGTTGACCTGCGGCGCGGTAGTTAGTAAGTTTCTAACGTGTCCATCCCCGCTCCGGTAGAGCCGAGCCCGCTGGTTCGTATCCGTTCCCTGCTGCCCGGTCTCGCCCGGGCGGAGCAGCGTGTCGCCCACGTCGTACTCGAAAACCCTGGTGGCGTGGCCCGACGCAGCATCACCGAGGTGGCCGAGGCCGCCGGTACCAGCGAGACGACGGTGACCCGCTTCTGCAAGGCGGTCGGCGTCAGCGGGTACCCGGAGCTGCGGATCGCGCTGGCCGCCGACACCGCGCGTGCCGCGGCCCGCACCGACCGGCACATGGGCGGTGACATCGACCCGAGCGACGACCTGACCCAGGTGGTCGGCAAGATCGCGTTCGCCGACGCCCGAGCGGTCGAGGAGACGGCGGAACAGTTGGACGTCGCGTCGCTGCGCCAGGTCGTCGAGGCCATCGCGAACGCGGGCCGGGTGGACGTCTACGGCGTCGGCGCGAGTGCCTTCGTAGCCCTTGACCTGCAACAAAAGCTGCACCGGATCGGCATGGTGTGCTTCGCGTGGAGCGACACGCACATCATGCTGACGTCCGCCGCGGTGCTGTCCCGGGGCGATGTCGCGGTCGGCATCTCGCACACCGGAGCCACCACGGACACCGTGGAAGCGCTGCGCGAAGCACACGACCGGGGCGCGATGACCATCGCCGTGACCAACTTCCCGCGCTCCCCCATCGCCGAGGTGGCCGACTACGTGCTCACCACGGCGGCCAGGGAGACGACGTTCCGCTCGGGAGCCACGGCCAGCCGGATCGCCCAGTTGACGGTCATCGACTGCATGTTCATCGGGGTGGCCCAGCGGCACCGGGACAACGCGCTCGCGGCGCTGGACACCACCTATTCGGCGGTCAGTTCGCACCGGCTCGACGTCCGCCCGGACGGCCGGCGAAGGTCCAGGGAAAGCGGTGAATGATGGCTAGCACGGAGGCAGTGCAGGTCGATTCACCAACCGAGTTGCGTAATCCAGACACAACCGACATCGACCAACTGACCACCGTGGAAGTCCTCCGCGAGATCAACGGCGAGGACACCACCGTGCCCTACGCGGTGGCCGCCGTACTGCCTGAGCTGGCCAGGCTCGTGGACTACGCCGTGGAGGCCCTGCGCACCGGGCACCGCGTGCACTACGTCGGCGCCGGCACGTCCGGCCGGCTGGCCGTACTGGACGCCGCCGAGCTGGTGCCGACGTTCAACATCCCGAAGGACTGGTTCGTCGCCCATCACGCCGGCGGTGCGCCAGCGCTGCTGACCGCCGTGGAGAACGCCGAGGACGACGAGGCCGCGGGCGCCGCCGAGATGCGGCGGCACGTGCAGCCGGGCGACGTCGTGGTCGGGCTGACCGCGTCCGGCCGCACGCCGTTCGTCGTCGGCGCGCTGGGCGCGGCCCGGCGGGCCGGCGCCCGCACCAGCCTCGTGTCGGCGAATCCGGGTGCCGCGGCGAACGCCGATGTCGACGTGCCGATCGCGGTGAACACCGGTCCGGAGGCCATCGCCGGATCGACCAGGATGAAGGCGGGCACCGCGCAGAAACTGGTGCTGACCTCGTTCTCCACGGCCGTGATGATCCGGTTCGGCCGGACCTACTCAAACCTGATGGTCAGCATGCGGGCCACGAACGCCAAGCTGCGCGGCCGCACGCTGCGGATCCTGCACGAGGCCACCGGCGCCGCCGTCGACGAGTGCGCCTACGCGCTGGCCGCGGCAGACGGCGATCTGAAGGTCGCGCTGGTGCACCTGTTGTCCGGTGCGGACACTCCGGCCGCCGAGGCGGCGCTGATCGCGACCCACGGCCACGTCCGGCACGCTCTCGCGACGCTGGGCGGCTGACCCGACCAGCCAAGATCTAGACTCCTCACGTGCGGCTACGGCGGTGCGGAACCGATGCGGTGCTGGTCGAGGTGGACTCGCTGGACCAGGTGGACGCTGTCCGGGCCGCGGTGGGTTCGGCCGCCGAGCGGGGCGACCTGCCGGACCTTGTCGAACTCGTGCCCGCCGCCCGGACCGTGCTGGTCGCTTTCGGCTCGAAGACCGGGTTGGCCCGCCTGCGTGACGTCCTGGCCGCTGCCGATCTGAGCCGGCCGGCCAGTCGATCCCAGCGTGAGGTGCGCATCCCGGTCCGCTACGACGGCCCCGATCTGGAACTGGCGGCGCGGACCGCCGGGCTGGGCGTCGCCGAACTGGTCGAACTGCACAGCGGCACCGACTACGCGGTGGCGTTCACCGGCTTCGCGCCCGGTTTCGGCTATCTCGTCGGCCTGCCGGAACCGCTGGTCCAGGCCCGGCTGGACCACCCGAGGACCGCAGTGCCGGCCGGTTCGGTGGGCATCGCCGGCGAGTTCACCGGGGTTTATCCACGGTCGTCGCCGGGTGGCTGGCGGCTGCTCGGCCGCACCGAGCTGGCCCTGTTCGACCCACACCGCGAGCCGCCAGCGCTGCTGGTGCCCGGTGACCGGGTGAAGTTCGAGGTCGTCGGGTGAGGACCGTCACAGTGCTGGCTACCGGGCCGCAGGCGCTGGTCCAGGATCTCGGCCGGCCGGGCAACGCGCACCTCGGTGTGCCGCCGTCCGGCGCGCTCGACGTGCCCGCGCTGCGGCTGGCCAACCGGCTGGTCGGCAATGCCGAGTCGGCAGCCGGGATCGAGGTACTGCTGGGCGGGCTGCGGCTGCGGGCGGACTGCTCGTGCGTCGTCGCGGTGACCGGGCCTGCCCTCGCGGTCGCGGTGAACGGCAGGGGCCGCGACTCGCATAGGCCCGTGTACCTGGCCGACGGTGATGTCCTGGCCCTCGGCACACCTGCTGACGGACTACGGGCCTACCTCGGCATCAGCGGCGGTCTGGATGTGCCGGCCGAGCTGGGCAGCCGGTCCACCGACCTGCTGTCCGGGATCGGCCCGGCGCCGATGCGGGTCGGCGACACGCTGCCGCTCGCCGTGCCGACCGGGCTGGCCGGTGGTGCCGACGAGTTGGGCCCCCGACCGGTGCCGGACGCGATCACCGTGCCGGTGCTGCTCGGGCCGAGGGACGACTGGTTCGACCGGGCGGCCGAACAGCTGGCCGCCGGCACCTGGCTGGTGTCGCCGGACAGCAACCGGATCGGGCTACGGGTGACCGGGCCCGCGCTGCGCAGGGCTGCCGAGTTCGACGGTGCCGAACTGCCCAGCGAACCGGTGGTCACGGGCGCGGTACAGGTGCCGGCGAGCGGGCGGCCGGTCCTCTTCCTTGCCGACCACCCGACCACCGGTGGCTATCCGGTGATCGGTGTGCTGCCGGCCGCCGCGCTGGCCATGCTGGCCCAGGCGCGGCCGGGCACCACCATGCGGTTCCGGCCGATCGCCTAGAGGGCTAGGTCCGGCAGGGCTAGGTCCGGCGAAGCCGGAAGATTGAGTCAAGTTTCATGCTGCCAGACCGGATCGTTGGGCGAGGTGGTCGATCGCGGTCTGGTAGTTGCGGCTGGCGGTGCGGATCGGGTTCGGTTCGGGGTTGCACAGGTGAGCGACACCAGTGCGGAGTAGTCGGTCGTGGACCCGGGTAAGGAACAGAGCGTGATGCAGGCCGGTGTCGGTGACCCGGTAGCGGTGGGTGTGCGGGACGCGAGTGATCAGGTGGTGTTCACGGAGCCGACGCAGGTCGTAGGTCATCTGGCCGGTGGACAACCGCGCGGGGTCTGTACCCAGCAGGGGCGCGGTCACGGTACGAAGATCACGATTGGTGAACCCGTGGGGCAGGAGCCGAAAGACCAGCAGCGCACTCAACAGGGCATGCGCACGAGGGTCGGTGAAACGTAGCCCTGGGATACGTTTCCCGTCGTCGGTGACGATCGGATCATTGACAGTGGCGAAAACCTCAGCGCCGGCAGCGGGATCGTGGCTGAGTCGTTGGACGCCGAGCAGGCGCCGGTTGGCTGTGAAGCCGATCTCCCGCAGAGCGGGCAGATTAGTCAGCCGTTTCCCGATCTCGAAATCGCGGGTGTCATTGACAGTGGTTTCGGTGCGTAGCGCCCTACCTTCCTTGTGATATTGCTTGATCGTGGTGTGTTTGTAGTCCACATGCAGGCTCGGGGTGACGCCTTCGGTGATCACCCGAGTACGGAAGCGGCCGGGGGTAGGACGGTGCCGGCCGTGTTGGACACGCCGGTCGAAGACCAGCCCGACCTGGTCGGGGCGGCCGATGTCGAGGTTGTCGCGAATGACTTGCTCGAAGAAGATCCGGCCCGAGACGGGCTTGTCGAGCATCTGGGTCAACGAGAACTCGGCCTGCAGGATCGAGAGATCGTAGCGGTAGCCGGCGGCCTGGTCAGCGGGGGCGAACGGGTGGGGCAGGATCGCCAACCATTTACGCAGCAATGCGTCGATCGTGGCGGCGGTGAGCTGATGACACAGTGCCTGTACCGCGGTCACGTCGTCGATCGCGGCGAAGGCGTTGTCCAGCGCGGTGAATCCGATCCCCGCGCGAGTGGCTTGGCGCTGAGCCCAGTGATGACCGTTGATACACAGCTTGGCGTTGTAGGGGAAGTAGGAACAGAACTTCAGGAAGAATGGGCCGAAGTCGGCATCGACACAGTAAAAATAGAAATGGTTCACCAGTCCGGTGGTCTTCACGATCCACGGGTAAGCGTTGCCTTGGGCATCTCGACGTTTCTCGGTACGAAACAGTGCGGTCTTCTCTTGTGCCCGCCCGATGAACAGTACGCCCTCGGTCTTGGTGAATCCGGCCAGATGCTGGTGCATCAGGTCGTCTTTGCGTTGGCCCTTGCGGAAGTCCACCCAGGGCACGTCGTTGTCTCGGGCGAACTGGCGCACCGCTGTGGAGAACGCGTCGGTGATCGCGGCCAGTGGGGCGGTCGAAGCGATCGGCAGACCCAACCGTCGGTGAATGAACCCGAGCAGGCCGCCCGCGTACTGCAACTGAGGCACGTAGACGTTGAGATACATCCGGTCGATGCACTCCACCTCGAACACCACGTGGTCGGACAAGACATCGGAGACAGTGCGCGCTACCGTCATGATGGGCTCCGACCAGCCACGGCCCTACAGGCCAACCACCGCCACAGGCGGTCATTACAGGACACAGTGTGTCACTGTCTGCGCTGGTCGGAGCCTCTGCACCCGCAGTAACCACGACATGCCTCGTCGGGCTGGGGTAAAACCCCGTTAGTATTCGGACTCGTACAGGGCCAGCAGTTCGGCGTGCAGGTCGGCGCCTTCGGGCAGGGCCACGCCGTCCAGCGTGTGCACCCTGGTGACCTTGCGCACCGAGGAGGCCAGCACCACGGCGTCCGCGTCGGCCAGTTCGACGACCCGGATCGGCTCGACCTTGATCGACCAGCCGGCCCGTTCGGCGGCGCGGAACAGCGCGGCCTGGGTGGTGCCGGGCAGGATGCCGAGCTGGGACGGCGGCGTGCGCAGCGTGCGGCCCTCGGCGAGGACAACGGTGGACGTCGGGCCTTCCAGCACCATGTCACCGGACTCGGTGAAGATCACCTCGTCGGCACCCCGGCGCGCGGCTTCCCGGCCCGCGGCCATGTTCACCGCGTAGGACAGCGACTTCGCACCGAGCAGCAGCCACGGCGCACGCTCGGCGGCGCCGGCCTCGATGCCCCGCTCCAGCGTGATCGCCGAGACGCCCTCGGCGCGCTGGCGCAGCTGGGCGGCCCCGATCTCCATGCCCATCGCGAACCCGGTCGGCGTGCCGTCGCCACCGTCGATTCCCCTGGTGTACACAAGTTTCAGCGCCATCTCGCCCGCGGCGGTCCAGTTGTCCAGTACCTGGTGCACACACGCCAGCCACGCCGTCCGGTCCGGCGTCGGCAGGTCCAGCATGGCCGCCGAGCGGGCCAGCCGGTCCAGGTGTGGCTCCAGTTCGCGGGGCTTGCCGTCCACCACCAGCACCGTCTCGAAGACGCCGTCGCCACGCAGCAGGCCGAGGTCGTCCACCCGCAGCTGAGGCTGGTCCGGATCCGCCACAGTGCCGTTGAGCATTGCCAGTATGCGCATCTCATAGAGCCTACTCAGGGCGGCATAGACTCGAATCGTGCATGAGGAGGCCGCTCCCGAGCAGCTCGCGCTGCGCAGGACGCTGCACGAGCGAGGGCTGCGGATGACACCGCAACGCCAGCTGGTGCTCGACGCGGTACGTGCGCTGGAACACGCCACCCCCGAGCAGGTCTGCCACCGCGTGCAGCAGACGACGCCGACGGTCAACATCACCACCATCTACCGGACGCTGGACCTGCTGGACGGTCTCGGCCTGGTCCGGCACACCCACCTCGGGCACGGCGCTCCGGTGTACTCGGCGCAGGCGCACGAACACCTGCATCTGGTCTGCCACCACTGCGGCCGGGTAACGGAACAGCCCGTCGGACTGTTGGCGAAGGTGACGGAGCGGTTGCGGCGCGAGTGTGGTTTCGAACTGGACGCCGCCCACCTCGCACTGTCCGGGACCTGCGAACAGTGTCATCTCCAGAACAGCCGTACCGAGGAGGATTCGTGAGCGTGTCGCCGCTGTTGGCCAGCCCTGGTGCCGTGGCCGTGCAGGAGGACGCCTCGCCGGACGCCGGCACCGCATGGCACTACGGCGACCCCTACGCCGAGCAGCGGTCCGCGGTGCGGTCGGTGGCCGTGGTGGACCGGTCCACCCGGGGCGTCATCGCGGTGCCCGGCGAGGACCGGCTGACCTGGCTGCACGCGCTCACGTCGCAACACTTCACCCAGCTCGGTGATCCGGCCGGTACCGAGGCACTGGTGCTGGACCCGCACGGGCACGTCGAGGACCACATGGTCGTCGGCCACATCGACGGCACGGTGTGGCTGGACGGCGAGCCGCACCGGACCGCGCCCCTGCTGGACTACCTGACCAAGATGGTCTTCTGGTCGAAGGTCGAGCCGAGGGACGCCACCGGCGAACTCGCGGTGCTGACCGTGCTCGGGCCGGACGCCGACACGCTGCTGGCCGGGCTGGACATCACCGTGCCGGCCGCTGGTGGGTTGGCTCCGCTGCCCGGTGGCGGGTTCGCCAGGTGGATGCCATGGCCCGGTCGGCACGCCGTGGACCTGCTGGTTCCCCGTGACCAGCTGACCGACCACTGGCAGCGGATCACCGGTGCCGGCGCGCGGCCGGTGGGCAGCTGGGCGTTCGAGGCGCTGCGGGTGGAGTCGCTGCGGCCGAGGCTGGGCGTGGACACCGACGAGCGGACCATCCCGCACGAGGTGAACTGGATCGAGCCCGCCGTGCACATGGACAAGGGTTGCTACCGGGGCCAGGAGACGGTGGCCAAGGTGGCGAACATCGGCCGGCCGCCGCGCCGGATGGTGCTGCTGCACCTGGACGGCTCGCCCGAGGTGCTGCCGTTGACCGGGGAGCCGGTGCTGTTCGGTGAGCGGGTCGTCGGCCGGGTGGGTTCGGTGGCCCGCCACCACGAGCTGGGGCCGGTCGCGTTGGCGCTGCTCAAGCGGTCCACCCCGGTGGACGCCGACCTGCTGGCCGGCACCGATGACCACGTGGTGCAGGCGGCCATCGACCCGGACTCGGTGTCGGCCGACGGTGCCGCACCCGGCCGGGACGCCATCGCGAGGCTGCGCGGCTGATGGCTGTGCGAGTATCGCGGGCATGTCAGCGCTGACCACCCACGGCACTCTCATCACCGTCGCCCCCACCGGGGCCGAGCACGCCAAGGCCGACGTACCCAACCTGCCGGTGACCCTGGACGAACTGGTGACCACGGCCCAGGACTGCGAGCGGGTCGGCGCGGCCATGATCCACGTGCACATCCGAGGTGCCGACACCAGGCCGACGCTGGATCTCGGGCTGCTCACCGAGACCGTGGCCGCCCTGCGGGAGCGGACGAACCTGATCGTGCAGCTGTCCACCGGCGGTGCCGTCACCGATCCGGAGGACGACCGGCTGCGCGTGCTGGACGCCATGCCCGACTCGGCGTCCTGCACGATGGGCACGGTCAACTTCGGGGACGACGTGTTCCTCAACCGCTGGGAGTTCATCGTCGAGCTGCACCAGCGGATGCGGGACCGGCACATCGTCCCCGAGTACGAGATCTTCGACATCGGCCAGTTGGCCACCCTGCACCGGTTGCTTGACCAGCACGGCCTGCCGGCCGGGGGTCACGTCCACGTCGACCTGGTGATGGGCGTGCCGGGCGGGATGCCGGGCGACACCGGGACGCTGGTCGCCGCGCTCCGGCTGATCCCCGACGGCGCCACCTTCTCCGCGACCGGTGTCGGCCGCGCCAGCCTGCCCGTGCTGCTGGCCGCGCTGTCCGCGGGCGGGCACCTGCGGGTGGGCATGGAGGACACCGTCACCTACGCGCGCGGCGAGCGGGTCCGGGACAACGCACAGCTCGTGGCCAGGGCCGCTGGCGTCGCGAAGATCAGTCAACGGCCGCCGTTGGGTCCCGACGAGGTGAGGACGCTGCTCGGGGTACGGCCGAATGGTTGACACCAATGGTTGAGATGAGACAACAAGTCATCGACGGGGTGTTGGCGGGAAGCCGCGCCATACCGCAGGATGGTGGAGTGATCGAGGTCCGCCCGGGTGGCCGCCGTCGTATCGACCGTGTGCTCGATCCGGCGTACACCGAAGGGGTCGCCAGCCGACCCCTGGCCGAGGTGCGCGTCCTGCGCGACGAGACGGCACAGGAAGAGACTGATCTGTCCTATTTGCGGCGGTTGCTGCACGGGCGGATCGACATCGTGCGTGCCGAACAGGAACGCAGAGCCACCGGTGATTCGACGGCGGTGGTGGAGCGGCTGGCCGCGATCCTGTCCGCGAACGCGGTCGGCCCGGCCATGGGTTCTGGCCGGCACACCACGCTGGAGCCGTCCCGCGCCGAGGCGCACCGGCGGCACGTCGAGGCGCTGGTGTCCGACGTGGACCTGTCCGACGTGGGGTCGCTGCCGGACGAACAGCTCGACCACGCGCTGCGCACCTACCTGGCCGAGGAGGCCTCGGTCTCGGTGCGGCGGCGACAGGTGCAGGCCGTGATGGACCTGCTCAACGAGGAGATCGCAGGCCGCTACCGGCAGGGGCGGGCGTCCGTGGACGAACTGCTCGCCGCGCAGCGGACACCGCCGACTCCTAGTTGAAACGTTCTTTCGCCGCCAGCTTCGCCCAGAACTCGCGGACCTTCTCGAATCGCTCGTTCAGCTCGTCGCCGTCGCCGTCCTCCATGGCGGCGATGATGGCCCACACGTCCTGCGCCGACGTGTCCTCCAGCAGTTCGTCGTCGTCCATCAGGGCGACGAGCCCGCCGTAGTCCAGTTCGACCGCCGAGTGCGGGTGGAACCGCTCCAGCCAGCGGCCGGTCTCGCGCAGGATCTCGGCCGGGCCGTCCTCGCCGATGGCCTCCTTGGTCACGGCGTAGGCACGGGCCACCCGGCGGCGGGCGTCGGCCATGGCGCAGCGCCAGTAGACCTCGCGGACCGGCTGGTCACCGTTGGACAGCAGCACGTGCCGGTCGTCCGGGTCGACGATGGCGAACCAGGGCAGCGGGATGGTCCAGGTGGCCGAGATGACGTGCACGGCTGCCGCGCCGTCGGCTGACATCACCTCGGTGGCGTGGCCCCTGGCCCGCTCCGCGTCCACGTGCAGCGCGGCGGCCGGCAGCACGCCGACCGTGGACGACAGGAAACCGACCAGTGCGGCCGCCGCCCTGGGCCGCAGATCCAGCGGGCACACCAGCGGTCCGGGGCCGACCCTGGCCGATTCGCTGGACGGCACTTCGGCCGTTTGGAGTACGAGGACGTCCAGCGCGGCGTTGGGTGCGGCCCGGCCGTCGGCCAGTTCCCCTGGCAGCAGGCGCGCCGGCATGGCGACTTGTGACCTAAGCCACAGTTCTTGCTCGCGTTCGCCCACGGCAGAACGAGTCAGGGCGTGGGCAGCCACGCGGTCACGGAGCCGGTCTGCCAACGGAGCGTCAAAAGCCGACAGCGGCTCGTACACCCGCAGGTACCCGACGAACGGACGAGGCACCCGGGCATCGTGTCATGCCGAACAGGGATGTGTACGTCACGTCGCCATACCCCGTGCCACGTCGCACCGAACCCCATCGGCACGGTACGGTAGTTACCAGGAAACAGTTGTCGAGATTGCGAGGCCGCCGTTCCCCCGGCCGCCTCGTCTGTCGCGTATGAGGGGGTCGAGCCATGGGGCGCGGCCGAGCTAAGGCCAAGCAGACAAAGGTGGCCCGGGAGCTCAAGTACCACACTCCCAACATGGACGTCGATGCCCTACGGCGAGAGCTGTCGGGTAGCGAGTCCAGGAATGGTCGGTCAGGCGACGACCTGCCAGAAGACTCGGACAACGACGACTCCGGCGATTACCGCCGCTGACGTGCAGCGTTGAAGGGCTGCGCCGTCCGGTGGGCGGCCCAGCCCTTCAACTGACTCCACGCAGTGTGCCCACCTGGCTCTCAGTGCAGGTAGGCACAGGTCAGCGCGATCGGGTCGATGGCAAGTCCAGGCCCACACATCCGCACCGAGCGGATGCTGTCGCGCGCCCACACACCGGTCGCGGCACGCATGTTCCCACTGTGGTGGGGCACGACGACCGTCGCCGGCCGGGCGCCCGGCTGCGAGTCCGGGCAGCTCACCGCGAACACGTACAGCGTGTCCGCGCTGCTGTTCGTGACCGATCCGTTGACGTCGAATCCACTGGGCACATCGACACAGCCACCGTCGGTGGGCACCGGTAGCTGCTCGCCGAGCGGGATGCTGATGTCGAACTCGCGTCCGGTGAGGAACCGCCCGCTGTAGAAGCAGGCCTCCCCGCCGGCCACGGACGACGCGTCACACACCTGCTGGGCGTTGGCGACCCCGGAACCGACGGCGGCACCGGTGGCGATGAGGCCTGCGCCGGCGAGGGTGACGGCGGCGAGAGCAGCGAACCGGGACATGGACGAAGTCCTTTCGACGAACCGCGAGGTCGCTCCGCTCCTGGCCCTCCCGCGCCGCTGGCGCGCCAGGGTCCACGAAACGTTCGTCGCCCACCCTGGCCGGGTCCGCGTGGGCTCGCAGGACGAGCCACCCGTCCGGGACCTCGTCAGCCGTCCGGGTCAGGCCGCCGACCCTTCTTGGTCGCGCTGCGTTGCCGCTTGGCGGCCAGTCGCCGCTCCACCGAACCCCGGCTCGGCTTCGTCGGCCTGCGTTTCGGAGCCGGCGGGCGGAGCGCGGCATCGAGCAGCGCGGCGAGCCGGAGTCGGGCCGCCCGCCGGTTGGCCAGCTGGTTGCGGTGCTCGCTGGCCGCCACGGTGATCACCCCGTCGACCAGCCGACCGGCCAGGCGCTCCAGTGCCCTGGCATGCAGGTGCGGCGGGAACACCGTGGTGTTGGCCAGGTCGAAGGACAGCTCGACACGTGAGTCGGCGGTGTTCACGCCCTGCCCGCCCGGGCCGGACGACCGGGAGAACCGCTCGTGCAGCTCGGCGGCCGGGATGATCAGGGTCGGCGTCAGCTCCAGGTCCTCGGCCATCGGATCAACCGACTGTGGCGGCGTCCGCGATCCCGGTCGCCTCCCGGGCGCCCGCGGTGATCGCCTCGCAGCAGAACACCAGCCATGCCCCGACGGCAGCGGGCTCACCGGTGCCGAAGCCCGCGGCCAGCGACCGGTAGCGGTCGGCCTGGCGCAGGTAGGCGACCTCGGGCACGACGAGGCCCTTGGGGTCCAGCCCGGTGGCGATCAGCGTCAACCGGGCCGCGGCCCTGGCCACGAGACCGTCGGCGACGCCGAACGGGGCCAGCGTGAGCAGTTCGCCGTGCACGACGGCGGCCAGCACCGGGGCCGGGGCCGTGGTGCCGCCCGCGACGAGATGGGCCAGCAGGTCCAGCCGGCCGGTCACTCCCCTGGCGTCCCTGGGCCTGCCCAGCAGGTGGTCGTCGGCCGGGGCCACCATGTCGGCCGCGGCCAGCACGTGCAGCCGGGCCAGTGCCTGCAGCGGCGCCCGCTGCCAGGTGCCGAGCAGCAGGCCGACGGACTCGGCCACCCGCAGCGCGCCGGCCAGCACCGGGTCGGTGACCGTGCCGTCGGCCGGGATGTCCGTGCTGCCGCCGTCGACGGCGGCGGACGCACGGGCGGCCCGCACCGATGCCTCGGCCGCGGTGGTCGGCCAGCCGTGCCGGTTGGCCGGGTGCCGGTGGACCTCGGCGACCGCGTCCCTGGCCGTCGCCACGGCGTCGGAAACACCCATGAGGTCGAGCAGCGGAACCAACGGGTCAGTCACAGGGAAACGGTAACGACCGGATTCGTATCGGGTGCGCGCGGCTGTGCAGAGTAACGAGACGCCCACTCAAACCATGCCCATGACCAGGACAAAACCGTCCTTCGTCCATTCGAGTGATCCATTCGGCGACGGAGAACGATCGTTGGTCGACAGTGGGATCGGTCCCCGTTGTGCTCTGCACCACACGGGCGTACCCCAATGGATGTCGGTTCAACTTTTTCGACGTTGCGGACGGCGCTGTCCGAACCTCCGGGGTCCCGGACGGCCGTCACAAGGAGGAGGCACGTCATGGCTAGTACCGAGACCCCAGCATCGGTTGGTGACCGCGCGGCAGTGGGTGTGTCACTTGCCGATCCAGGCCCGCTGGGTCTCGCCGGATTCGCCGGCACCACCCTTGTCCTCAGCTTCGTGAACGCGGGCATCGTCGGTGCCGGTGTTGTCAACGGCGTTCTGGCTCTCGCGGTCTTCTTCGGCGGCCTCTGCCAGTTCATCGCCGGCATCATGGAATACCGTCGGGGCAACACGTTCGGCGTGACCGCGTTCTGCACGTACGGCGCCTTCTGGCTGGCGTTCGCGTTCTACGAGTGGTTCTTCGCCAAGCCGAACGACCCGCCCGCCACGCTGGGCCTGTTCCTGCTGGTGTTCGCCATCGTCACGGCGTTCCTGACCATCTCCACACTGCGCCTCAACGGCGCCCTGTTGGCCGTGTTCGTCCTGTTGACCCTGACCTACCTGCTGCTGTCCATCGGTGCCTTCGCCAGCTCGACCGGGATCGACAAGATCGGCGGCATCGTCGGCATCCTCACCGCGATCGCGGCGTTCTACGCGTCCGCCGCCATCGTGACGAATGCGACGTGGAACCGGGTCGTACTGCCGATCTTCCCGTTCTGATCGGGATTCCGTTTCGACCAGTTCGAACAGCAGGGCCGCCGCCTGATCCGGGCGGCGGCCCGCTAGTTTATTGGTCTGGACCATATCCGTCGTGCTGAGCACTGTCGGAGAGTCACAGATCGCACTAACGTCGCAGGCAGCCGCGCCAACCAACATCAGGTCCCGCGGTCGTCAAGCAGTCAGGAGGGTCACGCACCATGACCGAACCGTCGGGCACTCTGGACAACCTGCTGACCGAGAGCAGGACGTTCCCGCCGACAACGGAATTCGCCGCCCAGGCCAACGCGACAGCCCAGCTGTACGCCGATGCCGAAGCAGACCGGGAAGGCTTCTGGGCCGCGCAGGCCGACCAGCTGCACTGGGACACCCGCTGGACCCAGGTGCTGGACTGGTCGGACGCGCCGTTCGGTAAATGGTTCGTCGGGGGCAAGCTGAACGTCGCGTACAACGCGGTCGACCGGCACGTCGATGCCGGCAACGGCGACCGGGTCGCGTTCCACTGGGAAGGCGAACCCGGCGACACCAGGACGATCACCTACAACGACCTCAAGCGCGAGGTGTGCCAGGCGGCCAACGCGCTGGCGTCGCTCGGCCTGGTGGCCGGCGACCGGGTCGCCATCTACATGCCGATGATCCCGGAGACCGTGGTGGCCATGCTGGCCTGCGCGCGCCTCGGCCTGACCCACAGCGTGGTGTTCGGTGGCTTCTCCGCCGAGGCACTGCGGGCCAGGATCGACGACGCCGAGGCCAAACTGGTGATCACCGCCGACGGCCAGAACCGGCGCGGCAAGGCGTTGCCGCTCAAGGCCGCCGTGGACGAGGCCGTGGCCAAGACGCCGAGCGTGCAGCACGTGCTCGTGGTCCGGCGGACCGAGGGTGAGGTCACCTGGGACGCCGACCGCGACCTGTGGTGGCACGAACTCGTGGCCAAGCAGTCCGATGAGCACACCCCGGAGGCCTTCGACGCCGAGCACCCGCTGTTCATCCTCTACACGTCGGGCACCACCGGTAGGCCCAAGGGCATCCTGCACACCACCGGCGGCTACCTGACCCAGGCGGCCTACACACACCGCAACGTCTTCGACATCAAGCCGGAGACCGACGTGTACTGGTGTGCCGCCGATGTCGGCTGGGTCACCGGGCACAGCTACATCGTCTACGGGCCGCTGGCCAACGGCGCCACGTCGGTGATGTACGAGGGCACGCCGGACACCCCGCACCAGGGTCGCTGGTGGGAGATCGTGCAGAAGTACAAGGTCAGCATCCTGTACACGGCGCCGACCACGATCCGCACGTTCATGAAGTGGGGCACCGACATCCCGGCGAAGCACGACCTGTCGTCGCTGCGCCTGCTGGGCAGCGTCGGCGAGCCGATCAACCCCGAGGCGTGGATGTGGTACCGCGAGTACATCGGCGGCAACCGCACGCCCGTCGTGGACACGTGGTGGCAGACCGAGACCGGCGGCATCATGATCTCGCCGCTGCCCGGCGTGACCTCCACCAAGCCGGGTTCCGCGCAGCGTCCGCTGCCCGGTGTGTCGGCCAAGATCGTGGACGACGCCGGCAACGACGTGCCGCACGGCGGTGGTGGCTACCTGGTGCTGGACGCGCCGTGGCCGGGCATGCTGCGCACGATCTGGGGTGACCCGGACCGGTTCCGCGAGACCTACTGGTCGCGCTTTGCCGACAAGGGCTACTACTTCGCGGGCGACGGCGCCAAGTACGACGCCGACGGCGACATGTGGCTGCTCGGCCGGGTGGACGACGTGATGAACGTGTCCGGCCACCGCATCTCCACCACCGAGGTGGAATCGGCGCTGGTCAGCCACCCGACCGTGGCCGAGGCCGCAGTCGTCGGCGCCACCGACGACACGACCGGCCAGGGCATCGTCGCGTTCGTCATCCTGCGCGGTGGTGTCGCCGTGGACGAGGCCAAGGGGCACAAGGCCATCCAGGCGCTGCGCGACCACGTGGCGCACGAGATCGGCCCGATCGCCAAGCCGAGGCAGATCATGGTCGTGGCCGAACTGCCGAAGACCAGGTCCGGCAAGATCATGCGCCGCCTGCTCCGCGACGTCGCGGAACACCGGGAGGTCGGCGACGTGACCACGCTGGCCGACTCGTCGGTGATGGACCTGATCGCGGAAGGCCTGCGGAAGGGTGGCTCGGAGGAGTGAGCGTCAACGGTGGGATCGAACACTAGTACGATCCCACCGACTCTTTCCGAACTGTCCGAACTGGCAGGGAGTGCAGTGGATACCGCTACGGACACCGTGATCGACTCGGCCACCGAGGACCAGACGCCGACGAGCAGTGCCGGCAAGAGCAGTGCCGGCAAGAGCAGTGCCGACGTTGACGTTGACTCCGACACCCCCAAGCGGGGCCGACCCCGCAAGCAGAGCACAGCACGCAAGACCAGGACGGTGGAACTCATCCTCACCGTCACGGGCACCGCGGACGGTGAGTGGCAGGCTGAGCTGACGCACAGTGGCAAGCGCGTCGTGCAGGGTCTGCCGGTCGCGGCCGCGGCGGTCTCGCGAGCCGCCAAGGAGCTGCACCCGGACATCTCCGGTGGCATCGAGACGGTGATCAACGCCGCCCGCGAGCAGCACCA
This sequence comes from Pseudonocardiaceae bacterium, assembly GCA_036279295.1. Lineage (GTDB taxonomy): Bacteria > Actinomycetota > Actinomycetes > Mycobacteriales > Pseudonocardiaceae > DATEPR01. The sequence continues at coordinate 12,013 of DASUJK010000008.1, read as the reverse complement.
GGCGCGGATGGAGGAGCTGCAGGCCGAGTTGGACAAGGTCAAGCAGGCCCTCGCCGAACTGGAGGACTGACCCCACTGGTCTGGAGTGTCGGCCCCCGTCAGCACGCGGGCGGGGGCCGACGCGTGTGCCGATGGCGCGGCCACGCGAGCCGCGCGACGGCTCGCGTGGCACGATGACCTCCGTGACCAGCGCCCAGCACAGCACAGGCTCCGGGTCCGGGAACGGGCAGTCTCCCGTCACGTCCATCCCGCTGACCGAGGACGATCCGACGCGCTCAGCAAACGGCCAGTCCCTCGGCGCGCTGGTGCGGGACGCGACGACACATCTGTCCACACTGATCCGGGCCGAGGTCGAACTCGCCCGCTCGGAGATCACCGCCGAGGTCAAGCAGGGCGTGCGGGGCAGCCTGTTCTTCATCATCGCGATCACGCTCGCGGTGCTGCTGATGCCGTTCCTGCTGACCACCATCGCGTTGATCATCGCGATCTGGCTGCCGATGTCGGCCGGCTTCGGCATCGTCACCTTCGCGATGCTGTTGGTCGCCATCGTCGCCGCGCTGCTCGGCTGGCGCCGGGTGCGCAGGATCAAGGGCCCCCGCCAGACCATCAGCTCGGTCCGTGACACCGCCGCCGCCCTGAAGCGCCATGGTGAGTCTGACCAGCCGCAGCACTGAGCCGCGGGTCGCCCGGCCCGCGCCGGATCCGTCCACGGTCCGCATCCCGGGGCCGTGGACGCACCGGGACGTGTCGGCCAACGGCATCCGGCTGCACATCGCCGAGGCGGGCCGTAACAACACCACTGGAGGGCCACTGGTGTTGCTGCTGCACGGTTTCCCGGAGTTCTGGTGGGCGTGGCGCCGGCAGCTGCCCGCGTTGCGCGACGCCGGTTACCGGGCCGTCGCAGTGGACCTGCGTGGTTACGGGGACTCCGACAAGCCACCCCGTGGTTACGACGGCTGGACCCTGGCCGGTGACGTGGCCGGCCTGATCAAGGCACTCGGCGAGACGCGGGCGCACCTGGTCGGGCACGCGTGGGGCGGCATGATCGCGTGGACGGCGGCCGCGTTGCATCCCCGGCTGGTCGCCTCGGTGTCCGCGTTGTCCGCGCCGCATCCGCTGGCACTGCGGGCCTCCGTGCGCAGGGGAGTGTTCCGGCGCACCGACAATCAGGCCGCCGCGATCGCCCAGGTGTTCCGGGCGCAGCTGCCGATCGCGCCGGAACGCAGGCTGGTGGCCGACGACGCCGCCGTGGTGGAGCGGCTGCTGCGGCAGTGGAGCGGTCCACGATGGACGGTCACGCCGGACTTCACCGAGGTGGCCGACGCCGACCGCGCCGCGATGCGGGTGCCCGGTGTGGCACACAGCTCGCTGGAGTACTTCCGGTGGGCCCTGCGGTCCCAGCTGCGCGGTGACGGCCACCGGTTCGCCGACGAACTGGACCGCAGGCTGACCGTGCCGGCGATCCAGGTACACGGCTCCGCCGACCCGTATCTGCTGGAGTCCACGGCCCGGGCGTCCCGCGAGTGGCTGCTGCCCAAGGTGGCCTACCGCTCGCTGGCCGGCATCGGGCACTTCCCGCACCACGAGGCGCCGGACACCGTCAACGACCTGTTGCTGGAGTTCCTGACCGGTCTCTAGGCCACACGGTCTTCAGTCGACACAGTTCGCCGCGCCCGCCGTGATCGGCGGCGGCGCGGCGGCCTTCGACGTCGGCGAGCTGGCCGCGTTGGTGGTGGCGCCCTTCGGGCCGGAGTAGCTGGTGCCCAGGTACACCCGGACCGTGCCGGTGGACATGAACGTGGCCGACACCGTCCGGATGTTGCCGCCCAGTGCCGTGGCCACCTGCTGCGCCTTGGCCTCGTCACCGGGTGCGTAGTCGATCACGGTGGACGTGCGGGCCGTCGAGTTGCCGGTGCCGCCGGAGGTGAACCCCTTGCTGGTCAACGCCTCCAGCACGTCGCCGGCCAGACCGTGGATGCCGGTGGCGTTGTAGACCTCGGTGGTGATGTCGCCGTTGCTCGGCGCGTTCGTGGTCGGCGGCGGCGGTGCTGCCGGCTTGGTCGAGCCTGCCGGCCGCGGGTTGTCCGCCTTGCCCACCTCGGCCTGCACGAACGACTGCACCTGCTGCGGGTCGACCTCGACGGCGTCCCCGTCGCTCTGCGTCGGATAGGTGATGCTGACGATCGGGACGGTGAGGAACTGGATGGCGCCCGCGCTCAGCCCCTGCAGCTGCTGGGCGAATTCGAGCACGTTCCAGCCCTTGTCCAGGGTGATCGACTTCTGGATCGCACTGACCAGGCGGTCCAGCTTGGACCGGCTGGTCAGCACACCCGCGGACAGGATGCTGTGCGCCATCGCGGCCATGAACACCTGTTGCCGCTTGATCCGGTCCAGGTCGCCGAGCAGCAGGCCGTGCCGCTGCCGGACGAACGCCAGTGCCTTGGCGCCTTCGATGGTCTGCACGCCCGCCTTGAAGTTGGCGCCCGAGTCCGGGTCGTGGGTGCTGCGCCTGAGGCACACCTGGACACCGCCGATGGCCTGGCTGATGTCGTAGAAGCCGACCAGGTTGACCGACGCGTAGTGGTTGATCTGCAGGCCGGTGAACTGCTCGATGGTCTGGATGGTGTTCTTGGCGCCGGCCTGGGCCGACTGGAGAGCCAGCTGCGCGCCGGTCACGCCCTTGGCGCGCAACAGCTTGGCCGCGGCCACCTGGGCGTAGGTGTACGCCGAGTTGATCTTGTGCTCGCCGAAGCCGCCGGCCAGGTCCACATAGGAGTCGCGCGGGATGGAGAAGCCGATCGCCCGGCCGCCACCGGCCGGGATGTGGATCAGGATCATCGTGTCCGTGGCGTCGGCGCCGTCGCTCGCGTCCCCCGCGTGCAGTGCGTCCAGCACGTTCTGCGGCAGCTTGTTGCCCTGCGCGTCGGTACGGGTGTCGATACCGACCAGCAGGATGTTCTGCGGGCCGCTGGTGCCCTCCGCGGCCGGATCGATGACGTCGGTCGTGGTCAGGCCGTTGGTCAGCCCGGCGACCGTGGACCAGCCGTACCCGGTGCCGGCCAGGATCAGCGCGGACACCACCGCCAGCGCGATCCGCGTGGTCCGGCCTGCGGCGGAGGTCGACTTCCGACGTGGTGCCGGCCGCCGCGGTGCCCTGGTCGCGCGGGTCGGCGGCGGTGTGCGGCGGGGTGGCTGACCGGTCGGCCGTTGCCTCGGCGAGTACTCACCCTGGGGCCTCGGCCTGCGCGGCTGTCCCCCGGAGCCGCCACGCGGCGGCACGCCACGGTTCGGCCGCTGGCCGCGCGGCACCTGCGAACCACCGAGTTCGCCTGATGATCGCGGTGGCCAGTCGTCCACGTGCACTCTCCCGAACGTTCGAACACGCGCCCCAGTTCAGCCCGCACATACTCCGACAACTTGTCGGACGTGTGGCCACCGGTCCCGGTTGCTCACGACGCGCACTGGTCGGTGGACACCGATCTGTACAGCGCCCCGGGATCGGCCGGCAGCACGCTCGTCACCTGCTGCGCCGTCAGCGCGAAGCCGGTGTTCGGGTCGTCGACCGCCGCACCGAACACCACGCCGAGCACGCCGCCGTTCGTGTCGATCAGCGGCCCGCCCGAGTTGCCGCTGCGTACCTGGGCATAGACCGTGTAGACGTCCCGGTTCTCGGTCCTGTCGTCGTAGATGTTGGGTCCCGGCAGGTTGATCCTGCTCCGGATCCGGGCCGCGGACGCGGTGTAGTCGCCGTCCAGCGGATAACCCAACACGATCGAGTTGGTTCCGGTGGCTGCCGGCGCCTGGTCGAACCGCAACGGCGTCGCCGTCAGGTCCGGCACCGCGAGGATGGCCAGGTCGACGTCGGAGTTGTAGTACACGACGTGGGCGTCCAGCTGGCCGTCCTTGACCTCGACGACCGCCTGGTCGGTACCGGCCACGACGTGCGCGTTGGTCAGCACCCGCTGCGGCGCGATGACGAACCCGCTGCCCTCCAGCGCGCGGGCACAGGACGGCGCCTCGGCGTGGATCTTCACCACGCTGGCCCGCACGTCCTGCACGATCTGGCTGTTCTGCAGCGCGGTGTCGGGTGGGCCGACGTCCTGGATCGGCGTCCGCGAGAACGGGTTCGTGACGTCCGGCAGGTCCGGCACGTCGAACAGTTTCCGCAGGTCAGCGGGCAGTTGACGAGCCGCGTTGGGCATCAGCGAGTTGACGGCCCCGAGCACAGTGGATCGCTGCAGCGCCGAGCTGAGCGCCGGCAGGCCGGAGAACGACGTGAGCGGCAGCGCGATCATCCACGCCACCACGAACACGACAACGCCCTGCAGGATCGCGCCGAGCACGTTGTCCACACCGGCGAGCTTCGGGTTGTGGATGCGCACCTTCAGCAGCCGGCCGCACCACACACCGAACGTCTCGCCGAGCGCGACCAGCAGCACCAGGATCGCCACGGCGAACGCGACCCGCGTGGCCGGGTCGGTGAAGTTCTGGATCAGCAGTGGCGCCAGCCGGACGCCGATGACAGCACCGATCAGCACCCCGAGGAACGCGGGCAGCGCGATGACCAGCCCCTGGCGGGCACCGGACGCGGCAGCCACCACGGCGATGATCAGCACGAGTATGTCGATCCAGTTCATCGCCGCACCTCCGCGTCCGCAGCCGGGAGGCTACCGTCGGCCGACTCCAGGAGATCCATCGCGACTCGCCACGCTGCGTCCAACTCGTACTCCGGGACGCCGTCCCACGGCCCGTCCCAGCCCGCGATGCCGAGCAGGACGGTCAACACGCCCGCGGTGAAACCCCAGATCAGCATGCCGGGGGCCAGGAAGGCGGGCGACACGAATCCGGACTGCACCCGCACCATCAGCCGGTTCGCCGGGTCCAGCAGGTGCGCGATCGGCACCCGTGCCACGGCCGCGGTCTCGCCAGGATCGACGGCCCGCACCGACGACGGCTCGACCCAGTGGGCCAGGACCGGGGTCACCTGGAACCCGGACACCGGCACCAGCAGCCTGGGCAGCAGCGCCACCGGCCGGACACCGGCCGGGTCCAGGCCGGTCTCCTCGACCGCCTCGCGCAGCGCCGTGGCCACCGGGCCGTCATCGGCGGGCTCGGCGCCACCACCGGGGAACGCCACCTGGCCGGGATGCGAGCCGAGTGTGTCGGCCCTGCGGGTGAGCAGCACGTCCGGACCCCCGTCCGGACCGGTACCGAGCAGCATCAGCACGGCGGCCTCACGGGTCGGCATCGGCGGCCAGTTCCGGAGCGGGAAGATCGAGGAATCCAGTCCCTCGGTGCCGGCGACCAGCGGTGCCAGCCAGTCCGGCACGGTGCTGGGGTCGACCAGCGGCCCTGGCGAGTCCGTCATCCGGCCCCCAGGTAGGTGGCGACGGCCTGCTTGACCTGGGCCACCGTGTCCAGCACCCGGCTCGGGCTGGTGATCACCGTGGCCGAGCCATCCGGGCGCACCAGGTAGGACACCGGCAGGCCGACCGGCAGGTGCAGCGCCTTGGCCGCGGCTCCGGTGTCGAACACCATCGGCAGGTGGTGCACGCCGATGCTGGTCAGCAGGCTCAGGCCGTCCCGCTGGTCGCTCTGCACCTGCACGCCGACCACCCGGATCGCGCCCGGCGACGCCGCGTAGGCGTCCAACGCCGGCAGTTCCCGCTGACAGGGCTGACACCAGCTGGCCCACACGTTGACCAGCGTCGCCCTGCCGGCCAGCAGGCTGCCGAGTGAGACACCGGCACCGCTGGCCAGGCACGTCACCCGCACGTCGGCCAGCGCCTTCGCCGGACCGTCCGGGGTGCACGGGGCCAGGTCGGCCCTGGTCCGGGCGGCGGTCAGCGACGGCGCCGGAACGGCCATCGACGCTGCTCCGTGGCCCCGTGGCCAGACCGCGATCCCGATGGCGACCACGACGACGACAACGGCCAGCGCGAACCGGGCGACCCGGCCCCTCACCGGGGGGCCACCGTCTTGGGAGTCCGTTTGGGGGCCTTGCGGCTGTGTTCGGCCAGCGCCAGCAGGTGCTCGGTCTCCGGGCCCTTGACCAGCGGCGCTGCCTTCTCCGGCTCGATCGGGCCGGTGCCGAACGACGGGCACTGGTCGGCCAGCATGCACACGCCGCAGGCGGGCTTCTTCGCGTGGCAGACCCGGCGGCCGTGGTAGATCACCCGGTGCGAGAGGTTCGTCCACTCCTTGCGCGCGATCAGCTCGCCGATGACGTGCTCGACCTTGACCGGGTCCTCCTCCCCGGTCCAGCCCCAGCGCCGGACCAGCCGGCCGAAGTGGGTGTCCACGGTGATACCTGGTACCCCGAACGCGTCGCCGAGCACCACGTTCGCCGTCTTGCGGCCCACACCGGGCAGCGTGACGAGATCGACCAGCTTGCCGGGCACCTCACCGTCGAACCGCTCGACCAGGGCGGTGCCAAGACCCATCAGCGCGCTGGCCTTGTTCCGGTAGAACCCGGTCGGCCGGATCATCTCCTCCAGCTCGACCCGGTTCGCACCCGCGTAGTCGGCAGCGGTGCGGTAGCGGGCGAACAGCGCCGGGGTCACCTTGTTCACACCGACGTCGGTGCTCTGCGCGGACAGCACGACAGCCACCAGCAGTTCCAGTGGCGTGGTGAAGTCCAGCTCACAGTGCGCGTCGGGGAACTCCTCGCCGAGCACCTTGAACATCCGCCTCGCTCTGCGGACCAGGGCGAGCTGGGTCTCCGGAGCGTGCGCGGACGTGGCTGTGCTGGAACCTGGGCCGGGTGACACGCGTCCAGCGTACGGGCGTGGCGCAGCACGCAGGTGTGTGGTCGATGGGATCGTGCTGGAGCGGGTACCCCGGACGAGCCGCCATCGACGACGTACGCCAGAATCGAGTCACCATGACTTACTGGTTCGTGTTGATCATCCCGCTGGTGATCATGCTGTTCGCGTTGTTCATGGAGCGGGTCGAGGAGCGCCTGAAGAACCTGACGATCCGGGAGAACGAGGTCGAGGAGTTCCTCGAACTGGCCCAACCGGACGAGGTCGAGGCGCTCTACGGGCACGGCATCGGCCGTGCGCTGGAGTTGTTCCGGCTACGCAGGCTCGGCGGCCGCGCGCCGAAGCCGAAAGCCCGCAGGCCACAGTCCAGGGTCTGAGCCTTTCGGCCCTCGACCGTGCGCTTCCGGCGTTTCGGACGCCGCCCGTGCGTACTCAGGCGTAACACGCTCTAAACTGCACCGCAGTGATCGGCGGCAGGGCGCCGCTGAGTCCCGCGGCGTCCTGCCCGCCGCATGCAGACAGGAGGGACGACGTGGACGAGACCCTGGCGCGAGCCGGCATTTTCCAGGGAGTTGAGCCCGCGGCAGCGGAGGCACTCGCCCAGTCGCTGGAACCGGTCGACTTCCCGCGCGGCCACGTGATCTTCGCTGAGGGAGAGCCGGGCGACCGGCTCTACATCATTCAGGCCGGCAAGGTGAAGCTCGGCCGCAAGTCACCGGACGGCAGGGAGAACCTGCTGGCCATCATGGGACCCGCCGACATGTTCGGCGAACTGTCCATCTTCGACCCCGGGCCGCGTACATCCAGCGCCACCACGGTCACCGAGGTGCGTGCGCTGGCGATGGACCGCGCCGCGCTGCGGGAGTGGATCAGCAAGCGGCCCGAGATCGCCGAGCAGCTGCTGCGGGTACTGGCCAGGAGACTGCGCCGGACCAACAACATGCTGGCCGAGCTGATCTTCACGGACGTCCCCGGCCGCGTGGCCAGGGCGCTGCTTCAGTTCGCGCAGCGCTTCGGCAGTCAGGAAGCCGGCCTGCTGCGGGTCACCCATGACCTGACGCAGGAGGAGATCGCGCAGTTCGTCGGCGCGTCCCGGGAAACCGTGAACAAGGCGCTGGCCGACTTCGCGCACCGTGGCTGGCTGCGCCTGGAGGGCAAGAGTGTGCTGATCCTGGACCCGGAGCGGTTGGCCCGCAGGGCCCGCTGACCACACGAGACACCACAACGGCACCGACGCCTGCGCGTCGGTGCCGTTGTCGTTGTGTCGTTACCGCCCCAGCCAGGGGAACTCGGCGTCGGGCTGGAACGTCATGCCGTCGGCGATCTGCCCCAGTTCGGTCTTGTTCGCCGGGCCCTGGACCACCAGCGTGGAGCCGTGGACCGGGAGGCTGATGTCGCCGCCGCCCCCGGCGTGCTCGAAGAAGGCCCCCTCGCCGCGTGCCGTGGCGTTGTTCGGCATCCGATGGTTGCCGTAGTCAGGTCCCCAGGACATCAGGAACGAGTTCTCCGACCCCGGCCGGTTGAACTCCGCGATGGCCTCCCAGTTGCGTGGTGAGGTGCCGAGGATGGTCTCGGTGGCGAGCGTCGCTCCGTCCGGCAGGGCGGGCACCTGGAAGGGCAGTGTCACGGTGTCCGTGCTGGGCGCCACCGAACGCGCCACCGCGAGCAGGGTGTCGACCTCGTCCTGAGCACCGGTCGCGCCAGTGATGTGCAAGGTCAACACCACACCCGGTGCCGGCGACCACGTGATCGCGTCGACGGTTCCGATCAACCGGTGGCGGGTGTTCTCGATGGCCTGGACCATCCGCCGGGTGCCGGTGACGCCGTTGATGTCGACCTGGTGGTCCGGCCCGACCTGCTTCGTCGAGGCGAACGAACCGTACGGGGTCGGGGCGGGGACGATGCTGACCTCGCCGTCGACGACGAACCCCTCCGGTGCGAAGTCCGCGGCCGCCCCGATGGTGAGGTACATGTACTCGCCGCGTTGCGACCCGTGCCCCGGCTTCTCCCAGGACAGGACCGTCGGCAGGGCCTTCCCCGTGCTGTCGACACCCTGGTTCACCTCGCGCGACCAGCCGACCCACCCCGCCGGCAGCTTCGTCGGCAGGTAACACACCGGGAACGACAGTGGCGCGCCGGCAGTGACCGGGTGTACCTGCGACGGGCAGTTGGCCGGCGCCGACCCAGCCGACCGCACCTGCCGATCCCCGGCAAGGTGGCCGACCACCACCGGGATCCCGGCAGCGACGGCCACGACGGCCGCCGCGGCCGGAATCATCACCCCCAGCCTGCGGCCGACGCCACGACGCGGGCCGACCTCGCTCAACAGGTCCTCCGGCCGGATGTCCGACGGCGCACGATCGGCCTCGGCGAACAGAGCGGAACGGATCAGTTCATCAGACAGCATGGTCAACCCCCAGGTCAGTCGGGCGCAGCGGAACAACGTGAGCTTCATCGGCGTCCTGGGCACGCAACGCGGCCAACGCGTGGGACACGTGGCTGCGCACCGTCGCGGCGGAACACCCCAGCACTCCGGCAATCTCCGAATCCGAAAGATTCTCGTAGTACCGCAGCACGATCACGGCCCGCTGCCGTCGCGACAGCCGAGCGATCCGCACCCGCATGGCATCCCGCTCCGCGAGCCGGGCCACATGGTCATCCAGGCCGGCGCCACCCAGCTGCACCAGCAGCGGATGCGAGACGGCGAGATCCCGGTTGGCCCGACGCCGCCGCCAGGACAGGTACTCGTGGTAGATCATCTTCCGGACATAGGCGAGCGGACTGTCCAGGACGCTGATCCGCACCCAGTCCCGCTGTGCCCTGATCAGCACCTCCTGCACCACATCCTGAGCCAGATGCGGATCGCAGGTCAGCGCGGTGGCGGAACGCAGGAGCGCGGACAGCCGCCGCGCGGCGAACTCCGAGAACGTCGGTGGCATGTGCCCCCCATCGGTAGCGGACACACACCAAACGCCACGAGCGGTCCGATCTGTGGAGCCCGGGGCAAGGAATTCCCACCAACATGGGCAAGGACCGGGCGCCACCCCCGACGTGGCGCACCGGTCCTTGCCGTTTCGCGCGGCTCAAACCCCGATGAGACCGCGCCCCCACCCCTCCGGCGAAGGCCCCGACCCAGATGCCGGAGGGCGATTGGTGGACTTGCTGGGAACACGATGACATGCCGGACCATGGTTGGTTCAAGGCTTTTCACTCGGAAGCGTAAGAACTCCTGGTGGCGCGAATGATTTTCACCGCTCGATAGCCGTCCTGTTACCCAACCGAGACGCTCGGTGTCCGATGTGGTCGGTCCAGGTCGACTGTCGGTGATCGCAGTTACCGTCCGCAGCATGGACCTCACCGCTGCCACCTCGGATCTGGCTGGCGCCGCCGCTGACGTCGCGCGGCTGCTGCCGGCCCGCACGTTCGACCCGGTGCTCTCCGGTGTGCTGCTCACCGCAGACCCGACCGGCGTGACGCTGGCCGGGACCGACCGGGAACGCACGGTCCGACTGCGCAGGCCGGCCACCGTGCACACCGGCGGTCACGTGCTGGTGCCAGGCCGGCCGCTGGCCGAGACACTGCGGGCGCTGGACGTGCCCGAGGTGCGGTTGACCGTGGAGGGCTCGCGGGTGGCCGTGCACACGCCTCGGGCCCGGTTCGCCCTGCCCGTGCTGGATGTCGACCTGTACCCAGGGGTGCCGGCCGCGCCGCCGCTGGCCGGGCGGGCAGCCGGTAAGCCACTGCTGCGGGCGCTGGCCGCCGTCGCCGGTGCGGCGTCCAAGGACGACGCGTTACCGCTGTTCAGCGGCGTGCGGGTGCGGTCGCTCGACGGCTCGCTGCGGCTGGTCGCCACCGACCGGTACCGGCTGGCGGTGGCGCAACTGCCGTGGCAGGGGACCGAACTGGACGTGTTGATCCCCGGCGCGCTGGCCGCCGAGATCGCCAGGCAGGCGGCTGGTTCGGCCGAACTCGCCCTGCACGCGGGCCCCGACCGGGCGGTCGTGGTCTGGCCGGACGCCGAACTGGGCACCGCCCTGTTGGCCACGCCGTTCCCGGACGAGCACCGGCACCTCGGCACCAACGGCGACGCCCGGGTGACACTGGCCGCCGCCGAACTGCTCGCCGCCGTGCGCCGCGTCGGGCTGTACGCGGACGGCCGGGGCGCCATCGGCCTCGACCTCGGCGACGGCGAGGTCCGGGTCCGCGCGGGCGGCGCCGACCTCGGCGAGGCCGACGAGTCGGTGAAGGCGTCGGTGACCGGCAGGCTGACGCAGCACTACCGGGTGCGCTACCTGCTCGACGCGCTGAAGGTGTTCGGCGATCAGGCCGTGCACATGGACGTCAAGGCAGGCCTGCGGTCAACGGTGTTCACCGCGACCGGGGACGACCTCGAACTGTCCTATGTGGTCATGCCGATCCTGCCGAACTAACGCAGGTACTCCAACTGCGCGCGCACCGACAGTTCGGCTGCCGGCCACAGCACCTGGTCCACGTCCACGTAGACCATCTCGACGACCTGCCGTGCTGTCGCGTCCGGGCCGAGCTTCACCAGCGCGGCACGGACCTGGTCCAGGCGCTGCTCGCGGTGCGCGAGATAGGCCCTGGCGATGTCGCCCGCGTCGGGCAGTTCCGGGCCGTGGCCGGGCAGGACGACGGTGCCGGGCGCGAGTTCGGCCAGCCCGTGCAGCGAGTGGAGATAGTCGGCGAGTCGACCGTCCGGGTGCGCGACAACAGTGGTTCCCCGGCCCAGCACGGTGTCCCCGGTGAGCACGGCGGTGCCGTCGTCGGCCTCGATCAGGAAGCTCAGCGAGTCGGCCGTGTGGCCGGGTGTGGCCAGCACCCGGATGTCCAGGCCGGCCGCCCGCACGACGTCACCGCCGGCCAGGCCTTCGGAGCCGAGGCGCAGCGCCGGGTCCAGCGCCCGGACCGGCACGCCACCGGCCCATTCGGCGAAGCGCCGCGCGCCCTCGGAGTGATCGAGGTGGCCATGGGTGAGCAGCACCTCGGTCACCGGGCCGCAGGCCAGCACGCGACGCAGGTGGGTCTCGTCGTCCGGGCCGGGGTCGACCACGACACAACCGGTGGCGTCCGGAGCGCGCAGCACCCACGTGTTGGTGCCCTCCAGCGTCATGATGCCGGGGTTGTCGCACAGCAGCACCGACGCGGTCTCCGTCACCGGACGGAGTTTCTTGTACGCGGGGTGCTCCAGCGTCACGCGACCTCTGCCCGATCGTCGCTCACGCGACCTC
>DASUJK010000007.1:0-6065 GCA_036279295.1 Pseudonocardiaceae bacterium | reverse complement strand
ACCTACCTGCCGCTGAAGGTGAACCAGGCGGGCGTCATCCCGGTCATCTTCGCGTCGTCCCTGCTCTACCTGCCGAACCTGGTGGCCAACCTGGTCGGCAGCACCACATCGGCGACCGGCTGGCAGCAGTTCATCCAGACGTACCTGACGAACCAGGACAACTGGGTCTACATCATCGTCTACTTCCTGCTGATCATCTTCTTCACGTACTTCTACATCACCATCACGTTCAACGTGGACGAGCGTGCTGACGAGATGAAGAAGTTCGGCGGGTTCATTCCCGGCATCCGGCCTGGCAGGCCCACCGCCGAGTACCTGCGCTTCGTGCTCAACCGCATCACGCTCCCCGGCTCCCTCTACCTGGGCATCATCGCGGTGCTGCCGAACTTCTTCCTCGGCCTGACCGGCCAGGGGCAGAACCAGAACTTCCCGTTCGGTGGTACCGCCGTCCTGATCATGGTCGGTGTCGGCCTCGACACGGTGAAGCAGATCGAGAGCCAGCTGATGCAGCGTAACTACGAAGGGTTCCTGCGGTAGTGAGACTTGTCCTCGTCGGCCCGCCAGGAGCGGGCAAGGGTACCCAGGCGGCGGTGCTGAGCGGCAAGCTCGGCATCCCGCACATCTCCACCGGTGATCTGTTCCGCGCGCACATCAGCGAGGAGTCCGAGCTGGGCCGTGAGGTCAAGCGGTACCTCGACGCCGGTGATCTGGTACCCGATGCGGTCACCAACGAGATGGTCCGGCAGCGCCTCGGTGACGAGGACGCCCGGCACGGCTTCCTGCTGGACGGCTTCCCGCGCAACGTCGCGCAGGCGGACGTGCTCGGCAAGATCCTGGCCGGTGACGGCAACGCGCTGGACGCGGTGATCGAGTTCCGCGTACCGGAGGAGGAACTGGTCGGCCGGCTGCTGGCCAGGGGCCGCAACGACGACACCGAGGACGTCATCCGGTACCGGCAGCAGGTGTACCGCCAGGAGACGGCGCCCCTGCTCAACCACTACCGCGACATCCTGCTGACCGTGGACGCGGTGGGCGACGTGGACGACGTCACCGGACGTGTCCTCGGTGCGCTCCGCGACCGCGACTGAGGGCCTGGGTTGGCATCGGTGTTGAGGCGGGGCAGGGAGATCGAGGTCAAGAGCGCGGGCGAGCTGCAAGCGATGCGAGCAGCCGGTCTCGTGGTGGCACGTGCACTGGGTCTGATGATCGAGCAGGCCAAGCCGGGCGTGAGCACGTGGGAGCTGGACGAACTGGCCGAGCAGTCCATCCGGGACGCTGGTGCCGTGCCGTCCTTCAAGGGCTACCACGGGTTCCCGGCGTCGATCTGCGCATCGGTCAACGAGCAGGTCGTGCACGGCATCCCGGCCCGGACGCAGGTCCTGGCCGACGGTGACCTGATCTCCATCGACTGCGGCGCCATCCTGGACGGCTGGCACGGCGACTCGGCGGTCACGGTGGCCGTCGGCGCGGTGTCGGAGGTCGATGTGGCGCTGTCGGCGGCGACTCGGGCGGCGATGGTGGCCGGTATCGCGGCGATCCAGCCGGGCGCACGGCTGTCCGACGTGTCGCACGCGATCGAGACCGCGGTGCACCAGGCCGAGCGCGCCGACGGGCGGACGTACGGCATCGTCCCCGACTACGGCGGCCACGGCATCGGCACGGCCATGCACATGGAGCCGTTCCTGCCCAACTACGGCAAGCCAGGTCGCGGCCCACGGCTGCGCACCGGCATGGCGTTGGCGGTGGAGCCGATGCTGACGCTGGGCGACCCGGACACGGACGAACTGGCCGACGGTTGGACCGTGGTGACCAGTGACGGTTCCCGGGCGGCGCACTGGGAGCACTCGATCGCGGTCACCGACGACGGCCCATGGGTGCTGACGGAGCCGGAGTAGGGTGCGGCACCTGACTACTGTCGGTGATGAACTGTTGCTGATGGCGATCGATGTGGCCGAGTCGCCAACGACGGGGATGCCAACATGGGTAAGCGCCCCACCGGTCAATAGGGCAGACCGCACTCCTTCGAAGCCGTTCAGGTGACAAGATACTCATGTGACCGAAGGAGTGCCGCCGGAGCAGATGCGCGTGTCCGACGTGGATCGCAAGGCCACCCAGGAGCTGCTGCGCGTCGCCCATGCCGACGGCTTCATCACGCTCGCGGAGTTCGACACCCGCGTGGCCGAGGCGTGGCAGGCGGCCACCCGGGGTGAGCTGGCCAGGATCACGGCCGACCTGCCGGAACAGCGGCCCCTGCCGGTGCCGGCACCACCGGCCCGACCGGTGGTCAAGCGGCGTCGTGGGCCGACCGCGCTGCGCGTGCTGAACACGATCTGGCTGTCGCTCACCGCGCTCAACCTGGTCATCTGGGGTCTGGTCTGTGTGACGAGCGGTGTCTTCGTCTACCCGTGGTGGCTCTGGGTCGCCGTGCCGCCCGGTGCGGTGCTCGGTGTCCTGTGGTGGTCGATCCCCGGCCGGCAACGCCCAGACAACGGCGACGGGAAGGCCCTGCCGGGTCGGGACTGACCCGATTTGGGTGCTCAGAGCCATGCGCGTACACTGGGTAAACGGTGCACCAGGTCGCACCCATTCCGTCGTGCCTGCGATTTCAGGCTAGCTCGGGGATCACGTTCTCGGACGCTCGGAAGTGGGGTCGGTCGGTGCCCTGCGCCAGCCGACGGCTGGCGGGGTGCAATCCACATCACCGTCATGAAACGCGGAGGACATGGGCAAGAAGGACGGGGCCATCGAGGTAGAGGGCCGCGTGGTCGAGCCACTTCCCAACGCGATGTTCCGCGTCGAGTTGGAAAACGGCCACCGGGTCCTGGCACACATCAGCGGCAAGATGCGGCAACACTACATCCGCATCCTGCCCGAGGACCGGGTAGTCGTGGAGCTGTCGCCCTACGACCTGTCCCGAGGTCGCATCGTCTACCGCTACAAGTAGTGACGGATCCGAGCAGGAGAACAACAGGCGTGAAGGTTCAGCCGAGCGTCAAGAAGATCTGCGACAAGTGCAAGGTGATCCGTCGTCACGGTCGGGTCATGGTGATCTGCGAGAACCTGCGCCACAAGCAGCGCCAGGGCTGAGCAGGACACCACCGGGTACTGGTCGCGGGCACGTGACGCGACGACAAGAGGACTCCCAGCACCTGCCTGGCCACACGCGGCCAGGTGTGCCCCCGGACTTCAGGCCGGGGCCTGTGAAACACAGAGTCGGTGCACAGGACGGTCAGGGAGCAAACCTGAAGCAGAACAGAGGAGACAACGCCGAATGGCACGACTCATGGGCGTCGACCTCCCCCGCGACAAGCGGATGGAGATCGCCCTGACCTACATCTTCGGTATCGGCCGCACGCGCTCCAGGCAGACGCTGGCGGCCACCGGAGTGAGCCCGGACCTGCGGTCGAAGGACTTGACCGACGAGGACGTGGCCAGGCTGCGCGACTACATGGAAGAACACTTCAAGGTAGAGGGTGACCTCCGCCGTGAGGTTGCGGCCGACATCCGCCGCAAGATCGAGATCGGCTGCTACGAGGGCTTGCGGCACCGCCGCAACCTGCCCGTGCGGGGCCAGCGGACGAAGACCAATGCCCGCACCCGTAAGGGTCCGAAGAAGACGGTCGCCGGCAAGAAGAAGGCCGGTAAGAAGTAACGCCCCGGTAGCCGACAACTCACGGCTTTGAGGAGATCAGTCCAGACATGCCACCGAAGTCCCGCACCGGCGCCGGGGTCAAGAAGGTCCGGCGCAAGGAAAAGAAGAACGTCTCGCATGGACACGCCCACATCAAGAGCACGTTCAACAACACGATCGTGTCCATCACCGACCCCGCTGGCAACGTGATCAGCTGGGCGTCGGCGGGTCACGTCGGTTTCAAGGGTTCCCGCAAGTCCACGCCGTTCGCGGCGCAGATGGCAGCGGAGAACGCCGCCCGCAAGGCCGCCGAGCACGGCATGAAGAAGGTCGACGTGTTCGTCAAGGGTCCTGGCTCCGGCCGGGAAACCGCGATCAGGTCGCTGTCGGCGGCCGGCCTTGAGGTCGGCAACATCCAGGACGTGACCCCGCAGCCGCACAACGGCTGCCGGCCGCCCAAGCGGCGCCGGGTCTAGGGCGGGGAGGAGTAGCACACCATGGCTCGTTACACCGGACCCGTCACGCGGAAGTCGCGTCGGCTCAAGGTTGACCTGGTCGGCGGCGACCAGGCGTTCGAACGCCGTCCCTACCCGCCCGGCCAGCACGGCCGCGGTCGGATCAAGGAGAGCGAGTACCTGCTCCAGCTGCAGGAGAAGCAGAAGGCGCGCTTCACCTACGGCGTGCTGGAGCGGCAGTTCTCCAAGTACTACAAGCTGGCAGCGCGTCGTCCCGGCAAGACCGGCGAGAACCTGCTCCAGCTGCTGGAAGCCCGACTGGACAACGTGGTCTACCGCGCCGGCCTGGCCCGCACCCGCAGGCAGTCCCGGCAGTTGGTCAGCCACGGGCACTTCATCGTCAACGGCCACGCCGTGAACGTGCCCAGCTTCCAGGTGTCCCAGTACGACATCATCGACGTCCGGCCGAAGTCGCTGCCGACGCTGCCCTTCGAGGTGGCCAAGGCGACGATGGGCGACCGGCCGATCCCGGCCTGGTTGCAGGTCGTGCCGTCCAGCCTCCGGATTCTGGTGCACCAGCTCCCGATCCGGGCGCAGATCGACACTCCGGTTCAGGAACAGCTGATCGTCGAGTACTACTCGAAGTGATGTAAAGGGCCCCCTGTTGTCCACGGACAACAGGGGGCGGTTCCGGTCACCCCAGCACACCGGGCGGCCGGGTCGCCATCAGTAGGCGTCATATGGCGGGCGCCACTGCGAAAGGAACACCGAAGTGCTTATTTCCCAGCGGCCGTCACTGGCCGAGGACACCGTCAACGAGACCCGCTCCCGGTTCGTCATCGAACCGTTGGAGCCCGGCTTCGGCTACACGCTCGGCAACTCGCTGCGCCGCACCCTGCTGTCGTCCATCCCCGGTGCCGCTGTCACCAGCATCCGGATCGACGGCGTGCTGCACGAGTTCACCACCGTGCCCGGCGTGAAGGAAGACGTCACCGACATCATCCTGAACCTCAAGGAGCTGGTCATCAGCTCCGAGGAGGACGAGCCGGTGACCATGTACCTGCGCAAGCAGGGCCCCGGTGTGGTGACCGCGGGCGACATCGTGCCGCCGGCCGGTGTCACCGTGCACAACCCGGACCTGCACATCGCCACGCTGAACAGCAAGGGCAAGCTGGAGATCGAGCTCGTCGTCGAGCGCGGTCGTGGCTACGTCCCCGCCGTGCAGAACAAGCAGGCAGGCGCGGAGATCGGCCGGATTCCGGTCGACTCCATCTACTCGCCGGTGCTGAAGGTGACCTACAAGGTCGAGGCCACCCGTGTCGAGCAGCGTACGGACTTCGACAAGCTGATCCTGGACGTGGAGACCAAGCCGTCGATCACGCCGAGGGACGCCGTCGCGTCGTCCGGCAAGACGCTGGTCGAGCTGTTCGGTCTGGCCCGTGAGCTGAACGTGGACGCGGAGGGCATCGAGATCGGCCCGTCGCCCGCCGAGGCGGACACCATCGCGGCGTTCGCGATGCCGATCGAGGACCTCGATCTGACGGTGCGCTCGTACAACTGCCTGAAGCGCGAGGGTATCCACACGGTCGGCGAACTGGTTTCGCGCAGCGAGGCCGACCTGCTCGACATCCGCAACTTCGGTGCCAAGTCGATCGACGAGGTCAAGATGAAGCTCGTCGGTCTCGGCCTGGCCCTGAAGGACAGCCCGCCCGGGTTCGACCCGTCAGCAGCGGCCTCCGACTACCCGGCGGACGGCTGGGGTGGCGACGTGCACCTGGACGGCGGTCACGACGACGGCCACGACTACGCAGAGACCGAGCAGCTCTGACGTCCTGCGTGGACGGCTTGGCTGTATCGCAACGAGGAGCAAGAGATGCCGACCCCGACCAAAGGCCGCCGTCTCGGCGGGTCGCCGGCCCACGAGCGGATGATGCTGGCCAACCTGGCCACGTCGCTGTTCGAACACGGCCGGATCACCA
>DASUJK010000006.1:0-27571 GCA_036279295.1 Pseudonocardiaceae bacterium | reverse complement strand
GAGCACCGAGTAGCAGAAGCCGGCCACCGACAGCGCCTTGCCGTCCTCGGCGTCAGGCACCTCGATGCGGTTCGCGTTCAGTCCGGCCTCGGTGAACTCGGCCCGGATCACCTCGGCGGTGCTGCCCAGGCTCGGCTGATGCAGGATCACCACGCTGGACGCGCCGCCCACCGCATCGGTGATGTCGCCGAGCAGGCCACGGCCCACCACGACGTCATAGGGCCGTTCCGCGCTCACCCTGATGCGCACCGGCTCGACCATCCCGCTCCCTCTCGGTTTCGTGCTCGTCACGCCAGCGCGGCGACGACCTTCGCCACGATCTGGTCCGGTTCGAGGTCGTCGGTGGCGACCTCGAACACCGCCACCTCCCGGTACAGCGGCAGCCGCGCATCCAGCAACGTCTTGAACGTGGCCCTCGGGTTGACCCCGGCGAGCAGCGGTCGAGCGCCGGACAGCCCGGTGCGCTTGACGCCCTCGGCCATGCCGACGTTCAGGAACACCACCGGGTGGCCCGCCAGCGCGGCCCTGGTCCGCTCGGACAGGATCGCGCCGCCACCCAGCGCCAGCACGCCGGTGTGCTCGGCGAGAGCTGTCGCCACCGCCTGTTCTTCCAGCGCCCGGAACGCCGGTTCGCCGTCGGTGGCGAAGATCTCCATGATCGGCTTGCCGGCCAGCGCCACGATGTCCGCGTCCACGTCCCGGAACGGCACGCCGAGCCGGGCGGCGAGCAGACCGCCGACGGTCGACTTGCCGGCACCCGGCGGGCCGACGACAACCGCGATCGGCCGGGTCGACGTCGGGCTCACCACCGCTGCTCCGCCGAGGCCAGGTAGGCCCGCGCATTGCGGGTGGTCTCGGCGACGGAGTCACCGCCGAACTTCTCCAGCGCGGCGTCGGCCAGCACGAGCGACACCATCGCCTCGGCGACGACACCGGCTGCCGGCACAGCGCACACGTCGGAACGCTGGTTGATCGCTACCGCCACCTCTCCCGTCTCGGTGTCGATCGTGGACAGTGCACGCGGGATCGTGGAGATCGGCTTCATCGCCGCCCGAACCCGCAGCGGTTCACCGTTGGTCATGCCGCCCTCGACACCGCCGGCCCGGTTGGACTTCCTGCGCACGCCCTTGGCACCCACCTCGCCGGCACCCGGTTCGATCTCGTCCTGGGCGTCGCTGCCGCGCGAACGGGCCACGTCGAAGCCGTCGCCGATCTCGACGCCCTTGATCGCCTGGATGCCCAGCATCGCGGCGGCCAGTCGGGAATCCAGCCTGCGGTCCCAGTGCACGTGGGCACCGAGGCCGGGCGGCAGCCCGTGCACCACGACCTCGACGATGCCACCAAGCGTGTCGCCGTCCTTACGGGCCGCGTCCACCTCGGCCACCATCGCCTCGGTCGTGGCCGGGTCGAACGCCCGCACCGGGCTGCTGTCGATGACGTCCAGGTCGTCCGGACCGGGCAGCGCACCGCGCTCGGCGCTGACCGACCCGAGCGCGACCACGTGGCTGACCACCTCGACACCGAGCACCTGGCGCAGGAACGCCCTGGCCACGGCGCCGAGAGCCGTCCTGGCCGCGGTCTCGCGGGCGCTGGCGCGCTCCAGCACGGGCCGGGCATCGGTGAACCCGTACTTGAGCATGCCGGGCAGGTCGGCGTGGCCGGGCCGGGGCCGGGTCAGCGGAGCGTTGCGGCCGAGTCCGTCGAGGACCGACGCGTCGACCGGGTCGGCCGCCATGACCTGTTCCCACTTGGGCCACTCGGTGTTGCCCACCCGGATCGCCACGGGGCCACCGAGCGTGCGACCGTGCCGGACGCCGCCGATCACCTCGATCTCATCGGCCTCGAACTTCATCCGGGCACCCCGGCCGTAGCCGAGGCGACGGCGGGCGAGCTGGGTGGCGATGTCGGCGGTGGTGATCTCGACGTCGGCCACCATGCCCTCCATCACAGCGACCAGGGCAGGCCCGTGCGACTCTCCGGCGGTCATCCAACGCAGCACGGGAGAATCCTCCCACGCTGGCCTGGACGTGCGATGACGGCGTCAACCGGTGCCGGGTAACTGGCCGGGGAAGGCCGCGACCAGCCAGGTGGCGGCCAGCAGGCTGGGGCCGTGTGGCGCGTGGTTCATCCGGCGAGCCATGGCCAGCA
Source organism: Pseudonocardiaceae bacterium (assembly GCA_036279295.1). Classification (GTDB taxonomy): domain Bacteria; phylum Actinomycetota; class Actinomycetes; order Mycobacteriales; family Pseudonocardiaceae; genus DATEPR01. Next base: position 25,423 of record DASUJK010000006.1, on the reverse strand, counting down.
GCGCGGTACCCATGGCCGCCAGCGTCGCCGCCACGGCCATGGCCGGCCAGCCGATCGCGCCCAGCACCGCACCGAGGCTGCCGGCCAGCTTCACGTCGCCACCACCCATCGCCGTCGGCGCCAGCACGCGGACGAGCGCGTGGGCACCGCCGAACAGGATGACGCCGGCCAGCGCGCGGCAGCCGAGGCCGGCGTCCGGGCCCGCCGTCGCGGCCAGCGCGACGACGAGGCCGATCAGCGGGTACGCCGGGAGTGTGAGGACGTCCGGTAGTCGGCGCCGGGCGAGATCGGCTGCGGTCAGTGGGACGGCGAACCAGCCGAGCACGAGTGGCACGGGCAGCCACCAGGACGGCAGCAGACCGGCTGCCGCGCGCCAGCCGAGTAGTGCGGACAGTCCTGCACAGGCCAGTTCACACCACGGCGGCCGGCAGACGGGGCTGCGCAGCGCGCGGTTGACGATGTGTCGGCCGAGCGCGCCGACGACGGTGCCGATCAGCCCGAAACCGGCGGTGGCGAGGAGATTCGTGGAGTTCATGCGGCAACGATGACGCAGGGCGGCACCGGTTTGAGGCAACCGGAGGTGCTGTCCGCGCGTGTCGACCGTTCCCGCGTGTGTGTCGACCGTTCAGCGAGAAAAGCCCATGGCCAGCGCCCAAAACGGCACGGCAGTGCGGCAGATCATCGGCATCGCCAGTGTTTGAACGCGGTGGCGGAGCACGCCGACGGCGCACGGCAACGCGGTTGATCCACCGCACGGTTGAGCCGGCTGGTGCAGACCACGCCCGGCAGTGCGGCCCGACGCGAGCGCGGCACGGCGTATTGCATCGGCCCGGCCCACAACGGCGTCGATCGGCTGGTCCAGACCATGCTGACGTCGTCAGCCAATGGCAGTGGACCGGTCCAGACCAACCGTCGCCACCCCCGCCGTCAGTGCCAGTCGAACAGTCGCTCCCCCACTTCGACCGGGCCATCGGCGCGTGGATCGCCCACCGCTTCGGCCTCGGCGTCCAGCGCGATGATCGGGCACACCGTTGCGTAACCGGCTGCTGCCACCGCCGCCGGGTCCCACCCGACCACCGGCTGACCGACCGCCACCGAATCGCCTTTGGCCACGTGCGGCACGAAACCCTCACCCTTGAGCCGTACCGTGTCGATCCCGAGGTGCACCAACACCGCCTGGCCGCCGGGCGTGGCCACCACGAAGGCGTGCGGGTGCAGCGTCGCGATCGTGCCGGCCACCGGGGAAACCACGTCACCGGCCGAAGACTCCGGCACCACGGCCACGCCCGGCCCGACCATCGCCTGGGCGAACACCGGGTCGGGCACCTCGGCCAGTCGTACCACGCGACCGGCAACGGGACTGGCAACAGTGAAAGTCATTCCAGCAGGTCCTCGATGTCGCTGGCGATGGTGTCCGCCTCCGGGCCGATGATGATCTGCACGACGCCACCCATGCGGATCACGCCGTGCGCACCGATCGCCTTGAGGGCGGCCTCGTCCACGACCGAGCCGTCCTCCAGTTCGCACCGCAGCCTCGTGATGCACGGCTCGATCTCGATCACGTTCTCGGCACCGCCGATGGCGGCCAGAATCTTCGCCGCGCGGTCGTCAGCCATTCTGTCTCCTGTTCAGCCAAACCGGTCACCCGGTGTCGCCCCGAGTGGTCGGAGCACGGACCAGTCTGCTCCGAGTGGATGTTCCCGGGGAACGAACTGGTCGCGAGCCTTGACACCCACTTGTCGGTGGGGGCATCCTCCCCCACCAACTGGTCTAGACCGGAACGTACCAATGATGGCCGTTCGGTGCGAGACCGGAGCCATGTGGCGTTCGACGGGAGGAACCGTGACCAACGACGCGCGCGGCCATGCGGTGAACGGTGTGAACGGTCTGCACGCCGCGCTACCCACCGCCGCACCGATCGTGGATCCGGTCCGGATCGTCGACGGCCCACGGCCGAAACATGTGCAGCTGCGGGAGATCCTGCGCAGGCTGATCGAGAACGAGCTCCCGCCAGGGTCGGCGATCCCGTCCGAACGGGAGCTCGCGGAACGGTACGGCGTGTCCCGCCTGACCGTGCGATCCGCCGTCGCCCGGCTGGTCGCCGACGGCCTGCTGGTCACGGTGCGCGGCAAGGGCACGTACACCATGCAGCGCCGCATGGAACTCCAGCTCTACCTGATGTCGTTCACGTCGGACATGCGCCGACGCGGGCTGACGCCGAGCACCGAGGTGCTCGGCACCGCGGAGGCGGTACCCCCACCGGGTACTGCCGCTGCGCTGCGGCTGTCGCCGGGTGCCACGGCCTACCGCCTGTTCCGGCTGCGCAGGGCGGATGGCACACCACTGGCCGTGGAACGCGGCTGGTACCACCGGGGCCACGTGCCCGGACTGCTCGATCTCGACCTGACCGATTCGCTCTACACGCAACTCGCCGAACGACATGGGGTGGTCTTCGACCACGCGACCCAGACCGTCTGGGCCGAAGGAGCCGACCGGGAGACCGCTCGGCTGCTCGGCGTCCGCAGTGGCACACCGTTGTTGGTGTTCCGCCGGATCTCGTCCCGACACGGATCACCCGTGGAGGACATGACGTCCTGGTACCGGGCTGACCACTACCAGGTAACGATGCAACTCGACCGGACGGTTCCGGAGTCCGGTCCGTTCGCCGCTCATGGAGGAAACGAATGACCACCACTGCGACCGCGGGAGCGGGCAGCGAGTCGAAGAACAGGGGCCTGGCGGGCATCCAACGCCTGGGCCGCAGCCTGATGCTGCCCATCGCGACACTGCCCGCCGCCGGCCTGTTGCTACGGCTGGGCCAGGCCGATCTGTTGGGCCGCTGGCAGGCGACATCGAAGATCGCCCAGGTGCTCGCCGCGGCGGGCGGCGCGGTGTTCAACTTCCTGCCGCTGATCTTCGCGGTGGGTGTCGCCATCGGTTTCGCCCGTCGGGCGGACGGTTCCACAGCGCTGGCCGCCGTCGTCGGCTTCGTGGTGTTCAGCCAGGTCGTGCAGGTCTTCGCACCGGTCAAGCTGGACCCGGCCGCGGTGGCGAAGAGTCCGGCCATCTTCAGTCTCGGTGTCACGCCGAGCGCCTGGCCCTACGGCGTGCTGGCCGGCATCCTCGTCGGCATCGGCAGCGCCATGCTGTGGCAGCGGTTCTACCGCATCAAGCTGCCTCCGTACCTGGCGTTCTTCGGTGGCCGCCGGTTCGTGCCGATCGTCACCGCGTTCACGATGACCATTCTGGGCGTGATCTTCGGTCTGCTGTACCCGATCTTCAACAAGGGCATCACCAGCGCCGGTGACTTCGTCACGCACAACGCGGTGGTCGGCGGCGGCATCTACGGCATGATCAACCGGCTGCTGATCCCGTTCGGTCTGCACAACGTCATCAACTCCGTGGTGTGGACCGTGTTCGGCACGTTCAACGGCGTGCACGGCGACCTGAACCGCTTCTTCGTGCACGACCCGACCGCGGGCTCGTTCATGACGGGCTTCTTCCCGATCTTCATGTTCGCGCTGCCGGCCGCCGCGCTGGCGATCTGGCGGACCGCGCGCCCGTCGCAGAAGAAACTGGTCGGCGGCATCATGCTGTCCGCGGCCCTGACCTCGTTCATCACCGGTGTCACCGAGCCGATCGAGTTCTCGTTCATGTTCGTCGCGTGGCCGCTGTACCTGATCCACGCCGTGCTCACCGGCTCGTCACTGGCCCTGGTCAACGCCCTGGGCATCCACGACGGCTTCAGCTTCTCCGCCGGTGGTATCGACTACCTGCTGAATTTCGGGATCGCGACCAAGGCGTGGCTGCTCATTCCTATCGGGATCGTGTACGCGCTGATTTACTACTTCCTGTTCACCTGGGTGATCAAGAGGTGGAACCTGCGCACCCCGGGCCGGGAGGAGGACACCGACACCGAGACGACCGCCGACGCCAGCACGCCGGCAGCCGTCGATCCCGGTACGCCGATGGCCCAGGACCACACAGAAGAACCAGTGACCAGCTAGTACGGAGACGATGAGGAGCCCGCATGCCGGAACGACGCGTCAAGGTCGGCAGCAAGATCGGGTTGCACGCCCGCCCGGCGGCACTGCTCGCCAAGGCGGCGGCCGCCCAGCCGGTACCTGTGACCATCAGGAAGGCTGACGGCCAGCCGGTGCCGGCGGGCAGCGTCCTGAACCTGATGACGTTGGGCGCCATGCACGGCGACGAGGTCGTGCTGGCAGCCGACGGCGACGGGGCGGACGCGGCGCTGGACGAGTTGGCCACGCTGGTGGCCACGGATCTGGACGCCTAGAGAGGCAGCGGCAGGGTGCCACCGGTGGCGGTGCGCAGGGCGTCGCGCATGGCCACCCGTGGCGCCGGCCGGCCGGTGAACTGCTCGACCTGGCTGAATGCCTGGTGCAGCAACATGTCCAGCCCGGTGGCCAGGCGCCCGCCACGCCGTGACACGGCTTCGGCCAGCGGGGTCGGCCACGGGTGGTAGATCACGTCCAACAGGCACGGTGCCTCGGCCAGTTCGTCGGCATGCCGATCGGCGGCGACCGCAGGGACTGTGCTGACCACCACCTCGGCCTTGCCCGCGAGCGCCCGCAGATCGGCGTGTGACCATCGGCGGACATCCACCCGCAGGCCGATCCGGTGTGCCGTGGCCACGGTCTCGGCCGCCCTGGCCGGTTCCCGCACCACGATGACCACGTCCCGCACGTCCAGCTCGGCCAACCCGACCAGGGCCGCGGCGGCGGTGCCGCCCGCGCCCAGCACCAGGCCGGTCGCGCCAGGCGCCGGCCGGTAGCCACCGGCCGCGGTGAGCGCTCCGGTCACGCCGGCCACATCGGTGCAGTCAGCCCGCCAGGCACCACCACCGAGCGGCACGAGGGTGTTGGCCGCGCCCACAGCGACGGCCCGGTCGGTGCGTTCGGCTGCCAACGCGATGGCCGCCCGCTTGCCCGGCATGGTGACCGCGAGGCCTGCCCATTCGGCACCGAGCCCGGCGACCAGCGGCGGCAGTCCGTCGGCGTCCGCCTCGATCCGGTCGAACGTCCAGTCGGCCAGCCCGAGTGCGGCGTACGCGGCCGAGTGCAGGACTGGCGACAGCGAATGCGCCACCGGCGACCCCACCACGGCCGCCCTGCGTTGCTGACCGGTCATCGTCAGAAGACACCGTTGTGGATGGCGATCTGGACGTTCGCGTTGTGCTGCGTCAGGTTCGTCGCGAAACAGGAACTGCCGTCCTTCTGGCACACCACGAAGTAGATCCACGGGCCGGCCGCCGGCTGGCTGGCCGCCTCGATCGCCGCCGTGCTCGGGCTGGACACCGGTGTCGGCGGCAGGCCTGAGTTGCCATACGTGTTGTAGGCACCGGACGCGGGCCGTTCGGCGGGCGAGGTGGCCACCATCGGGCGGTCCAGTCCGTAGTCCACTGTGGCGTCGGACTGGAGGTCCATGCCCTGCTGCAACCGGTTGTAGAACACCCGCGAGATCTTCGGCATGTCCGCTGCCGTACCGGCTTCCCGCTCCACAATGGACGCGAGCGTGAGCACCTGGTACGGCGTGAACCCGGAACTCTGCTGGTTGGTGGACGGCAGGCCGGCCGCCTGGAGCTGCGCCGAACTCTGGTCCATGATCCGCTTCAGCGTCTGCGCCGCGGTCTCCCCCGGCTTCAGGTTGTAGACGCCGGGCATGATCAGGCCTTCCAGCCGGTGCTTGGGGTCGGCGCTGGTCGCGCTCGGAATCGCCCAGTCCGGCACGCCGAGCGCGGCCGGGTCGGTGTCCGCGATCGCGGCCCGCAACTGGGCCACCGACACACAGGTCTGCTTGCCGTTCAGCGTGGCGCAGGATGCCTGCGAGATATGGGTCAGAATGCCGGCGGTGACCTTGTGGGTGACGCTGGTCGTGTCGTCCAACTGTTGGCCGCTCTTGATCTCCAGCAGGCCGACCCTGTTGTGCGAGTTGGTGATCGCACTGACCGCCGCGGCGCCGGACATGTGCTCCTTGAGCACGTAGAAACCCGGCTGCACGCTGGCCAGCGCCGAACTGCTCTCGCCCGCCTTGACGAAGGCACCGGAACTCTTCACGATGTCGGCCTGACGCATGTCGTCGCCGATGTCGCTGGTGGTGTCGCCCGCGTTGACCTGGAACACCACGCTCCTGTCACCGGAGCCGACGTAGTCCGGGTACACGCCGATGCCCATGAACTGCCGGACACCGAGGTAGGCGCCCGCGGCGATGACCAGGACGAGCACCAACACGATGCTCCACGTCAGGCCACGGCGCCTGCGTCGGCGCGGCCGCCTGCCACCCCGGCCACGCCGGTTGCCGGAATGCCGGTCGTCCTCGGACAGGTCGTCGAACAGTTCGAGACCGTCGTTCACGGTGTCACCTCGTCGGACGCCGGGTGCTGCTCGGCTGACTGTCTGGCCAGCGCGGCAGCCCTGCCGTCCAGCCAGCTCTGCAGGATCTCGACCGCGGCGGCCTGGTCGACGACGGCGCGCTGCCGGCCGCCCTTCACACCACGCTCGGACAGCATTCTGGCCGCGGTGACGGTGGTCAGGCGCTCGTCGGCCAACCGGACCGGCACCGGTGCGACCCGGCCGGCCAGCGCGTCGGCGTAGGCCAGCGCGGTGACCGCTGCCTGGCCCGTTCGGTTGGCCAGTGTTCTGGGCAGGCCAACGACCACTTCGACCACCTCATGCTCCTTGACGAGCGCGGCGAGCTGGCCGATGTCCCGGCCACCTCGCTCATCCCTCGACAGGGTAACGAGTGGCGTAGCTAGAACGGGGCTCGGATCACTGAGGGCGACTCCGACCCGGACAGAGCCGACATCCACCCCCAGCCGCCTGCCCCGTCCGGGATCATCGAAGCCGGGGCGGTCGGGACCTCGCCCGACCGCCCCGGTCTTCTTCTTGGCTCGTGGCTGCCTGGTCACGTCGGCTGGTGTCCGCCAATCCTGGTCAGCGCACCGCTGCGGTCAGCTCCGCCCGCAGCGCCTCGATCGCCGCCGGCACACCGGCAGGCTTGCTGCCGCCGCCCTGCGCGAGGTCCGGCTTGCCGCCGCCCCTCGCCTCGATCGCCGGGGCGAACGCGGGCACCAGCCTGCCGGCCGCGAGGCCCTTCGACCGCGCCGCCGCCGTTGTCGCGACCACGAAGTTGACCTTGTCGTCCACCGCGGAGAACAACGCGACGACACCAGGGCGATCGCCCAACTGGTCCCGCACCTTGCTGGCCAGGCTGCGCAGGTCACCCGCTGGCACACCGGCCGGCAGCGCCTTGGCCACCATCGTCAGCCCGGACAAGACCTCACCGGAGCCGGTCAGCTCGCCGACCGAGCCGAGCAGCTTCTCCCCGTGCAGCCGCTCCAGTTCCTTCTCGGCGACCCGCAGCCGTTCGATCAGCGCCTCGACCCGCGCCGGCACGTCCGCGTCCGGCACCTTCAGCATGCCGGCCAGGTTCTGCACCAGCGCCCGTTCCTTGGCCAGGTACTGGAACGCCTCCAGGCCGACGTAGGCCTCGATGCGCCGCACCCCCGAACCGATGGACGACTCGCCGAGCAGCGCCACCGAGCCGATCTGCGACGAGTGCTCCACGTGGGTGCCACCGCACAGCTCACGCGACCACGGGCCACCGATCTCCACGACCCGGACCTCGTCGTCGTACGTCTCGCCGAACAGCGCGAGCGCCCCCAGTTCCTGGGCGCCGGGGATCGACGTGTACAGCACCCGGACCGGCAGGTCCTGGCGCACCGCGAGATTGCTGACCTCTTCGATCTCGCTGCGGGTGGCCGGCGACAGGCCGCCCTGCCACGCGAAGTCCAGCCGCAGGTAGCCGGGCTTGTTGTAGGAACCGTTCTGCAGCGCGCTCGGGCCGAGCACCTGGCGCAGTGCGGCGTGCACCACGTGCGTGCCGGAATGGCCCTGCCGGGCACCGACCCGCCACTCGGGGTCGACCTGCGCCAGCACCTGCTGGCCCTCGGTCACCTCGCCGCCGCGCACCCGAACCTGGTGCACCCACAGCTTGCGGGCCACCTTCTGCACGTCCAGCACTTCCAGTTCCATGCTGTCCGCCGTGATGGCACCGGCGTCGCTGTCCTGGCCACCGGATTCCGCGTACAGCGGCGTGCGGTCCAGCACCACCTCGACGATCTCGCCCTCGCCCGCGTCGCGGACCCGCTGACCGTCCTTGATGATGCCGCGCACCACCGCGTCGGCGGTCAGCTGCTCGTAGCCGACGAAATCGGTGGCGCCCAACGCCAGCAGGTCGCGGTAGACGGTCCGGTCACCGTGCCCGGTGCGCCGCTTGGCCGCGTCCGCCTTGGCCCGGTCCCGCTGTTCGGCCATCAGCCTGCGGAAGCCGTCCTCGTCCACGGTCAGGCCCTGCTCGGACGCCATCTCCAGGGTGAGGTCGATGGGGAAGCCGTAGGTGTCGTGCAGCTGGAAGGCCTTGTCGCCGGGCAGCACCAGGCCACCCGCCTTCCTGGTGTCCGCCGCCGCGGTGTCGAAGATCCGCGAACCACTGGTCAGCGTGGTGAGGAACGCGTCCTCCTCGGCAGTGATCACCGACTCGATGCGCGGGAAGTCCGACACCAGCTCGGGGTAGGACGGCCCCATCTCGTCCCGCACGACCGCCGCGAACTCGCCGAGCACCGGCTCGTGCACACCGAGCAGGCGCGCGGAGCGGACGATCCTGCGCAGCAGCCTGCGCAGCACGTAGCCGCGCGCCTCGTTGCCCGGGGTCACGCCGTCACCGATCAGCATCACACCGCTGCGCGCGTGGTCGGCGATCACCCGGAACCGCACGTCGTCGGTCTTGTCGGCACCGTAGCGCCGGCCGGAGAGCTGCTCGGCCTTGGCGATCACCGAGCGGACCAGGTCGGTCTCGTAGACGTTCTCCACGCCCTGCAACAGCGTCGCCACCCGCTCGACACCCATGCCGGTGTCGATGTTCTTCGCCGGCAGCTCACCGATGACCGGGAAGCCCTTCTTCGGGCTCTGCTCACCGCGGACATCCTGCATGAAGACCAGGTTCCAGATCTCCAGGAACCGCTCCTCGTCCACGATCGGGCCACCGTCCCGGCCGTACTGCGGACCGCGGTCGAAGAAGATCTCCGAGCACGGGCCACATGGGCCGGGCACGCCCATGTCCCAGAAGTTGTCCTCCGCGCCCCGGCGCTGGATCCGCTCGGCCGGCAGGCCGGTGATCTTGCGCCACAGCTCGAAGGCCTCGTCGTCGTCGTGGTAGACGGTGGGCCAGACGCGGTCCGCGTCGAAGCCGTAGCCGCCGTCGGCGACCGACGACGTGATCAGCTCCCAGGCGAGCGTGATCGCGCCTTCCTTGAAGTAGTCGCCGAACGAGAAGTTGCCGGCCATCTGGAAGAAGGTGTTGTGCCGCGTGGTCTTGCCGACCTCGTCGATGTCCGGCGTGCGCACGCACTTCTGGATGCTGGTCGCGCGCGGGTAGGGCGGCGGCGCCTCACCGAGGAAGTACGGTTTGAACGGCACCATGCCGGCGTTGACGAACAACAGGTTCGGGTCGTCCAGGATCAGCGGGGCACTGGGCACGACCGTGTGCCCGTTGCGTTCGAAGTGATCTCGAAAACGTTTGATGATCTCGTGGGTCTGCACGTTGGGTTCCTCGCGAGAAGTGTCGAAGCAGGACGCGAAGGCGGCGAATGACCGTCACTCGGGCTACTGGCGCGAGCGTCAGCCATCCGCCCGGCGAGCTCGCGCCCGGTTCGGGCGGCGGGCAGCTGGTGCGCTGGCGCGCAGCGTCTCCTCGGCGGCGCGTAGCGCGTGCCGAGGGGTCGGGTTGATGCCCGTCCGCTGTTCCACCGTCTCCGTCAGTTCCCGTTCCCGTTCGGCCATGCCCGCCCTGATGTCGGCGCCGAACGTACCCAGTGCACCAGCGAGCTCGCTGAGCGCGCCACCAAGATTACCCGCCATCCCGGCCGGAGTCGCCTGCCTTGCGGCCTGCCCTGCCTTGCGGGACAGCGCGACACCAGCGGCAACGCCGACGCCGAGCCAGAACAGCCGCTTCATCACTTCCTGCCTCCGCGACGACGCTGCTTGCGGGAGTGCTTGCCGGGCACGTCGGCAGCCGCCTTGCGGCGGGCCCGGATCGCCCTGCTCACGCCGTAGGACAGTGCCGCCGTCTTGACCAGCGGGCCACCCAGCGTCGCGGTGAACAGCGAGGTCAGCGCGGACACGTTGCCCGACACCGCGCGGGCATTGGCCGTGATGCCGTCGACCCGCTCCAGTTGGGTGTTCACGTGGTCGAACGTCGTGTTGGCGCCGGTGAACAGCGGGTCGGAGTTCTCGGACGCCTTGCGGATCGCGATGGTCGCCTCGTCCAGCGTCTTGCCCAGCTTGATCAGCGGAACCGCCAGCAGCAGCACCAGCAGCACGAAGGCGCCGGCGGCGACGAGCGCGGCGATCTGCCCTGCCGACACGAATCCTCCTACGGGGACGGCGGTGTGGGGACGCGCAGGTCCGTGCCGCGCGATGGCGGTCAGGCTACCGCGCCGACCTGCGGCCCCGCCTTCCGGGACGGACCGGTCAGCATGGACACCTAGATCGACATCCGACCTCAGTCGGTCTCAGCGGGGGGTTCGGTGCCTCGGACCACCTTGCGCAGTTTGGGCACTCGCTCGGCGATCACGCGTTCGGCGCCGCGCTGGGTTGGCTGGTAGTAGTCGCGGCCGACCAGTTCGTCCGGTGGGTACTGCTGGGTGAGCACGCCGTCGGGCACGTCGTGTGGGTACCGGTAGCCCTGCGCGTTGCCCAGTTTCGCCGCGCCCGCGTAGTGGCCGTCCCGCAGTGGCGGCGGTACGGCGCCGGTGGCACCGGAGCGGACATCGGCCAGTGCGCTGTCGATGGCCGTCACGATCGCGTTCGACTTGGGTGCCGTGGCCAGGTGCACGGTGGCCTGGGCGAGTGCCAGCCTGGCCTCGGGCATGCCGATCAGTTGGACGGCCGCGGCAGCCGCGGTGGCGGTCTGCAGGGCGGTCGGATCGGCCATGCCGACGTCCTCGCTGGCGTGCACGACGAGCCTGCGGGCGATGAACCTGGGGTCCTCGCCCGCTTCGATCATCCTGGCCAGATAGTGCAGTGCGGCGTCCACGTCGGAGCCACGGATGGACTTGATGAACGCGCTGATCACGTCGTAGTGCTGGTCGCCGTCCCGGTCGTAGCGCACGGCCGCCTTGTCCACGGCGGCCTCGACGGTGGCCAGGCCGATCTCGGTGGCACCGGTGGACCGGGCGGCGTCGGCGGCGGCCTCCAGCGCGGTCAGCGCCCGCCGCGCGTCCCCACCGGCCAGCCGGACCAGGTGGTCCTCGGCGTCCTTGGCGAGCGGCACGGCCCCACCCAGGCCACGCGGATCGCGCACCGCGCGGGACACCAGGGCGTGCACGTCGTCGTCGGTCAGCGGCCGCAGTTGCAGCACGAGTGACCGGGACAGCAGCGGCGACACCACCGAGAACGACGGGTTCTCCGTGGTCGCGGCCACCAGCAGCACGGTCCGGTCCTCGACGGCGCCCAGCAGCGCGTCCTGCTGGGTCTTGGAGAACCGGTGCACCTCATCGATGAAGAGGACCGGCGCCGTGCCGCCAGACCGCAGCCGCAGCTTGGCCTGGTCGATCACCGCGCGGACCTCCTTGACCCCGGCGGACAGCGCGGACAGCGCGACGAATCGCCGGCCGGTGGCCAGCGAGACGAGGGTGGCCAGCGTGGTCTTCCCGGTGCCGGGCGGGCCGTAGAGCAGTACGGATGCCGGCGCGGCCCCCTCGACCAGCCTGCGCAGCGGTGCACCCGGGCCGAGCAGGTGGTCCTGGCCGACCACCTCGTCCAGGGTCTGCGGGCGCATCCGGACAGCGAGGGGCGCGTTCGGGTTCACAGCACGGTGACCCTGGCCACCCCGACCGTCCGCCGACGTGTCCGAATCGCCGCCGAACAGGTCCGGCGGACCGTCTTCCACACCGTCGATGTGCTCCCCAAACAGACCGTCCTGCACGCTACGACATGCTAGGCGCCGACTACGACGGTCATCCGAAGGCGGTAGGCCACTCGCCGACTGTTAATCGGGATATCGGCGCAACCGCTTTTCCTCGCCCCGTTCGGCAGGTACAACTAGACCCTATGTGTTGAGGGGGTGACTCTTGGTGTCCGACCAACGGAAAGGCCAGGCGACGTTTCGCGAGGTCTTCCAGGTCGGGGAGTTTCAGGCGTTGTGGTGGGGGCAAATCCTGTCGATCGGCGGTGACCAGCTAGCCAGGGTCGCTCTCACACTGTTGGTGTACGCGCGCACGCATTCGGCCGCACTCACCGCACTGACCTACGCCCTTACCTTCCTGCCCGACCTGATCAGTCGGCCGCTGCTGTCCGGGCTGGCCGACCGGTACCCTCGGCGCGAGGTCATGGTCATCGCCGATGTGTCGCGCGCGCTGCTGGTCGGCGTCATGGCGATTCCCGGGCTGCCCTTCGCCGCGGTCTGTGTGCTGCTCGTCGCCGTGCAGTTCCTCAACGCTCCGTTCAACGCCGCCCGCGGCGCGATGTTGCCCAACATCCTGACCGGCGACCGTTACGTAACGGGCCAGGCGGTGATGACCATCACCAACCAGACCGGCCAGCTCGCCGGTTACGTGTTGGGCGGAGTCCTGCTCCAGTTCAGTACGCCGTCCGTGGCCCTGCTGATCGACGCCGGCACCTTCGCGGTGTCGGCGTTGCTGGTCAGGTTCGGTGTCCTGCATCGCCCTGCCGCGACAAAGGCGGCCGACCCGGAACGCGGGGAGCTTGCGGCGACCTGGCTGTCGTTACGCAGCGGAGTCAACCTCGTGTGGCGGGACAGGATGCTCCGGACGCTGGTGTGGCTGGCCTGCCTGTCCGGTTTCTACGTGATCAGCGAAGGGCTTGCGGTGCCGTACGCCAGGGAACTGGGCGGCGGCGCACTGCTCACCGGTCTGGTGTTCGCCGCGTTGCCGATCGGCAACGCACTGGGGGTGCTGCTGCTCACCAGGCTGGTCCCACCGGACACCCGCATGCGACTGGTGCCGCTGCTGGCGGTCGCCTCGTCGGCTGTGCTGGTGATCTGCGCGGCGACGCACAACACCGTCGCCACGCTCGTGGTCCTGGTGACGTGCGGCGGGTTGGCCGCGTACCAGATCGTTGCCGCGTCCGCGTTCGTGCGCGCCGTGCCCGACGCCGAGCGTGGCCAGGCGTTCGGCCTGGCGAACACCGGAATCCGCGTCTCCCAGGGCCTGGGAGTGGTCGCCGCGGGTGCGTTCGCGGACAGCTGGTCACCGTCCGTCGTCGTCGCAGTGTTCGGCGCAGCGGGGGCCGTGGTGGCGTTGGCGGCCATGCTGTCCTACCGGCGGGCAGTGGCCATACCGGCAACTGTGAAACGCGCGAGCGCGTAACGATTCCCCGTCCCATGGCGACGCACGAGCCAGGCGGCACGAACGGCTAGGGATCGACACGGACGGGACGAGTCGGTCAGTCCCAAATGAGATCGCGCACGGTGACCTCTCCTTCATTACTCCGCGTCACAGCAAGTCTCACTCGATTGGACGTAAGGTTTCTTACCCCATAGAGTGAACCTTCTAACGCTCTAGGCTAACGTTCATTCTGTGTCAGATCACGGGGGACCGGTAGAGCGTAGTTCGCATTCTTCGGGGCCGATCCGCGTGTCGCGTGCGGTTGCGACCAAGGTCGCAACCAACGTAGGGCATTGGCCGCTGTGGTCCCAGCGCAAGCCGGTCATCGCCGCGGTGTTGGTCGTCGAGGTCTTCGCCATGGGCATCGCGATCGCGTTCAGTGACCGGGTGCCGATCCAACGCCACGACTGGGTGATCTTCGGCATTCTCGCCGGGGGATCGATCCTGCACCTGCAGGCGATCCGCGGCGGCATGGCGCTGACCCGCATGAACAACCTGGGCAACGCACCGGGCGTCGACCTGAAGTCCGTGTGGAGCTTCGCCGGCCTGCTGCTGCTGCCACCGTCGCTCGCTGTCGCGCTCGTCGTCGTCACCGCCCTCAGCCTCCGGGTCCGCGGCAGTCGGACGCGGATGTTCCGATGGGTCTACACCACCGCGGCGGTCACGCTCGCGACGGAGGCCGCCATGGCGGTCCTCTACGCGGGCCTGCCCCCGGGCAGCTATCCTGACCTGCCCAGTTCCGCCCGAGGGGTCGGGGTCATCATACTGGCCGCAGCGGTTCGTTGGTTCGTGAACTTCGCACTGGTCGTGGCCGTGATCCTGCTGTCCGCACCCAAGACCCCGGCCCAGGACGCGCTGGGTAACTTCAGCAGCAACCTGGTCGAGCTGGCCGCGCTCAGCCTGGGCGCTGTCACCGCGCTGGTGGTCACCTATGACCCCTGGTACCTGGCCCTGCTGCTACCCCTGCTGCTGGTCCTGCACCGGACGCTGTTGCTGCGCCAGTACGAGGTCGCCGCCCGGACCGACACCAAGACCGGCCTGTCCAACACCGCGCACTGGAGCCATCTGGCCCGCACCGAGCTGGCGCGCGCGGAACGGGACAAGACCGAGGTCGGCGTCCTGATGCTCGACCTGGACCACTTCAAGAAGATCAACGACAACTACGGCCACCTGACCGGCGACGCCGTGCTCAAGGCCGTCGCCGACGCGTTACGCAAGCAGTGCCGCGAGTACGACGTGGTGGGCCGGTTCGGCGGCGAGGAGTTCATGGTCCTGGTGCCGGGCGTGGACGCGGCCGAGCTGATGACCATCGCCGAGCGCTTCCGGCAGTGCGTTGGCACCCTCATCGTGACCTCCCCCGACACTCACGGGCCGGTGACCGTCACGGTCTCGGTGGGAGCCGTGGTGTATCCGCATTCCGGGCACGACCTGGACGAGCTGCTGCTGGCCGCGGACGCGGCCCTGTACCAGGCCAAGGAGGGCGGCCGTAACCGCGCCTGCCTGGCGCCCCAACTGCCCGACGCGGTACCGCTGGCGCGCCAGCCGGAGGACCACAGCTAGTTCGCCACGCGGCCATTGGGGGCCGCACGGTCGACCAGCCCCACCGGCCGGTCGGGTCGCGAACAGGCATCCAGGCTCGCGCCGCGCCCCCTCACACGTCCTGACGCGGCCCCCTCGTACGTCCGCGTCAGGACGCGAACGCCGCCCTCGCCTCGGCGGCGTCCCGGATCGCCTGCGCCCACTCCAGCAGTTGCTGGTCGGCGGACGCGCTGCGATCGCCGTTCTCGCTCGCCCCGTGGATCGACTCGTAGAGCCGTTCCCACAGGCGGACGCCGTTCCACTCCACAAATCTGCGATACGCGGTCGGTACCGCGATGCCGAACGTGACAGGTAACCGGCGCCACGCGCAGCCACTGGTCAGCACGTAGACCACCGCCACGAACACAGCGCGGTCGCCGACCCTGGTTCGACCGCCGCCCTGGGGCCGAACCTTCGGCGTCGGGATCAGTGGTTGGACGAGTGCCCACATCTGATCCGGAACCAACCGACGGGACAGCGGCGAAATCCGATCGTCGAAGTCAACCGAGTGCACCACAAAAGCCACCTCCAGCCGGAATGCCTCTTTGTTGTAGAGGTATTCCGGCCACCGGTCAATCGGCCGCATGGTGCAAAAAATCGGCTCGCAGGTGCCGATTCGGGCATCAATATGCTCTGACCACGTCCCTTGCGTGCCAGCGCCGCATCGCGTGTTGCACCATTGTGATGAGAGCCTGCTTCGTCGATTCGCGCTTACGTGCATCACACTTCACGATCGGCACGTCCGCCGGTATCGCCATCGCTTCCCGGACATCCTCGACCGGATACTGCTGGACCCCTTCGAAGCAGTTCATCCCGACGACGTAGGGCAGTCCCCGTTCCTCGAAGTAGTCGATCGGCCCGAAGGAATCAGCCAGTCGCCGGGTGTCCACCAGGACGACGGCTCCGATCGCGCCACGCACCAGGTCGTCCCACATGAACCAGAACCGGTGTTGGCCCGGTGTACCGAACAAGTACAGGATCAGTTCCGAGTCCAACGTCACACGACCGAAGTCCATGGCAACCGTGGTGGTGCCCTTGCCAGGTGTGGCACGCAGGTCGTCGATACCCACGCTGGCCTCGGTCATCACCGCCTCGGTGGTCAGCGGCATGATCTCCGAGACCGAACCGACGAACGTGGTCTTGCCGACCCCGAAACCGCCCGCCACCACGATCTTCGCCGAGGTCGCCGTCCGCGCGAGGGGGGTCTTCTTCGACCTCTCAAAGTCGACGGAGTCCACTCAACACCCTTTCCATCAACACGAGATGCGCCGCGATGTCGTCGTCGGCGAATGTCCGATGAATGCTGATCAGTCCCAGTTCGGCCATGTCACTGAGGATCACCCTGGCCACCCCCAGGGGAATCGACAGCTTCGCCGCCACCTCGGCGACCGACAGCGGATAGCGGCACAGCGAGCTGACCGCACGATGTTCCAGCTGCGGCAGCAGAGTCTCGTCCTGCCCGAGATCTGTAGTGGAGATCAGGGTTTCCAGTTTCAGGTCGTAGTTCGCCTTCGTCCTGCCCCGAGTCCACGCGTACGGCCGAACCATCGCGGCCTCGTCGCCGAGATCGTCGATCGGCAGCGGGACGACCGGCTCGGCCGGTGATTCCTCCGCCACTCCGGAGCCCAGCAGTAACCCGAATACCTCGTCGGCACCACCACCTCGGTCACCCACGTACTCGGTGACGAAGTCGAACGGGTAATCGACGTCCGCGACAACCGCGGCACGGTGCTGGGCAGGCGGTACCGGGTTCAGGATGTCGCCGGCGTCGTCCGGTGGCGGTACCTGTGCTCCGAGTCCGGCGCCGGCTTCCCCACCGGCCAGCTCGTCGTCCGCTCCATAACTTGCCATCCCGACCTCACACTGGTTGCTTCATGAGCATCCGACTGGTGCCCTGCAGTTCCGCTCGAAGCTCCGGGGTGAGCATCTGCCCGACTCGTTCGACGAGCAGCGCCATCTCGTACGCGACCTGACCGATGTCGCAGTTGGGGGCGGCGAGGACGGCCAACCCGGAGCCATCGCTGACGGCCATCAGCAACATGACCCCGCGTTCCATCTCCACCACGGTTTCCCGGACCGCGCCTGCCTCGAAGCACCGCGCGGCACCATGGGTCAGGCTGGTCAGGCCGGACGCGACCGCGGCCAACTGGTCCGCCCGGTCGCCGGGCAACCGTGCCGACGCGGACAGCAGCAGACCGTCCGCCGACACCACGATCGCGTGCGCGACACCGGGGACCCGTTCGGTGAAGTCGGTGACCAACCACCCGAACCGGCCTTGCGGCGACTGACTCGACGTCATTCGTTCTCCCAGTTCTACCAATGGAATCCGTGCTCCACGGGCGCCGCGGCAAGGGGCTCGGTACCCCCGCGCCCCTCGCGGACACCCCGTTGGAAGCTGCTCAGCCGGTCGCGCAGCACGCCGGCGTCCCTGCTGGGAGCCTCCGCATGCCCAGCGGGCGCCGCGACGCTGCCCGGCAGCAGATGCTCCTTCGGCCGCCGTCTCGGCAGCCCGGCCGGCGTGAACTCACCGGGGTCCACGCCGGCCAGTTCGTCGGCGGCCCGCCAACCGACGTCCGCCGAGGACGTCCAGCCGTCCGCCGACGTGGTCTCGGTCACCGCCACCGGCTCGGCAACGGGTGCCAGGTCCGGCGTTGCCGCCCGGCGCCCACGCCGCAATCCCTGCTGGAAGCCGGACAGCCGGTGCCGCAGGCGTTCCGCCGGCACCGCGACGGGCTGCTCGGGCTCGGTCCCCGGTTCGTCCCGCACGCTGCCCGGCAACAGCAGTGCCTTGGGCTCACGCTTGGGCAGGCCGACCGCGGTGAACTCGGCGGGCTGTACGTCGACCACGGCGTCGACGGCCTGCCAACCCTCGTCGGCGGCGAACTCCCAGCCGGGTGCCGGTTCGGCGATCTCCGCTGCCGTCCCGGTGTCCGCTGCCGTCCCGTTGTCCACAGCCGGCGGCGCCTCCTCGAACCACGCGGAGAGCATGGTGTCGAAGATCGGCGTGACCGGCGGCTTTTCGGGGCTGACGGCTTCCCCACCGTCGGCCACCGGTTCCGCTGGTGCTTCGTCCTCGGTGGACAGTGGAGCGAACAGGCCAACACCGGACGAGGCCGCGGACGGCAGCTTCGGAATGGTGACCGTGATCGCGGCGGCCGCGGCGGCCTGTGCCTGGTTCGCGGCGGCCGTCTCCGCCATCGTGCCCCGCAGCGCGGCGTGCCACGGGCCGTTCGGCCTGTTGGTGGCGCCCGCCGTCCGCTTCGGCAACGGACCACCGAAACCGTTGGGGCCACTGCCGTTCGGCGGCTCGTCGGTGTCGCGCTGGGTGTTCGGCGGCAGCAGCTCCGGTTCGCTGATCACCAGTTCGGCCGGCACGGTGATGGTCACCCGGAGGCCGGGAATGTCCTGGCCGCCGTGCAGCCGGACCCGCACGTCGTGCTGGTCGGCCAGCCTGCTGATCACGAACAGGCCCATCCGCCGGGAGATCCGACCCTCCACGCCCGACGGGTGGCTGAGCTGCTCGTTGGCCCGGCCCAGTTCCTCGTCGCTCATGCCGATGCCGTGGTCGACGATGTCGATCACGATGGCCTTGCGCCTGGTCCGGTGCGACGCGACGGTCACCGGCGTGTCCGGCGCGGAGAACGCGGTCGCGTTGTCCAGCAGCTCGGCGAGCAGCCGGACCAGGTCGCCCGCCGCGTAGCCGACGATGTGCGCGTCCGGCGGCGGCTGCACGACAATCCGTTGGTAGTGCTCGATCTCCGAGACACCGGCTCGCAGCAGGTCGGCCAGCGACACCTGCTGGGCGGTGGTCCTGGCCAGTTCGGCGCCGGAGAGCACCATCAGGTTCTCGTTGTTGCGCCGCATCCTGGTGGCCAGGTGGTCCAGCTTGAACAGCGCGGAGAGCTGGTCGGGGTCCTCCTCGTCGCGCTCCAGCTGTTCGATCAGCCGCAGCTGGCGCTGCACCAGGCTCTGGCTGCGCCGGGACAGGTTGACGAACAGCTCGCTGTAGTTGGCCCGCAGGTTGGCCTGCTCGACGGCCAGCCGCAGCGCCTCGCCGTGCACGGCGTCGAACGCCCTGGCCAGCTGGCCGACCTCATCAGTGGTGTGCACGCCGACCGGTTCGATCGTGGGGTCGACGGTCTCGCCAGCCCTGATCCGCTCGACGGCGTCGGGCAACTGGCGGGACGCGACATCCCTGGCCGTGCGACGCAGCAGACCGATCGAGTGCAGCAGCTGGCGGGCGATCAGCACCACGAGCGCGATGGTGGCTGCGAGCGCGATGAGCAGCACGATCACGGCGGTGGCGGCCGAGTCGCCAGCGTCGGACCGCAGTGTCTGGGCCGTCGAGCCGAGCGACGTGGTGAGGTGACCGATCACCCGGTTCAGGCCCGAGGTGATGGCGTCGTTGGCCGCGTTCCACGTGGTGACCGGGATGTCGATCACCGTGCCCGGGGGGACCTGTCCCGACATGCCGCCGGACTGGTCGATCGCCTGGTTGAGCAACGCGCTCTGGTGGCCGAAGGTGGTCCCGTGCACGGACGTCTCGTAGTCACGTCCGACGGCCGCGCTGGCCACCGCCTGGAAATCGCTGATCCTGCTGTCCAGCCTGGCTTCCGACCCGTGCAGCGACGTCACGTCGGCGACCGACATGGTGCGCATGTCGATGCCGGCCAGCACCACGGCCTGCTGGTAGCGGATCTCGTCACGGGCGGCGAACAGGTCGTAGGTGGACAGTGCCTGCCGGGTCAGCCGGGCGTCGGCCAGGTCGGTGGTCAGCACGCGGTCGAACGCGAACAGCGCGTCGACGAGCTGCGTGTAGGTCGCCACCGAGGTGGAGCGGTCGGCCTTCTGCGTGGCGGCGTCGGCGCGCAGCGACGGCAGGGCGCCGAGCAGTCGCTGGGCCGAGGACCATGCGGTGTCGGCCACCGGGTCGAGATCGCCCGCGCGC
The DNA here is from genome assembly GCA_036279295.1 of Pseudonocardiaceae bacterium. Classification (GTDB taxonomy): domain Bacteria; phylum Actinomycetota; class Actinomycetes; order Mycobacteriales; family Pseudonocardiaceae; genus DATEPR01. Next base: position 5,471 of record DASUJK010000006.1, on the reverse strand, counting down.
ACGTCGTCGGCAACGCCCTGGCGGGTGGCGGCCAGTGACTGGTCGACCTCACGGTGGGCCACCGGCAAGGTCATGGCGCGCGCCGGGAGCAGGCCCGCCATGCCCTTGGCCTGCGCGGTGTTCGGCGTGGCGACCTGCTGCCGCTCGTCCTGCAGTGCGGAGATCGACGCCCGCACGGACGCGGACAGCTGGGTGATCCGGTTGGCCCTGGAGTACTGGGCCGCGTTGTCCAGTTGGCTGTTGATCAGCACAACGCCGAGCGTGATCAGCACGAGCAGCGGCACGAAAGTGACCAACGCGAGCTTGACCGGGAGGTTCAGGTTGCGCCACTTGCCGAGTCGGGTCATCAGCGAATGGGTCGGACCGGTTCCTGCCGTCCCCTGCTGTGTTCGTCCTACGGGGGACCTCACGCAACCTCCTCACTGCCGGTGGAAATGGGACGGACCGGGAGATGACCTCCGCCGGTTCGCGACTCCATGAGGGCGCGAATGGGCCCTGGGCGCATCCGTTGTTCACCTCGCTGCCGATGTCGTCGAGCGTGGTAAATCGTTTCCGCGTTCACTCGAAAGTGGAAACGGCGATCGAATAGTGGGTCACCGGAATACGGGATCGGGACCTTCGAGATCCGAACACTACAACACACTCACCGATTCCGGCCCAATTCTGATCACAGGCCGTTCACCTGCACGTTCCCCGCCAGCAACCGCGCGAACACGACAAAACGAGCAGATCGGTCGAGACAAGATCCAATTCGCGTTGCTGTGCGCGGTATCAACCGGGCGACACAACCGCCAAATGCGCGATCAGGTATCACTCGACAGTGTGTGTTCGGCAAGCGGTCCCGGAGTCTCCACTGGCCGCCCGGGTTCGACACTCCCATCGGACCGGTCGGCATAATGGCCGTGAACAGCGGTTCCGCCACTGTCCGATGATCCACAGCGGCATAGCTCAAGTCCTCGTCGGCAGCACGGTGGAGTGACATCCGACCGTTCGGCGACGAGGCCATCGACATCGGTTCAGTCAGCCTGCCAGCGACAATGCCGAAACACTGTGGCCGATCGGGACCGGTTGCCGGAACCAACTGAACCACCAAAAGCCGGACAGCGATTACATCTGGTAGCCGACATGTTCACACAATGTGTGGGAATCAACCGCCGTCGAACACCTCGATCGGGCAGCTGCCGGCAACCGGGAAACGGACAAGCACCGGACCGCTTCGACCGTCGAAGCATCGATCACGGCGTTATCACGGGCGGTGCGTACCACTGGGCCGGCTGGTCAGGTAACTCCCTGGTGAGTGGCCTTACCGGAACGCCGGATACGCCGGAAGATCCTCACAGGCGTCGAACCGCTGCTCCAGCGCGGCCACCACGGCGTGCGCGTGATCGACCACATCGGTCTCACCGGCCCGTGCCGCGTCCTTGGCCAGCTGTAGCCACCGGGAGCGCAGCGCGACGCTGCGCCGGGGTGACCGCAGCTCGGCGTCCAGCGGCCCGTCCTCCTGGCCCGGCCGGGGCAGGAACCACCAGGTGGACACCCACACCCAGAACAGCTGCGCGTCCAGCAGGCCGGGCAGCAGCACGTCGTCGTCATCCAGATCCGGCCACACGTCCCTGACCTCGGCCCGCCACGCGGCGACCATCGCCTCGGTCATGCCGGCCGGCAGCGTGAACGAGCACCAGCAGGACGGGAACGGCACCCGCAGGTAACCGGCGTCCAGCAGCACGTCCCGCCAGCAACCGCCCTCGAAGTCCAGGAACCGCACACCCTTGCTGGTGATCACGTTGTTGTCCGGGCACGCGTCGGACGGACTGAACGCCCGGTGGCTGTGCGAGTCGAGCAGCCACGACGAGCCGATCGCCCGCCGGTGCGCGGCCCCGGACGTGACCACGCCGAGTGCGTCGGCCAGCAGCTCGGGCAGCTCCTCGAACGCCTGATGGCCCGCGGAGGCTAGCGGATCGGTCACCCGGGACGCACCAAGCCTGCGGGACAGCGCGTCGAAGTCCGGCTCACGGCCAGTCGTGCTGGCGTGCAGCCGGCCCAGCGAGCGCGACCAGGACAGCAGGGCACGTTCGGCGGCCTTCGGGTCGTCGCCGAGCAGCTTGTCGGCCAGGGTCGGCGCGCGGCCGAGGTCCTCCAGCACCACGAGCCGTTCCACGCCGTCGTGCGCGAACATCTCCGGGCACATGCGCTCCTCCGGCGACAACGCCGTGAACAGCTGGTAGCTCACCGCCTCCTGGACGAAGGCGTCGTTGTGGCTGCCGGGTGGCACCGGGCCATAACGTTTCACCACCAGGGTGCGGGGCAGGGAGAACGGAGTGGCCGCGACGCGCACGCGCAACACCGTCGAAGTGCCGCTGCCACCGAGATCCTCGGCGTCGGCAAGGCGAACGGATGCGCCGAATCGGTGGCTGAGCACCTGCTCAGCCGCTGCGACAGTCCCGGACACCGCCGACTCGATGCCGCCACCGGCATCCGAGGAGCCGGTGGTGGTCTCCACACTCATCGCCTCCGACCCTACTCGCGGCTGGACTACGTCGGGGGTGGTCTCACCCCGTGCGACGGCTAAGCAATGGCCTGAGGAACGGGTTGAGGTACCCCCCACAAGTACACGCCAAGCGACGGTAGTGCTGTTCACAGACAGCCGGGAGGCACGACTTGGTAACAGCTCGCTGTCGCCACATGACACTGAGCTGACCAGAAGCGAAGCGACACGCGGCGAACTGGTACGGTCCGCTTCGCTCCTGGCGCTAGATCGTCGCCGACGCGACAGCTCCGGTCATGCGCCTGCCGCCTGCGGCTTCGCGTCCACTCCCGCTTCCTTGCGCTGCTGGGCCGTGATCGGCGCCGGTGCGCCGGTCAGCGGATCGTAGCCGCCACCGGACTTCGGGAACGCGATGACCTCACGGATCGACTGGTGTCCGGCCAGCAGCATCGTGATGCGGTCCCAGCCGAACGCGATGCCGCCGTGCGGCGGCGCGCCGAACTTGAACGCGTCGAGCAGGAAGCCAAATTTTTCGTTGGCCTCGTCCGGCGTCAGCCCCATCACCTCGAACACGCGCTGCTGCACGTCGGCGCGGTGAATACGGATCGAGCCACCGCCGATCTCGTTGCCGTTGCAGACGATGTCGTAGGCGTAGGCCAACGCGTTGCCGGGGTCCTCCTCGAACCGGTCCATCCACTCCGGCTTCGGCGAGGTGAAAGCGTGGTGCACGGCGGTCCAGCGACCCGAGCCGACGGCGACGTCACCGCTGGCCACGGCCGATGCGGCCGGGGTGAACAGCGGAGCGTCCACCACCCACACGAACGACCACGCGCTCTCGTCGATCAGGTCCAGCCGACGGCCGATCTCCAGCCGCGCGGCACCCAGCAGCGCACGGGCGCCGTCCGGGTCGCCCGCCGCGAAGAACACGCAGTCCCCCGGCTCGGCGCCGGTCGCCTTGGCCAGACCGTCACGCTCGGCGTCGGACAGGTTCTTGGCCACCGGACCGCCCAGCGTGCCGTCCTCGTTGACCAGCACGTAGGCCAGCCCCTTCGCGCCACGCTGCTTCGCCCAGTCCTGCCAGGCGTCCAGCGTGCGGCGCGGCTGGTCGGCGCCACCGGTCATCACGACCGAACCCACGTAGGGCGCCTGGAACACGCGGAACGGGGTCTCGGTGAAGTAGTCGGTCAGCTCGGTCAGTTCCAGCTTGAACCGCAGGTCCGGCTTGTCCGAGCCGTAGCGCGCCATCGCGTCCGCGTAGGTCATCCGCTGGATCGGCAACTGGATCTCGTGGCCGGCCAGTTCCCGCCACATCGCCGCGAGGAGCCGCTCGGTCAACGCGATGATGTCGTCCTCCTCGACGAAGCTCATCTCCACGTCGAGCTGGGTGAACTCCGGCTGGCGGTCGGCGCGGAAGTCCTCGTCCCGGTAGCAGCGGGCGAGCTGGTAGTACCGCTCCATGCCGGCCACCATGAGCAGCTGCTTGAACAGCTGCGGGGACTGCGGCAGCGCGTACCAGCTACCCGGGCGCAGCCGTGCCGGCACCAGGAAGTCACGCGCGCCTTCCGGCGTGGACCGGGTCATGGTCGGCGTCTCGATCTCCACGAACCGCTCGTCGTGCAGCACCTCGCGGGCGATGCGGTTGGCCTCGCTGCGCAGCCGGATCGCGGCGGCCGGGACGGCGCGACGCAGGTCCAGGTAGCGGTACTTGAGCCGGACCTCCTCGCCGACCTCGATGTGCTCCTCCAGCGGGAACGGCAGCGGAGCGGCCTCGCTGAGCACGTCGAGCTCGGTGACGGTCACCTCGACGGCACCGGTCGGGATGTCCGGGTTCTCGTTGCCCTCCGGCCGGATGATCACCTCGCCGACGACCCGAACACAGAACTCGGCCCGCAGCCGGTGCGCCCGCTCGGCCATCTCACCCTCGCGGAACACCACCTGCGCGGTGCCGGATGCGTCCCGGAGATCGATGAAGATGACTCCCCCGTGATCACGCCGCCGGGCCACCCACCCGGCGAGGGTGACGGTCTGACCGGCATGGGAGGCCCGAAGGGTCCCTGCCTCGTGCGTCCGCATCACGGGAGTGCTCTCCTTAGTTCTGGTTGTGGTGTGCGCTCAGGCTAGCCAATGACCCCGCCCCTTCGGCCAGCAGGTTTCCGGCTCTAGTGGTGTGTCCAGTAACCATGGCGGTGGAATTTCGGTTCCAGGTGGGTGCATCGCATGGCGGAGGAGGTCCTGGTCCCGCTGTTGGACCTGGGCCGACGACAACGTCGCGAGGTGCCTGCCTGGGGCCGGAATTACCCGGTGAGGGTTACTGGACGCGCCACTAGCCTCAGCACATGATCGTGGACGGTTACCTGGCCACCGCACGCTCCGCGGTGGCACTGCTGCGCTCGCCGGGCGTGGCCCATCACTGGACGTCACCCAGCGCGCTGCCCGAGTACCGGATCAGTGGTCTGGCCGGTCACCTGGGCATGGCCGTGCTGTGGGTGGCCGAGTCGCTGGACCTGCCGGTGCCCGACGACGAGCCGATGGACGTCGTCGAGTACTTCAGCAGCCGGCTCAAGCCGGGCCCGTCGCCGGACGACCCGCTGCACCAGCGCATTCGCGGCATTGGTGAGGCGACGGCAGGCGACGGGCCTGTTCAGTTGATCGAGCGGGTCGAGTCCACGCTTGCCGGCTTGGCAACCCGGTTGCCCGCACTGCCGCCGGACCGGCTCGTGCTCGGCAACCGGGTCGTGCTGCGGCTGGACCAGTGGCTGCTGTCCAGGACGATCGAGCTGGCCGTGCACATGGACGACCTCGCGGTCAGCATCGACGTGGCAACGCCGGAACTGACCGCGGAAGCGGCCGACCTGGTGATCACCGCGCTGGCCCGCATCTCGATGGCCCACCACGGCGCCATTCCGGTGCTGCGCGCCCTGTCCCGCCACGAACGGGCAGCGGTCACGGTCAGCGCGTTCTGATGCCGATTGTTCGCCGCCCGCAC
>DASUJK010000005.1:0-19209 GCA_036279295.1 Pseudonocardiaceae bacterium | reverse complement strand
CAGTTGGTAGTACTTGCCGGCGAACGTCGTCGTCTCCTGGGTGAGCAGGCCGACGAGCACCTCGCAGGCCTCCTCGAATCGGTCACTGCGCTCGGCGGGCGTGCCCAGCTCCATCCCGTAGGCGCCGGACTCCAGCTCGTTCCAGCCCGCTCCGATGCCGATCTCCAGCCGGCCGCCGGAGATGATGTCCAGCGTGGCGGCCATGTTGGCCAGCAGCGCGGGGTGCCGGTAGTGGATGCCGGAGACCAGGTTGCCCAGCCGGACCCTGGTGGTCGCCTGGGCGAGTGCGGTCAGCGTGACCCAGCCTTCAAGACACGGGCCGTCGGAGTCGCCGCGAATCGGGTAGAAGTGGTCAAACGTCCAGCCGGACTCGAAGATCTCGATCTGGTCCGCTTCCCGCCAGACCGCGAGCATGTCCGACCACTCGACGTGCATGGGTGATGTCTTGAAGGCGAATCGCATGTCCTGACCCTAATCCGGTTCAGCTGCCCGGTTGTACCTGTGGCAGCAGATCCGCGCGCACCAAGCTGATCAACACGACGGCCGATGTGGCCAGACCGACGCTGACGAGCGCGGCCAGGCCGACCACGAACCGCAACCGGGCACCGTCGGACAACCACAGCAGCCCGACACAGCCGGTCACCACGGCCAGCATCCCGAGGAACAGCCCGCCAACACTCGCACCACCGGTCACCGCGATGCCGATCGCGGTCAGGTCGGCCGCCAGGCCACCCATGCCGAGCAGACATGCCGGCCACCGCCTGCCCCGCAGGGCGACAGCCGGCATCACCGGCCACCGATGATGCTGCGGGTCAGCTTGTGCCGCTCGTCCAGCAACTCGTCCAACGCGGTCCGCAGGGTCGGCTCGTCCAGCGTGATCCGGCAGTCCACCGGTCCCAATTGGTACTGACCGTGCCGTTCCGCCGAATCGAGCATGTCCAGCAGATCCTGGTGACCGTGCAAGTTGCCGGTAATGCCGAACCACTGCTGGTCCGGGCTGTGCCGTTCGAGATAACGCAGTACACCAAGATGCAGGTTGACGTGTTCCCAACGTTCGAACGACGTGCTGACATTGGGCATATCGGCCGGAGCACAACCGACATGTTCGGTAACCATCGAGACAACTACCGAGTTGGCCTCGGCGTTCACCCGAAGCCGGGCATCCTCGACGAGCGAGATGAGCGCACCGGCCAGCCTGCGTGCGGATGCGATGTCCATGTCAGGGGAACTGTCACCAGAACTGTCCTCGGTGCTGCCGTTCGCGCTCGTGTCGGTCACCCTCTCGACTATGGCACTGGAAGGCCGCTCGTGGGAGGCCGATTTCTGACTCGGCACACACTCGGCCCGCGCTCGACGATCAGGTTATCGAATATCCGCTGTGGACATTTCAGCCGGTGACGAAACACATTCCGGGTTGCCGCAGGTCGCGATCGGAGTAGCCTGGCGCAGAGCCTGTCACCACTGACCGACCCGTTCGTGGAAGGTGATGGATGGCCGTGACCGAACGCGAACATGAATATCAGAGTCTCGCTCCGTTGTTCCACCAAATGGTGGACGACTCGGCATCCGTGTCACGGCGCAGGACGATTCGGGAACATCTGGTCACCGCACATCTGCCGGTGGCCGAACACATCGCGCTCCGGTTCCGCGACCGTGGCCAACCGGCCGAGGATCTGACCCAGGTGGCCACGGTGGGCCTGATCCATGCCGTGGACCGATTCGATCCGGATCGGGGTACCGACTTTCTGTCCTTCGCCGTGCCCACCATCACCGGCGAGGTGCGCAGGTATTTCCGCGACGCCACGTGGGCGGTCCGGGTGCCACGCAGGCTCAAGGAACTGCACGCACTGGTGTCCACGGCATCGGTCACGCTGGGTCAACGGCTGGGCCGCTCGCCCCGGTCCGGCGAACTGGCCAGCGAACTGGGCATCGACGTGGACGACGTGCACGAAGGACTCCAGGTCGGCTACGCCTACCGAGGCGAGTCCCTGGACGCCGGTTCGGACGGCACCGGCAGCGGCATCAGCACGGAGACCGACAGCAGGCTGGGTGTCACCGATCCGAGCCTGATCGCCGTCGAGGACCGGGAGACGCTGTATCCGGCGCTGGCCATGCTGCCGGAGCGGGAGGCCGCGATCGTGATGATGCGGTTCTTCGGGCACCTGACGCAGACCCAGATCGCCGAGCGGATGGGCGTGTCCCAGATGCACGTCTCCCGACTGCTGGCCGCCAGCATCGCCGATCTACGCGAGTCGATTGTGGACGGTGCCGTCTGACCTACACTGACCCCATGCAGGACAGTCCGCTGGTCAGCCGGGTACGGAACGCCATCATCGGGGACGACCAGGTGATGTGGGGGCCGTACGGGCCACGGCGCGTGACGTACGCCGACTACACCGCGTCGGGCCGCTCGGTGTCGTTCATCGAGGACTTCATCCGAACCGAGGTACTGCCGCGCTACGCCAACACGCACAGTGAGTCCTCAGGCACCGGCCTGCAGACCACGCTGTTGCGTGAGGACGCCAGGGCGACGATCCGGGACGCGGTCGGGGGCGACGACGACACCGTGGTCATCTTCTGCGGCGCGGGATCCACCGGTGCCATCGACAAGCTCGTCGGCATCCTCGGACTCCGGGTGCCGGCCGAACTGGACGACCGCTATCACTTGACCGACGCCATTCCGCCGGACCAGCGACCCGTCGTGTTCGTCGGCCCGTTCGAGCACCACTCCAACGAACTGCTGTGGCGCGAGTCGATCGCCGACGTGGTGACGATTCCGGAGACCGCCGACGGGCACGTGTCGCTCGAAGCGCTGGCCGAAGCGCTGGCCGCCCACGCCGACCGGCCACTGAAGATCGGCTCGTTCTCGGCGGCGTCCAACGTGACCGGCATCGTCACCGACACCCACACCATTTCCGACCTGCTGCACGCGAACGGCGCGCTGTCGTTCTGGGACTTCGCCGCCGCGGCGCCGCACGCCGACATCGAGATGTACGAGCACTGCGGGACGCACCCCGGCGCCTACAAGGACGCCGTGTTCATCTCGCCGCACAAGTTCGTCGGCGGCCCTGGCACCCCGGGTGTGCTGGTGGTGCGGCGGGAACTGCTGGCCAACCGGGTGCCCACGGTGCCCGGCGGCGGCACCGTCGACTACGTCAACGTGGCCGAGCACCACTACATCAGCGACCCGGCCCACCGCGAGGAGGGCGGCACGCCGGCCATTGTGGAGTCGATCCGCGCAGGGCTGGTGTTCGGTCTCAAGGCCGCGGTCGGCCCCAAGCTGATCCAGGCCCGCGAACGGGCGTTCCTGCGGCGGGCCGTTGAGGCGTGGCGGGCCGTCCCGACCATCTCGATCCTCGGCGACCTGGAAGCGGAGCGACTGTCCATCGTGTCGTTCGTGGTGAACAGGGACGAACAGCACTACTTGCACCACAACTTCGTGGTCGCCCTGCTCAACGACCTGTTCGGCATCCAGTCGCGGGGCGGCTGCTCGTGTGCCGGCCCGTACGGGCACCGGCTGCTGGGCATCGACGCGGCCCGGTCGCAGCGGTTCGAGCAGGAGATCCTGGCCGGTTGGGAGGGCATCAAGCCGGGCTGGGTGCGGGTCAGCTTCAACTACTCGCTGTCGGAGACCGTGGTCGACTACATCGTGGACGCCGTGACCTACGTGGCCGAGCACGGCTGGTCGCTGCTGCCGCACTACCGGTTCGACCCGACCAAGGGCCTGTGGCGGCACCGGGACGGCATCGTCGAACCGTCGCTGCGACTGGACCAGCTGTACTACGACGACACCGGCGTGCTGACCTATCCGCAGCGCCACGAGCAGGCGCCCGAGTCCGCGCTGGCCGGCTACCTCGCCGATGCCCGTGCGCTCGTCGCCGACCTGCCCGGCTGCCCGCCGGACGGTGCCGGCGTGGCCGCGCTGTCCGAGTCCTTCGAGGAACTGCGCTGGTTCGACCTGCCGGACGAGTGCCTTGCCGACTGCCAGTTGGCCGTCGACCCAGGGTGAACGGGTCCCGGGTGCCGCCGGTCAGTTCCACCCAGACCGACTTCGTCCGCAGGTAGGCGTCCACCGCCTCGACGCCGTTCTCCCGGCCCATCCCGGAGGACTGGTAACCGCCGGACGGCACGCTCGGCGCGACGGCGCGACGACCCGGTAGGCGTTGATCCACACGGTGCCCGCGTTGATCCGGGCCGCCACCCGATGTGCCCGGTGCACGTCCTTGGTCCACACGGCACCGGCCAGGCCGTACGGGGTGTCGTTGGCGAGCTTGATCGCGTCCTCCTCGTCGGTGAACGAGTAGGCGGACAGCACCGGCCCGAACACCTCCTCGCGGACCACCGTGGACTCCGGCCCGACGCCGGTGAGCACGGTGGGCCGGACGAACAGGCCGCCGAGGTCCGCGTCGGCCACGCAGCCCAGGCGATGGTGGCGCCCTCGTCCTGCGCGGTCCGCAGATAGCCGAGCACCTTCTCGTACTGCGGCGGGTTGGCCACCGGACCCATCTCGGTGGTCGGGTCGTTCGGGTCGCCCAGCTTGATGGTGGCCGCCCGCGCCGCGACCAGCCGGACGAGTTCGTCGTGCACGTCGGCGTGCACGATCAGCCGGGAACCGGCCATGCACGTCTGGCCGGTGGCCGCGAACACGCCGGCCACGATTCCATTGGCCGCGGCGGCAAGATCGGCGTCGGCGAACTCCATCTGTGGTGATTTACCGCCCAGTTCCAGGGTCATCGGGTTGAGATTCGCCGCCGCGGCCATCGCGACGCGACGGCACGGCCGGTCGCCGTGGAACCGGTGAACGCCACCTTGGCCACGCCGGGATGCCCGGCCAGCGCGGCACCGACCTCCCTGGACAGAGCGGTCACCACGTTCACGCCTCCGGGTGGAAAACCCGCCTCCGCGAACAGTTCGGCGAATCCGAGGGTGGATGCCGGCGCGTGTTCGGACGGTTTGACGACGACGGTGCACCCCGCGGCGAGCGCCGGTGCCAGCTTCCAGGTGAGCAGCAGCAGCGGCGAATTCCACGGCGTGATGGCGGCGACCACACCGATCGGTTCCCTGCGTGTGTACACGAGATAGTTCGGATTGGGCGCCGGGATCTGCCGCCCTTCGATCTTGTCGGCGATGCCGGCGTAGTACTGATACCAGCTGCCGAGACCGTTGCACTGCCCGATCATTTCCCGGTAGAGCTTGCCGGAGTCGTTGACCTCCAACCGGGCCAGGCGTTCCGCGTTGGCCGCGATGAGTTCGCCCAGCCTGCGTAACAGCGCTGCCCTATCGAACCCGCTCATGGTTCCCCATGTAGCGTTCAAAGCGGAACGCGCGGCAGCGACCGCGGCGTCCACGTCCTCCGGCCCGGCGTGAGGGATCACCGCCCACGTCTGCCCGGTGTACGGGTTCAGCGATTCGAACGTCCGCCCAGACCTCGCGTCCGCTGGTCTGCCCCCGATCAACATCCGGAAACATTGCAGGTCGGTGGTCATGAGCCAGCTCTTCCTCACATCAATTCTACATCTCGATCCGGTAACCTTCTACATATTTGTAGATCTCAGGGGCCGACCGGCCACTGTGGACTTTCGGAGGTAGACACATTTCGAACGCAGCGCTCACACCGCCGTCACCAGTACTCAACGACGATCAATACGGCGAGGATGCACCCGGCAGCGTGTTGACCTGCCCGGAGCCCGTTCTGGCCGGCGAGAAGCCGGCCGCCCAGGTGTTCCTGGTCAAGCTGTTCACCGTGGTGCCGTTCGTCGCCGTGCTGGCGGCGGTACCGCTCGCGTGGGGATGGGGCCTGAGCTGGACGGACGTGGCACTCTCCGTGGTGTTCTACTTCCTGACCTGCCTCGGAGTCACGGTCGGCTTCCACCGCTACTTCACCCACGGCGCCTTCAAGGCCAAGCGCTGGATGCGGGTCACTCTCGCCGTCGCCGGCAGCATGGCCATGGAGGGCCCGATCATCGGCTGGGTCGCCGACCACCGCCGCCACCACGCGTTCGCCGACCGGGAGGGTGACCCGCACTCGCCGTGGCGATTCGGCGACACGCCCGGCGCGCTGGCCAAGGGCTTCTGGTACGCCCACGTCGGCTGGCTGTTCGACCGCGAGGTGACCAACCCGAAGCGGTTCACCCCCGACCTGCTCGCCGACAGGGCCATCCGGACCGTGGACCGGCTGTTCCCGGTGCTCACCGTGGTGACGCTGCTCACGCCGGCGCTGCTCGGCGGACTCATCACCATGTCCTGGTGGGGCGCTGTCACGGCGTTCTTCTGGGCCAGCCTGGTCCGGGTCTGCGTACTGCACCACGTCACCTGGTCGACCAACTCGATCTGCCACATGATCGGCAATCGGCCGTACAAGGCCAGGGACAAGTCGTCGAACTTCTGGCCGCTGGCGATCCTGTCCTGTGGCGAGTCGTGGCACAACTCGCACCACGCCGACCCGACCGGGGCCCGGCACGGGGTGCGCAGGGGCCAGGTGGACATCTCCGCCCGGCTCATCTGGCTGTTCGAGCGGGCCGGCTGGGTGACCAACGTGCGCTGGCCGAGGCAGGAACGCCTGGCCAGGCTCACCGTGGCACCGTGCGACGACCCAACTGTGTGACGTGACGCGATCGCGCCACGCCCGGCTCAGGCCGGGCGGGGCGCGTAGTCCGCGATGCCGGTGCCCACCAGTTCGAGCGACTCGGCCAACCAGCCGTTGAACGCGGCGGTCTGCCTGCGCTTCGGAAACGACTGGAGATAGGCCAGCACATCGGCCGAGGCCAGCAGGCGGAACACCAGGATCAGCTGGGCCGCCGCCACCCTCGGCGCCGGAGCGTGCCGGCCGACACCCGTCTCCTGGGCCAGATACGCGGCGAGGGCGTCCTCGAACCGCTCCCACATCAGGCGCATCCGCGGGTTCAGCACCGCGTTGTCGCCCACCATCCGCAGCAGCCGGTCCAGCCCGGCCACGGCGTGCGGGCCCGACGCCGACATCAGTTCCCGCAGCAGGTCCCCCATCGCGTCCAGCGGTGTGCGGCCGACCGCGCGGTCGCGGATGTGGGCGATGATCGTGTCCCGTACCCGGTCCTCGTCGGCGAACACCAGGTCGTCCTTGGCCGGGAAGTAGACGAACAACGTCTTCGCGGAGATGTTCACGGCATCCGCGATCTCCGCGACGGTCACGTTGTCGAACCCGCGCTCGGCGAACATCGTCTCGGCAACCTCCAGGATCGCCTTGCGGGTCATCAGCTTCTTGCGTTCCCGGAGGCCGATGCCATCGTGTTCGACCATGTTCCCGACGATACATCGTGAGATCACGAGAAACGACACCGAGTGAACAACGAAAGCGGCGCCGGGCTTGTGCCCGTACGCCGCTTTTCGTTGATCTCGATCAGACGGTCGCTGTGCCCATCGGCGTGTGGTGCACCTCAAGCTCGTGCACGACCCGCTCGGTGCTCAACTCGTGCGCCGTCAGGTCCACCAGGCCGATCAGGGCCACCGCCAGCGCGTCGATGAAGACCAGCGTGGTCAACGCGGACCCACTGAACAGCAGCGCGGCCAACAGCGCCCAGAGACCGAACACCCCGAGTACACCGTGACCGACCATGGCGCCCGTCCGGTTCGTCACCACGAACCCGACCACCGCGGCCAAGGTCAACGCTGTGAACACGCCGAACCCGACCCAACCGGCGACCGGCGCCGAGAAGGCAACCGCGGCCACGGCCAGAAAACCACCAGTGACAACCGCAAGGACGTCGACGCCGAAGCGAGTGCTCAACGACATGACAAACACCTCCGCACCACCGCGAACGGCGGTTTCGCTCCTCCTGAGCGAGTCGGGCAGGTGAGGACACGCGGTCCAGCACCTGGGCGGCTCCCTGGTTTCCGTTTTTGGAAACCACCCTGCACAACAGCGATCGCGCTGTGATCACTTCCCGGGCGGTGTGTCTGCTGCGCCACACCCGGGGCTCGGGTCAGCCGGCGAGGGCCGGCTGCAACCACTGCGGTACCGGCTCACCGGCCGACTCGCAGGTGTCCACCATCTCCAGGGTCCACGTCACCGTGTGCGCGAGCACCTGGCCGGTCGCCTCGGGATCGTCGGCGTTGGCTGCGATCTCCAACTGTGTCCGCGCGTCAGCGGGCCGGCCGGCGGCCAGCGCCAGCAGGACCCGGGTCGCGGTGCGCTGCGACGGCTCCAGGTCGTCCACCGACCGCGCCTCACCGTCCTCGTCGGCCAACGAGATGACGATGTCGTCGTCCCGGTCGCTGCCGGTCATGGTGAGCAGCATTTCGAAGTTGGCCTCGGCAAGTTCCAGCACGGTGTCCCGCAACGTCCGCCAGGACGAACCGGCCAGCCGCTCGAACATCAGCAGGGCCTCGCCCTCGTCCCCGTGGCGGACCGCGGCCAGCGCTTCGGCGATGGCGCTGCGCAGCAGTTGTCGATCCCTCATGTTCGGCGAGTGCCCATTGCTGGTGGAACGAAACGTGCCGGCGCCGAATTCCTACGAAATGGAGAAGCCGCGAGTAGCGTCATCCACGACCTGATCGGAGGTGCACGGTGTCGTTCGAGCTAGGCGACCTGCTGACGGCGGATGACCCGCCAGGCGACGGGGGCTACCCCGGCGACCGGGCGCGTTACGGCTTCTTCACCGATACCAGCGTCTGTATCGGCTGCAAGGCGTGCGAGGTGGCCTGCAAGGAGTGGAACGCGGTTCCCGAGGACGGCCTCACCTTCACCGGTATGTCGTACGACAACACCGGCACCCTGGGCGCCGACACCTGGCGGCATGTGGCCTTCGTCGAGCAGCGCAAACCGGCCGCCACGGCGGCCGTCGACCTCGGCCTGCCGTCGTTCACCAAGCCCGGTGACGCGCAGACCGGCGACCTCAGCGAGTTCCGTTGGCTGATGTCCAGTGACGTCTGCAAACACTGCACCCACGCGGCCTGCCTGGACGTGTGCCCGACGGGTTCGCTGTTCCGGACCGAGTTCGGCACCGTCGTCGTGCAGCCGGACATCTGCAACGGCTGTGGCTACTGCATCCCGGCCTGCCCGTACGGCGTCATCGACCAGCGCGAGGACGACGGCCGGGCGTGGAAGTGCACGCTCTGCTACGACCGGCTGGGCGCCGGAATGACACCGGCGTGCGCGCAGGCGTGCCCCACCGAGTCCATCCAGTTCGGTGAGCTGACCGAGTTGCGGCGTCGCGCCGACGAGCGGCTGGCCACGCTGCACGAACGCGGTGTCGCCGAGGCGCGGCTGTACGGCCACGACGAGAACGACGGGGTCGGCGGCGACGGCGCGTTCTTCCTGCTGCTGGACGAACCCGAGGTCTACGGACTCCCCCCGGCACCGATCGTGACCACCAAGGACCTGCCCTCGATGTGGAAGCACGCAGGCGCTGCCGCGCTGACGCTGCTGGCCGGGCTGGCCGTGACCTTCCTGGGACGGCGGCGGTAATGGCAGAGCAGCAACAAGAACGTTCCGGCCGACGCCGCCGGGGCAGGCGCGGCGAGCAGATGATGGTGCCGGACGCCGAATTCCGGTCCTACTACGGGCAACCGATCCTCAACCCACCGCGCTGGGCGGCCATCGACATCGCAGGCTACCTGTTCCTCGGCGGCCTCGCCGGTGCGTCGTCGGTGCTGGCGGCGGGCGCCCAACTGACCAACCGGCCCGCGCTGGCGATGACCGGCAAGGTCGGCGCGCTGGTCGCCATCTCGGGCTCGACCTACGCGCTGGTGCACGACCTCGGTCGGCCGGCCCGGTTCGCCAACATGCTGCGGGTGGTCAAGCCGAGTTCACCGATGAGCGTCGGCTCGTGGATCCTCAGTGCCTACGGACCACTGGCCGGCCTCGCCGCGACCACCGCTGTGACCGGCAAGTTCACCCGCATCGGCAAGCTGGCCACCGTCGGTGCTGGCCTGGTCGGACCGGCCGTCGCGTCCTACACCGGCGTGCTGATCGCGGACACCGCCGTGCCCACGTGGCATGCCGGCTACCGGGAACTGCCGTTCGTGTTCGTCGGCTCAGCCGCGTGTGCCGCCGGTGGCCTGGGCATGATCGGGGCACCCGTGGCACAGGCAGGGCCGGCCCGGCGGGCCGCACTGCTCGGCGCCACGCTGGATGTCATGGCCACCAAGCGGATGGAACGCCGGATGGGCATGGTGGCCGAGCCGCTGCACACCGGTACACCGGGCACGCTGATGCGGGCCGCCGAGATCCTGACCGTGGCCGGTGCCGTCGTCGGCGGTGTGCTCGGCAGGCGCTCCAAGGTGGCCGCCGTGTTGGGCGGAGCCGCGCTGGTTGCCGGTTCGGCGTGTACCCGGTTCGGCATCTTCCATGCCGGAGTCGCGTCGGCGAAGGACCCGAAGTACACGGTGGTGCCGCAACGTGAGCGGCTGCGCAAGGAAGCCGAGGCACAGCAACCCGCCTAAGCTGCGTGGATGGACGGCCGGACGGACGAGTCGGAGCAGGCCCGGCTGAGCAGGAACATGGCCGAACTGCTCCAGGAGCTGCGCGTGGCACAGGCCGGCGTGCAGATCCTGTTCGCGTTCCTGCTGACCGTCGCGTTCACCAACCGGTTCGCCGGTGCCAGCCCGTTCCAGCGCGGCACCATGATCACCACGATCGTGCTGACCACGGGGGCGGCCGCGCTGCTGATGGCACCGGCCGCGTGGCACCGGGTCTACTTCCGCAAGGGGCGCAGGGAGGAGATCCTCTACTGGGGCAACCGGTTCGCGCTGGTCGGCCTCGCACTGCTGGCCGCGGCGATGACCGGTGTCATCCTGCTGGTGGTGGACACCGTCGCCGGCATCGTGCCGGCCGTGGTGATCGCGGCCTGTGCGGCACTGCTGTTCGGCATGCTCTGGTTCGTCGTGCCTCTGGCCCGCCGGGCCAGAGGGCTGGTGGACGACGACGCCGAGGGCAGAGCGGGCGCTAATACCCTTCGGCCTCCGCCGTCATCCTGATGTGCACCTCGTAGGGTGCCTTGCGGCCCGGTGTGACCCAGGTGGTCACCTGGTCGGTCAGCGCGCCGAGGACGCGCCAGCCAAACGTGTCCTGTTCGATGGGCCTACTGTTGTCCGACGGCACTGACGCCAACACCCCCACCGAGCGGGGCGCCGTCTCGAACTGGCAGGTCAGGTACTCCCCCGCGCGGGCACGCAGGACCAGCGCCGAGCACATCTCGTCCACCGCGAGCTTCACGTCCTCGACCTCGTCCAGGTCGAAGTCCTCGCGCAGCGCCAGCGTCGCGGCCAGCGATCTGAGCACGTAGAGCTGAGACAGGTCTGCCGGTATCCGAACCTCCACACTCGTGCCCACCACGGGTCGGCCCCCCTGTACGCCTGCTCCCCGGGACACCGGATCACCTCACCATCGCGATCAGATTCGACTGTCCCTGCCCAGCCTGAATAACCCGTGACTGGCGGGCCGAAACACTTCAGCCGATCGCGTCCAGTGCCGAAGCAAGGTCACTGACCACGTTCAACAGGCCGAACAGGCCGGTCACCTCGATGGGCCGGGACACCGCGCGCGACGCCGCGACCACCCAGATGGCACCGCCGACCGTCGTGGCCCGCCGTCGTGCCGCGACCAGCACACCGAGACCGGCAGAGCCGAGAAAATCGACTTCGGTGAGATCGAACACGAGCGGTCTCCGGGCCACGTCCTCGGCCACGCCGAAGTGCCGCTCCACGTGTTCGGCGAGCACGGGCGCCGTCCGCAGGTCGACCTCTCCCCGAACGGCGAGTACGGTCCCCGCGGCCATCACCCGCACGTCGACCCACAGCTCACCGAAGGGTGGCGGGGTGGCGGACGGATCACTGCTGGCACCGGATGGACGGTCCACTGCTGGCACTGCGGGCCTCCTGAGGCATTACCGGGTCTCGGTACCACTCACAGGCAGCCCGACGGCCGGCGCGACCGGAGACCAACCCCGGACTGCCTCGGCTGGGTGCTCAACCGGCGCAACTGTAGCTGGCCCGATGATCGGTCCGGCGGTGCGGCACAGTGCACACTTGTAGGGAACACGAACAGGGTCGAGGGGAGGACATTGCATGACCGGGGTCGGCGATCTGATCGCGGAACGCTATCGGGTGGTCGCACAGGTCGGCACCGGATCGATGGGCGTGGTGTGGCAGGCGCGGGACGAGGTGCTGGACCGCGATGTCGCCATCAAGGAACTGCTGTTACAGCCGGGCATCAGCGAGGAACAGGCCGACGAGGCACGCCGCAGGGCCATGCGCGAGGGGCGGATCACCGCCCGGCTGCACCATCCGAACGCGGTCTCGGTGTACGACGTCGCAGAACACGACGGCAGACCGTGCCTGATCATGGAGTTCGTGCCGTCGGTGAGCCTGGCCGACCGGCTGGCCGAACGCACCGTGCTGCCGGTCTCCGAGGTGGTCAGCATCGGCCGGCAGGTGGCAGCGGCGCTGATCGACGCGCACAAGGCCGGGATCGTGCACCGTGACCTCAAGCCGGGCAACGTGCTGCTCACCGAGGACGGCACCGCGAAACTCACCGACTTCGGCATCTCGCGCGCTGTCGGCGACGGCACGATCACCGCGACCGGCGTGCTGGCCGGCACCCCCGCCTATCTGGCGCCGGAGATCGCCAAGGGGCACGACGCCGACTTCCGCAGTGACGTGTTCTCGCTCGGTGCGACCCTGTACGCGGCCGTCGAGGGCACACCGCCGTTCGGACTGACCGAGAATCCCATCGCGCTGCTGCACAAGATCGCCACCGAGGACGTGCCGCCACCGCGCGTGGCAGGCGATCTCACGCCCGCGCTGGAGTGGATGCTGCGCACCGACCCGGCACAGCGCCCCACGATGGGCCAGGTCCAGGCCGCGATGACCATCATCGGCGGACCGGAGCCGAGGAAACCGAAAGCACCACCGACGGCCGCCGAGATCCAACGCCGCAAGCACAGGACGCTCCGGTCGGTCATGGTGGCAGCGCTGATCATCGCGGCGGCGATCCTGGTCGCACAGCTGCACCCGGGCAAGGGAAACACCGGCAACGTCGGCAGCACGGGGGCTTCCACCAGCCGGTCGGGGACGACAACGGCGACAGCACCACCGACGACGACCACCACCACTCCCCCGCCCAGCACCACGACCAGTCCACCGGCGGCCACGACGAAACCGGCCGCCGCGCTGAGCCCGGCGTCCACCATCGAGGCCTACTACCGGCTGGTGCCCGGCAACCTGACCGCGGCGTGGCCGACGATGACGGCCGACTACCAGCAGCACCACGCAGGCGGCATGAGTGGCTACCGGAAGTTCTGGACGCCGATCAGCAGTGTCCGACTGAGCGACGTGAGTGCCACGGCGAGCACCGTGACCGCGACGATCCACTATTCCTACCGGGACGGTCACACCGTCGAGGAGCGGACCAGTTTCGGCATGGTGCTCCAGGGCGGCCAGTGGAAGATCGCCAGTTCCCAGGTGTTGAGCCACCACACCGAAGCAGGCTGAGTCAGCCATCCAGCGAACAGGAGCGTCATGAGCGAGACCTACGTCGACGTGCTCGTGGTCGGTGCCGGCCTGTCCGGTATCGGCGCCGGTTACCGCCTGCAGACCCAGGCACCGCACAAGAGTTACGCGATCCTGGAGGCGCGGCACACCATCGGCGGCACGTGGGACCTGTTCCGCTACCCCGGCGTGCGCTCCGACTCGGACATGTTCACGCTCGGCTATCCGTTCCACCCGTGGACCAATCCGAAGTCGATCGCGGACGGCGGGGCCATCGTCGACTACATCCGCTCGTCGGCCAAGCTGTACGGCGTCGACAAGCGCATCCAGTTCGGCCACCGGGTGGTGCGGGCGTCCTGGTCCAGCAGCACGGCGCTGTGGACCGTCGATGTCGAGGTCGGCGCGGAACGTGAGCCCGTCGTCTACACGTGTTCGTTCCTGTACCTGTGCAGCGGTTACTACAGCTACGCCGACGGCCATGAGGTCCAGTTCGCTGGCGAGGCCGACTTCACCGGTCCGGTCGTGCATCCGCAGCACTGGCCTGCCGACCTCGACTACCGGGACAAGAACGTCGTCGTGATCGGCAGCGGCGCCACCGCGGTCACACTGGTGCCTGCGATGGCCGAGCAGGCGGCGCACGTCACCATGCTGCAGCGGTCGCCGAGTTACGTGGTGTCCCGGCCGACCGCGGATCCGCTGGCCGACAAGCTGCGGTCGTTGCTGCCCGGCAACCTGGCGCACCGCATGGTCCGTGGCCGCAACGTCGTCATGTCGACGCTCTTCTACCAGATGTTCCGGAAGTGGCCGAACTGGTCGGCGGAGCGGCTGCGCAAGGGCGCCGAGGACCAGTTGGCCGGCACGGTGGACATCAACCCGCACTTCACGCCGAAGTACAACCCGTGGGACCAGCGGATGTGCCTGGTGCCCGACGGCGACCTGTTCACCGCGCTGCGGGAGAAGAAGGCCGACGTGGTCACCGACCAGATCGAGCGCTTCACCCCGACCGGCATCCTGCTGGCGTCCGGCCGGGAGCTGCACGCCGACGTCATCGTCACGGCGACCGGGCTGAAGATGGTGGCGTTCGGCGAGATCGAGCTGACCGTGGACGGCAAGCGCATCGAGCCCAACCAGACCACCGTCTACAAGGGAATGATGTTCAGCGGCATCCCGAACCTGGCCTGGTGCGTCGGTTACACCAACAACTCCTGGACCCTGCGCGCCGACCTGACCACGCAGTACGTCTGCCGCCTGCTCAATCACATGGACCGCCACCACTTCAGCCACTGCGTGCCCGCGGTGCCGGCGGCAGGCGCGGCCGGGCCGGACCGGCCGCTGCTGGACCTCACCTCCGGCTACATCCAGCGGGCCGCAGGCAGGCTGCCGCACCAGGGCCAGCGGGCACCGTGGCGGTACCGGCAGAACTACCTGCTTGACCTGGCCACGATGCGGCTGAGCAAGGTGAACGACAACGTGATGCGGTTCGGCAACGGCGTCTCCGGCGAGCAGGCGCAGCGCAAGCAGCCAGCTTGACCGTGGTGGCGCAACCACGCTACTGGTCGCGTCAGATGCCGTACTCGTCGTGGTAGCGCAACCGGGGGCTGCCAGCCCCGGCACCCTGGCCGGTCGCCCTGCCCTTCGGCTCCTCCCGCTCCTCCTGCCGGCCCGACGCCGTCCGGTCCAGCAGGTTGGTGGTGAAGCCGATCATGTCGGTGCCCCGGCGGTAGGTCGAGCACGTGTGGAAGACGTCGTCGGCCGCCCGCAGGAAGCAACTCGGCCCGTGCAGGTCGAACGGCCCGTTCGCCGGGTCCGGCATGGGTGTCGGTCGTCGCCCACACCGCCCGGGACCGGTAGTCGTACTCGCCGGGCAGCACAGGTGGGCCAGGTGGCCGATCTGGTCGGCAAAACGAGATCCAGCCGAGGTCCCACTCCGGCTGGAACATGAAGTGGTAGACGACCAACTGCCGGCGGCCGTCGAACAGGTCGGGCAGGCCGAACTCGCCGCCCGGTCGCTCGAACGTGTGGTTCTCTTCGATCCGCACGATGGGCAGCCTGCGCCGGTCGGCGTGCGGCTCGTCCATGGCCCTGGTGAGCTGCTTCTCCTTGGCCAGGTGCGCTTTCCTGGCGACGAGCCAGTCTTCGCGGGTCACGATCTCGGGTAGTCGCATCGTCGCCGACTCCTTACTGACGGTGACTGTTCCGGGTATCCATCAGGGAGTCGAGCCCGGTGACGTACCTTCGACATCGCCGTCGCGGAGACCCTGAGTGACCGTTGATCAACAACCCGTCAACGCGTGTGTAGTGCCACATCACGGAACGGAATCGCGACTGGTCACAGCGGGTGCATGGATCTACAGTCGGCAACTGTGACGGATCCCGACCGCTGGTCCGGTGACCTGGTCGGCGTCGACGAACTGCTGGAGTCCACTGAGGATGTCGGCACCGTTCGGCGGCGCCGCCAATGGGGCAGAATCGCTGTTCAGATCAGTGTCGCCGTGCTGGCGCTGCTGGTGCTGGGTGCTGCCGGCATCGTGTGGAACGTGACCAACTCGGTGACCGGTGAGGTACACACCGTGCCCGTCAACGCGTTGGCGCCCGCGACCACCGACACCAACGGCAAGCCGATGACGATCCTGCTGCTCGGCTCGGACCTGCGCCTCGGCAACGACGCGACCGCCGGGGTCAGCGGCCAGCGGGCGGACGCGATCATGCTGATCCGCTTCAACGCCGCCCGCACCAGCATCGACGTGCTGTCCATCCCTCGGGACTCCTGGGTACCCATCCCCGGCAAAGGCACCGCGAAGATCAACGCGTCGCTGAACGGCGGTCCGTCCCTTGTGGTGAAGACGGTCCAGCAGCTCACCGGGATGCCCGTCGACCACGTCATGATGATGGACTTCGACGGCGTGCGCGACCTGACCACCGCGCTGGGCGGCGTCACCGTGCTGAACGAGCACGCCATCACCGACCCGAGGAACGGCAACCACTTCCCGGCCGGCCAGCTCACCCTGTCCGGCGACCGGGCCCTGCTCTACGTGCGCATCCGCTACGGCCTGCCGGGCGGTGACTTCGACCGGATCGGCCACCAGCAGCAGGTGGTGGCCGCGATCGGCCAGAAGCTCCGGTCGGAGAACCTGCTCGGCAAGCCGCTGCTGGCCGAGCAGGTGGTGCGGATCGTCGCACAGAACCTGACCGTGGACTCGGGCCTCACGTCGTCGCTGATGACCCAGCTCCTGGTCGACATCGTCGCCACACCGACCTCGGGCCTGCACTTCTACACGGCGCCGTCATCGGGCTTCGGCACGTCGTCGGACGGCCAGTCCTACGTCAACCTGAACAAGACCAAGCTGGCCGCAGCCATCGCCGCGATGAAGGACGACAAGCCGGTCCCACTGCCGGGCACACCGATCGGCCTGCCGTGAAGCCGCGGTAACAGGACCGCCATTCTGTTGCCAGGTAAGGGATTGTGCTGGCTGGTCGCGTTGGTGGTGGTTGGGGTCGGTCAGCCCCGCTCCCTCGCCCTGACGTGTTCGACGCCGGATGGGACGAGGCAGCGGAGGAGGTGTAGCGACCCGGCATCCAGCTGACCGGTGGAGAGCGAAAAACCGAACCGCGAGCAATCGAACCGCAACCGACCGCAACCAATCGACGCCACGTGGGCGACACGAGCCAAACCTCCCCCGCTTCCTCGCACGAAGCCACACTTGACGCTGGTGGGAGGGGTCAAGGGTGAACGCGGCCCCGGCGTTCATCGCCGAAGGCGATGCGAGGAACGAGCACTCTTGAGGGGCTGTTGTTCGGCATCTGTCTGGTAATCGCGGGTTTGACATCGCTTGCGTTGAAGGCCGACGAGAATCACCAACGCAAGGTGGTCGAGCGGACTCCGCTCTGGTACTCCAGCCTTCCCGCAACCCGGACGACCCGATCGCCACGCAGCTCACGATGCGGGTGCTCGGCACCGATCCGGCCGACACCCCGCCGATCGTGCGGTACCGGCTGATCAGCGATCAACGGCGGCACGAGACGGTCCGGCTGTGGGAGACGCGGCTGGTCGCCGGCAGACGGGGCTACGCCCTGGGCGCGGTCGGCCGGGATCGCGGCACGCTCGTGCTCCGGCCGGCCCGGCACGCCGGCTTCACCGTCTTCACCCACCGATGACGTGTCAACCGTGCGGCAGCGCCGACACGACAATGCCGTGTCGGCGCGCCACCTCGGGAAGTTCCTCGGCCGGTCCGGCCTGGTGATCACCGTCGTGTCCGCGGGCCTGACCTTCCTGTTCGCCCGATAGTCGCCAGGATGCTCAGTCCACCAGCGCCTGATAGACCAGCTGACGCAACTGGGTGCGCAGCGGGTGCGTGCTGGAGGGCAGCAGTTGCGTGAAGAACAGCGCGGTGATGTCCTCCACCGGGTCCACCCAGAACGTGGTGCTGGCGGCACCGCCCCAGGCGAACTCGCCGGGTGCTGCCAGCGACTTGGCAGCCGCCGGGTCCATCAGGATCGAGAAGCCGAGCCCGAAGCCGACGCCGTCGAAGCTCGACTCGGCGTACAGCGGCCTGCCGACCTGTTCCAGGTCCGCGCCACCGGGCAGGTGGTTGCGGGTCATGTGGGCCAGTGTCCGAGAGCCGAGGATCCGCACCCCGTCCAGCTCGCCGCCCCTGGCCAGCATCTGCGTGAACCGGTGGTAGTCGGCCGCCGTGGAGATCAGGCCGCCGCCACCGGACAGGAAGTCCGGCTTGTGGTTGGCGACCTTGCCGAGGCCGTCCTGGCGGATGGCCTTGCGGGTACCGCGTTCCGGGATGTACAGCGCGGCCAACCGGTCGGCCTTGTCCTCATCGACCCAGAACCCGGTGTCGGTCATGCCCAGTGGCGTGAAGATGCGGTCCGCGAAGAACTCGTCCAGTGACTTGCCGGACACCACCTCGACCAGCCTGCCGAGCACGTCCGTGGCCACCGAGTAGTTCCACTCGGTGCCCGGCTGGAACACCAGCGGGAGTTGCGCCCACACGGCACAGCACTGGGCCAGGTCCATGCCGGGCGGCTGGCCCCACTCGAAGCCTGCCGACCGGTACATCGCGTCGACCGGGTGGGCGTGGTGGAAGCCGTAGGTCAGGCCCGCGGTGTGGGTGAGCAGGTGCCAGATCCGGATCGGCGACAGCGCGGCCTCGGTGGCCGGTGCCTGTGACGTGCCCCTGCGGTACACCCGCATGTCGGTGAACTGCGGCAGCCACTTGCTGATCGGGTCGGTCAGCTCGAACGCGCCCTCCTCGTAGAGGATCATGGCGGCGACCGACGTGATGGGCTTGGTCATCGAGAAGATCCGCCACAGCGTGTCCAGCTCGACCGGCTGACCGGCCTCCATGTCCCGCTGGCCACAGGTGGACAGATGGGCGATTCGGCCGTGCCTGCTGACCAGCACCGACCAGCCGGGCAGCAAGCCCTCGTCGACGTAGCGCCCGAGACGGTGATCGAGCCTGGCGAACCGTTCGGGGTCGAACCCGAGTTCAGCCGGATCGGAGTCCACTTCCAGTCGCACCGCGTTGCCTCCTTCGACCTGCGCCGTTGCTGGGCACAATCATGCAGGACGTACATCGATCAAGGGAGACGTAACCGCAATGCCACGTAGCGTAGTTTGATCATGCTGCGCGGGGGTTGACCGTGTACAGGCGGACCGTGGCCGGTCGGTCATGGCGGATGCTGGCTGGCTCACCGGGCTTCTTCACGCGATAACTGTTGTGGCGGGCGCGTTTG
>DASUJK010000004.1:0-15121 GCA_036279295.1 Pseudonocardiaceae bacterium | reverse complement strand
CATCGGTCGCAGTGGGTGCAGATGGCCGACCTCACGGCGTGGAGCGCATATCAAGGGTTGCTACGCCACGAAGGCAAGCAGTTCGCCTGGACGTGGTACGACGATATCTCGGCACAAGTGACATCAACGGTGGTCCGCTGGGGGTATGACCGGGACGTAAAAAGCCAGACCTGCCGATCCACGTGTGTGGGGCAGGCCCGCCCTGTAATGCAGCGACGTGCTATCACGTGAGAGCACGTCGCTGCGGTGTGATCGGCCGCCAGCGGGCATCTCGCCGCTCACACCGAAGGGGAGATCGTGATGCCGATCGCGCCCGGGCCGACGTGTGCGGTGATGATCGACGTGACCGGGACCGGCATGATTTCCTTGACGTTCGCCACGCCCTTGCGCAGTGCGTCCAGCACGCCGGCCACCCGGTCGTCGGTGCCGATGTGTTCCACCGCGAGATCCACCGGTCGCCCGCCTGCCAGCGCGATCGCACGGTCCACCATCCTGCGCAGCGCGCGCTCGGCCCCGACGGTGCGCTCCAGCGGGGTCACCTCGCCGTGCCGCACGGTCAGCATCGGCCGGAGGCCGAACGCGTTGCCGATCAGGTGCGCCGCGGCGCCGATCCGGCCACCGCGGCGCAGGTACTCCAGCGATTCGACGTGCAGCAACTCGGTGCTCCGCGCGATCCGGATGCCCGCGATGGCCAGCACCTGGCCCAGTTCGCCGCCTGCCTGCGCCACCCTGGCCGCCGCGAGTACCGCGTAGCCGAGGCTCATGCCCAGGGTGCCGGAGTCCAGCACGTGCACCGGAACCTGGGTCGCGTGCGCTGCTTCCTTTGCGGCGACACAGGTTTGCGACATGCGGCTGGAGATGTGCAGCGACACGATGGCCGTGGCGCCCTGGTTGACGGCGTCGGCGTAGGCCCAGAAGAACGCGCCCGCGTCGGGTGGTGCCGTGGTCACGTCCTCGCGGCCGCGCAGCGCGGTGACGATCCGCTCACCGGGCACCCTGGCCTCGTCGTCGGTCTCCTCGCCGATGCGCAGCTGCTGCTGCACGATCCGGATGCCCATGGTGGCGGCCAGCTCGGGTGGGATGCACGCGGTGGAGTCGGTGACGACAGCGACGAAGCCGGACATGTCGCGGGATGGTAACGGTTTGGGCACGGTCCGACAGTATCCACTTCCATGTTGCGTGGGTCACCCGTTCGGCCTAGTCGGGCTCGACCTGGAAGTTGGGCGGCCGCTTCGCTCCTCGGCATCCCGCGCCGCTGGCGCGCCAGGCCGTGAGAACGCTCACCGAACATCCGACTTGCACACAGGCTACCGGCCGGTAACATTTGGGTGGCGTAGGCCACCTCCGGATCGAGGTGTCTTCGCTCGCAAACCAGGTCACGACATGGCAAGGTCGGGCCAACCCCACAGCTACCGTGCTGCCAGCTCCCAGGAGGTCGAACGAGGCCCATGAACATCGTCGTTCTGGTCAAGCAGGTGCCCGACACCTACTCCGAGCGCAAGCTCGCCGACGCCGACCACACGCTGGATCGCGACGCGGCGGACGCGGTGCTCGACGAGATCAACGAGCGCGCCGTCGAGGAGGCCCTGCTGATCAAGGAGGCGCAGGGCGGCGAGGTGACGGTCGTCAGCGTCGGTCCCGAGCGGACCACCGAGGCGATCCGCAAGGCGCTCTCGATGGGTGCCGACGCCGCCATCCACGTCCTTGATCCCGCGCTGCACGGCGCCGACGTACTACAGACCGCCAACGTGTTGGCCAAGGCCATCGGCACGGTCGACGGTGTCGACCTGGTGATCGCAGGCAACGAGTCGACCGACGGCGTGGCTGGCGCGGTGCCGGCCATCGTCGCGGAACTGCTCGGCCTGCCCCAGTTGACCCACGCACGCAAGGTGCAGCTGGACGGCACCACGGTCAAGGTCGAACGCGAGACGGCGGACGAGGGCCTGACCCAGCTCGCGGCCGAACTGCCAGCGCTGGTCAGCGTCACCGAGAAGATCAACGAGCCGAGGTACCCGTCATTCAAGGGCATCATGGCCGCCAAGAAGAAGCCGGTGCGCACCGTCACGGTCGCCGATCTCGGCATCGACGCGGGCGAGGTCGGCCTCGGCAACGCATGGTCCGCCGTGACCGAGTCCACGCCGAAGCCGCCGCGTTCGGGTGGCCAGAAGTCCGAGGACGAAGGCGACGGTGGCACCAAGATCGCCGAGTACCTGGTTTCCCAGAAGCTGATCTGACGAGGAGGAGTCGAACATGTCTGAGGTTCTGGTCCTCGTCGAGCAGGTCGACGGCGAGGTCAAGAAGGTCACCGGTGAGCTGCTGACCGCCGCCCGGCTGCTCGGCGAGCCGTCGGCCGTCGTGGTCGGCGCGCCCGGCACCGCGGCCAAGGTGCACGACGCGCTGGCCGGTTTCGGTGCTGCCAAGGTGTATGCGGCCGAGTCCGACGACGCGGCCGGTTTCCTGGTCACGCCCAAGGTGGACGCGCTGGCCGCGGTCGCGGGCACGGCCGGCCCGGCCGCTGTGCTCGTCGCCGGTTCCGCGGAGGGCAAGGAGGTGGCCGGTCGGCTCGCCGTCCGGCTGGGCTCCGGGCTGATCGTGGACGCCGTCGACATCGATGGTGAAGGCGTGACGACGCAGTCCATCTTCGGTGGCGCGTACACGGTCAAGGCGAAGGTCACGCACGGCACCCCGGTGATCGTGGTGCGGCCGGGCGCCATCGACGCCGAGCCCGCCGACGGTGCCGCCGAGCAGTCCACTGTGGAACTGCCGGCGGTGGACGCGGCCCGCTCGACGAAGATCCTGTCCCGCGAGCCGATCGTGGGCGGCGACCGGCCCGAGCTGACGGAGGCCACCGTGGTCGTCTCCGGCGGCCGTGGTGTGGGCAGCGCGGACAACTTCGCCGTCGTGGAGAAGCTGGCCGACGTGCTCGGCGCCGCTGTCGGTGCCTCGCGTGCCGCCGTCGACTCCGGCTACTACCCGCACCAGTTCCAGGTCGGGCAGACCGGCAAGACGGTCGCGCCGCAGCTCTACATCGCACTCGGTATTTCCGGCGCCATTCAGCACCGCGCCGGCATGCAGACGTCGAAGACGATCATCTCGGTGAACAAGGATGCCGAGGCGCCGATCTTCGAGATCTCCGACTTCGGCATCGTGGGCGACCTGTTCAAGGTGGCCCCGCAGCTGACCGACGAGGTCGCCAAGCGCAAGGGCTGAGCACGACGGCGAACGGGCCGGTTTCACCATTGGACAATGGTGAAACCGGCCCGGTTTCGTTGTTCACCCACCTTCCACCGATCGGCTACCGGTTGACCCGTCTCGTCGTTGCCGAACAACCCGTACCCAATGTGCGTGTCGCGGCCGAGACCGCTCGTCAGCAACGCCTCCGCCGACACGGCCGGACGGCACTACTCATTGCTGGTGGCCACCGACGAACACGAGGTGCGGGCCGCACAACGCCTCGTGGTCAGAGACGAGACCAGCGGCGACATCGTCGGCACCTAGCACACGGCTGTCCGGCAGGCGCTCTCGGCGATACGCCGGTTGCCGTCACGCATCCGGTGGCCGAGCTCACCGCATGAATTGACTGGACCTCCAGCCAGCTGGAGGTCGCATGATAGGACCGTGACAGACACGACCCCGAAGACGCCGGTGCCGGCCGGCCGCTACCGCAGCACGCTGTGGGCACGCGAGCACCGGATACCGACCGTCGGGCTGGTCCTCGTCGTCACGCTGATCGCGTTCGAGTTCATGGGTGTCGCCACGGCGTTGCCCACGCTGGTCGCCGACCTGCACGGCGGCCAGCTGTACGCGTGGCCGATCGCGGCGTTCACCGCGGCCAGCGCCGTCGGCACGGTGGCAGGCGGCCGGATCTGCGACCTGCGCGGGCCCGGCGGTCCGATGGTCGCCGGGATTCTGCTGTTCGCGGCCGGCCTGCTGGTCGGCGGGACGGCGCCGACCATGCTGGTGCTGCTGCTGGGCCGGGTGATCCAGGGCCTCGGCGCGGGCGCGGAGGTCGTCTCGGTGTACGTGGTGATCGCGGTCGTGTACCCGCAGAAGGACCGACCGGCCGCGTCCGCGCTGCTGGCCGCGGCCTGGGTGGTGCCGTCGCTGGTCGGACCGCCGGTGGCCGGGGTGGTCACGCAGGTGTTCGGCTGGCGCTGGGTGTTCCTGGGCCTGGTTCCGTTGGTGGCGATCGGGCTGCCGCTGCTGGTGCCGGTGATGCGCCAACTGAGGCGGGTCACGACCGAGCGGCGGCCGGTGCGCAGGGGTGTGCTGCTGGCCGGTGTCGGCGCGGCCATCGGGGTGAGCGCGTTCACGGCGGCCGCCCAACATCTGGACGTGGTCGCGGTGCCGATCGCAGTGGCCGGCCTGGTGCTGCTCGGGTTCTCGCTGCGCCGGTTGTTGCCGCACGGCACGATCCGGGCCGTGCGCGGCCTGCCGGCCGTCGTGCTGTCCCGCGCGCTGCTGGCCGGGGCGTTCACGTCGGTGGAGTCCTACCTGCCGCTCACCCTGACGTCGGTGCACCACTACGGCCCGGCAGCGTCCGGCCTGCCGCTGACCGTGTCCGCGCTCGGCTGGGCGGGCGCGTCGGCCTGGCAGGGCAGGCACACCGGCGTGTCCCGCACGACGCTGCTGCGGGCGGCGTTCGTGCTGGTCGCGATCGGTCTTGGCACGGTGTCGCTGGTCGCCTGGCAGTGGGCGCCCGCGTGGCTGGCGTACCTCGCGTGGGCGACCGCGGGGTCCGGCATGGGCCTTGGTGTGTCCAGCATCTCAGTGCTGCTGTTGGACCTGTCACCCGAGCACGAGCGGGGCTTCAACAGCTCGGCCGTGCAGCTCGCGGACATGCTGGGCACCGTTCTGCTGGTCGGAGTGGGTGGCGTGCTGATCAACGCACTCGGCTCGACCATCCGGCCGTCCGTGCCGGTGTTCGCGTTCGACGTCGCGATGTGTGGTGTCGCCCTGTTCGGGGCGATGGTGGCGGCCGGTCGCACCGCGGGGCGGCTACGCTGAAGAACCGATGGTGTACCTCGACCACGCCGCGACCACACCGATGCTGCCGGAGGCCGTGGCTGCGATGAGCAAGGCTTTGTCCAGCGTGGGCAACGCCTCTGCCGTGCACACCTCCGGCCGCCGCGCTCGGCGGGCCGTCGAGGAGGCCCGGGAGGACATCGCCGACGCCCTGGGCGCCCGGCCGTCCGAGGTGATCTTCACCGCAGGCGGCACGGAAAGTGACAACCTCGCGGTCAAGGGCACCTACTGGGCCCGCCGGGATGCCAAGCCTGGTCGACGCAGGGTGCTCGCGTCCTCGGTGGAGCACCACGCGGTGCTGGACGCCGTGCAGTGGCTGGCCGACCGGGACGGCGCCGCGGTGACGTGGCTGGACGTGGACGGCTTCGGCCGGGTGCACGAGGACACGGTGCGCGCCGCCATCGCCGAGGACCCCGATTCGGTCGCGCTGGTCAGCGTGATGTGGGCGAACAACGAGGTCGGCACCGTGAACCCGGTGCACGAACTGGCCAGGGCGTGCGCCGAGTACGGCATTCCGCTGCACACCGACGCCGTGCAGGCGGTCGGTGCGATACCGGTCGACTTCGCGGCCAGCGGTGCCGACGCGCTCACCGTCAGCGGCCACAAGCTGGGTGGGCCGTACGGGATCGGCGCGTTGCTGCTGGCCAGGGACGCTGAGTGCACACCGCTGCTGCACGGCGGCGGCCAGGAGCGGGACGTCCGGTCCGGCACACTGGACGTGCCGGCCGTGATCGCGTTCGCCACGGCCGTGCGTGCCGCCGTGACCGAACTGGACCAGCGTGGCAAAGCACTGGCCGACCTGCGCGACGAGCTGGTCCGTGCCGTGTTGAGCGTGGTCCCGGACGCGGTGCTCAACGGTGATCCCGGGTCGTCGACGGTGGCCGGTGGACCGTCCCGGCTGCCCGGCAACGCTCACCTGACGTTCCCCGGCTGTGAGGGCGACAGCTTGCTGATGTTGTTGGACGCCAACGGAATCGAGTGCTCGACCGGCTCGGCGTGCACAGCGGGTGTCGCGCAGCCGAGCCACGTGCTGCTGGCCATGGGCGCCGACCCGACGGCCGCTCGCGGGTCGCTCCGGTTCTCGCTCGGCCACACCAGTACCGACGCCGACGTGGCAGCGGTGGCCGACGTGATCGGTGCCGTGGTGACCAGGGCGCGCAGTGCCGGTCTTGCCGGCGCGCGGCGGTCGGCGCGGGCAGCGGCGGCCGGTAACCAGGTGGAGGTCTGACGATGCGGGTGCTTGCCGCGATGAGCGGTGGCGTGGACTCCGCCGTGGCCGCGGCGCGGGCGGTCGAGTGCGGGCACGAGGTGGTCGGCGTGCACCTGGCGCTGTCCGCGAAGCCGGGCACGCTGCGGACCGGTGCGCGGGGCTGCTGCACGGTCGAGGACGCGCGGGACGCGCGCAGGGCGGCCGATGTGCTCGGTATCCCGTTCTACGTGTGGGATTTCGCGGAGCGGTTCACCGAGGACGTGATCGAGGACTTCGTCGCCGAGTACGCGGCGGGCCGCACGCCGAACCCGTGTGTGCGGTGCAACGAGCGGATCAAGTTCGCCGCCCTGCTGGACAAGGCGGTCGGTCTCGGCTTCGACGCGGTGTGCACGGGGCACTACGCCCGACTGTCCATTGCGGATGGCGTGCCCAGCCTGCGCCGCAGTGCGGACGACGCGAAGGACCAGTCGTACGTGCTGGCGTCACTGCGGGCCGACCAGCTGCGCAACGCGATGTTCCCGTTGGGTGACTCGACCAAGTCGGCCGTCCGGGCGGAGGCTGCGGCCCGTGGGTTGGCGGTGGCCGAGAAGCCGGACAGCCACGACATCTGCTTCATTCCCGACGGCGACACCAGGACGTTCCTGACCGACAAGATCGGCGTGCGGGCCGGATCACTGGTGGACGACGAGACCGGCCGGGTCCTCGGTGCGCACGACGGCGTGCACGGGTTCACCGTCGGCCAGCGGCACGGTCTTGGCATCGACGCACCGGCCACGGACGGCAGGCCGCGCTACGTCCTGTCGCTGGAGCCGGTCACCGGTGACGTCCGGGTCGGGTCGGCCGACCGGCTGGCCATCACGGAGATCATCGGCATCCGCCCGGTGTGGCCGTCCGGTACTCCGCTGGCCGAGCTCGACTGCGCGGTCCAGGTCCGCGCCCACGGCGGCCTGGCGTCGGCCAGGGCCACGATCAGTGGCGACGACGTGGTGATCCGGCTGACCGAGCCGCTGCGCGGTGTCGCCCCGGGCCAGACCGCGGTGCTCTACCAGCCCGACGCGGCAGGCGACCTCGTCCTGGCCAGCGCCACCATCGCCAGCACACACTGACCAGGTCTCACAGGTCGTTCACCAACGGCGTTGATCGTCAGGCTGGTGTCCAGTCGGTGTTGGCGCCGCAGACGATCACGCAGGGCAGATCGCCGGGTACCTGACCAGCCAGCAGTGCGGCGAACGGGGCCGCCGCCGCCGGTTCCACGGCCAGCCGGAACTCCTCCCACAGCTGGTCCCGCGCGGCCAGCAGCTGGGCATCGCTGACCAGCACGGACGGCGACTCGCGCAGCAGCTCGAACGGCAGGGTGCCGACCCGGGTGGCGCCCAACGCCGACGCGGCCACCGAGTCGACCACCACGTCCACCGGTTCGCCGGCCGTGATGGCCTCGTGCAGGCAGCAGCAGTGCTCCGGCTCGACGGCCACCACGGTCCGGCCCGCGCCACCGACCACCGTGCCGGCGCCCAGCCCACCGCCGCCGACCGCGACGACGAACGTGTCCACGTCCGGCCGGTCGGCGACCACCTCGGCGGCCACCGTGCCCTGGCCCGCGATCACCGCCGCGTCCTCGTACGCCGGCAGGTAGCGGGCACCCGGCCCGGTCGCCGCCTGCGCCGCCGCTGCCGCTTCGGAGTACACCGCGCCGTGCCGGACCAGCTTGGCGCCCTCCGCCTCGATCCGGCGCGCCTTGCCGGCCGGCACCGTCTCCGGCACGTAGACCACGGCCGGCAGCCCGAGCAGCCGGGCAGCGCAGGCGACGGCCAACCCATGGTTGCCACCGGATGCCGTGACCACCAGTTCCGGCGCCGGCCCGGCGAGCAGCGCGTTCAGCGCACCGCGCAGCTTGAACGACCCGGTGCGCTGCAGGTGCTCCAGCTTGAAGATCACCCTGCGCCCGGCCACGGTCACGTCCAGCAGCGGCGTGCGGCGGGCATGGGGCAGGATCCGGGACGCGGCCGCCGCCACGTCGGCTTCGGTGGGCAGGACACTGGTTGTCATGTCCCCACCCTAGATTCGCGCCCGGCCCAACAGCTCAATGGTGGCTTCGGCCACCACGTTGCCGGCGTCCGGGCCGAACAGGCTGCACAGCGCCTCGTACCGACCGTCCCGATGCGCCGTGTCGTCGGCCAGGTAACCGAAATAGCCGTCCGTGTAGCCGACGATCCTGGTGTGCCGGAACGGGCTGCCCGCCCTGATCCGCTCGCCGAAACAGGTGAACGGCTCGACCGGCAGGTGCGCCCAGGCCACGTCACCGAACGCGACCACGCTGATCGGCAGCACCATCTCGGCCGGCAGTTCGGCGGCCGCCAACGCGGCCTGCATGACCGCGCCTTCCTGCCGGGTGCGCGCGATCCGGTCGGCGGGCGCGTCGGTCCACGATTCTTCAGTCACCGCAAGGGTTTCCGCTGTCAACGCCGGCATTGTCCGGACCGGCACCGTGCACTCACCACGCAGCACCACCGGCACCGCGTCCCCGAACACGGTCTCGCCGGCCAACGTGCCACGCAACAACGCGCCGGCGAGCATGCCGCCCTGCCGGTCGGCCTCGTCGAACGTCGATCCACGGCGGGTGAACCTGGTGCTCACGTCACCGGCCGCGCCCTGCAGGAACACCACCACGGGCGGGGTTTCCACGTCCTCCGTCGCGGCCAGTCCGGCCCGCAGGACCCGCCGTGCGGCAGCCGGATAGTCGGCGGAGTAGGCCAGGTTCCGGTGGTCGAGCACGGTCGGGTGACACGCGTAGTCGGCCAACACCGCGACCACGGCACCGTCCGCGTCCCGCAGGGTCAGCACACCGGCACTGGCGTCGTGCGGGCCGGACGGGTCGTACCGGTTGGCGCCCACCCCGGCGTCGGCCACGGTGGCCCAGCCCGCGGTGGCGGGCGCCTCGGTGGCGGGCAGCCGGGCAGCGCCCCGGGTGATGTCGGTGACCAGCCGTTCGATGGCGGCCTCGTCGGCGCAACCACCGGGGACCACGGGCCGGAACCACGTGGCCGGCCCGGAGTGCGTGTGTGAACAGCAGACCAGCACCGAGTCGGCCGACATGCCCAGTTGCCCGGCGACCCCCGCGCGGATCCGGGTGGCCGTCGACACGTCCAGCCCGATGGTGTCGACCGCGACCCAGCAGGTCGACGGGCCGTCCTCGGTGGACAGCCACAACAGGCTCGCGGTCAGCCGGTCGTGCACGTCGACGGCGGGCTCGGTTCCCCGCGCCACGTAGCCGGCCATGGGTCCGCCGACCGGTGGTGTCACGTCGACCGTGGTCGCCGAATAGCGCAGCGTCATGACGACATCATCACGTACCCGGCTCCTCCGGCTGACCCATCGCGGCACGCAACCGGGTAGCCACGTCGACAACACCGTCCCGGCCTGCGGATTCGGCGACGGCAACAAGTTCGGCCGCTGTCTCGGCGACGCTGGTCAGGACTTCGAGCGCCATCGGCAGGTTCAGCCCGGACACCAGGTGCAGCCGGGGGTCGCGCAGGGCGAGCAGCCCGACCGCGTTGGCCGGGCTGCCGCCCATCAGGTCAGCGAGCACGAGCACGCCGTCGCTGGCGTCGAGCCGGTCGACCACCGCGGTGACCTGCTCGGCGACCAGTTCCGTGCTGCCCTCCGGCGGCAGCGACACGGCGCCCACGTGCTCCTGGACGCCGAGGATCATCTCCACGGCGTCCAGGACCCCGGCCGGAAACCCGCCGTGCCCGACCAGGATGACGGGAACCGGGCTCATCCGGCGGCGGGGGGAGCGGGCAGCGCGTTGGTGAACCAGCCGAGGCCACCGAGGGTCAGGCCGATCGCGAAGACGATCACGATCGCCCAGATCGGGTGCAGGTTGAACTTCTTCAGCAGGAAGTAGATCAACGCGGTCAGCGCCACCGGGAGCAGGAACGGCAGCACACCGTCCAGCTGCGTCTGCACCAGCTGCGGCGGTGCCGCTTTGCCGCCGACCGTGGCCGTGCCGTGGTAGGACAGCGTCGTCACGATCTTGACGATGCTCGGGATGAACCCGCCGAACACGATCATCGCCAGGATGATCGCGCCCTCGTTGACCTTGGCCAGCGCGCCGGACGCCAGCCGGGTGATCAGCGCCCTGCCCTGCCGGTAGCCGAAGTTGAACTGCCAGCGGCGCACCAGGAAATACGGGACCAGGACCAGCACCGCGACGAAGATCGGGCCGATGATCTTGCCCTGCAACGCCCAGTTGGCGCCCAGCGTGAAGATGATGCTGTTGTAGACCACGTAGGTCACCGCGTCACCGATACCGGCCAGCGGCCCCATCATGGCGACCTTCACGCCGTCCGCCGACGCCGCGGAACCGCCCTCCTCCATGGCGATCGTGCTGCCCAGGATGAACGGTCCGCCGACCACCGGCGAGGTGTTGAAGAACGCAAGGTGTCGCTGCATCGCATCGGCGAAATCGGTGTCGTCGCGGTGCAGGTGGCGCAGCACCGGGATGATCGCCCAGCAGAACCCGAGTGCCTGCATCCGCTCGTAGTTCCAGGAGATCTGGAACGACCAGAAGAAACGCCAGAACGACCTGTTGAGCACCCGCCTTGGCAGCCCGAGCGGGGCGGTTTCCTCGACCTCGGGGGTGAGTGTGGTGTCAGACATTGGCTGGCTCCCCCTCCTTCGGCGTGTTGGTCGACTCGGGTGGCTTCAGGGTGACGAAGATGATCGCGATCGCGAGGCCGAACAGCGCGACGCCGAGCAGCGGAACCTGTAGATAGCCGTAGAGCACATAACCGATCAGCAGCATGTACCAGTATTTGGCGACCGGCAGCATTTTCAGCAGCATGGCGAAACCGACGGCTGGCAGGATCGCGCCGACAAGCGTCATTCCATTGGTGAACCAGCCGGGAATGCCGTTCTCGATCTTCGCCACTTCACTGCTGTAGTAGACACCGATGAACGTCGGCACCGCGCGGACAGCGGCCCACGGGATGAACGCCGTCCACTGGAGCACGGTCAATTCCCGTGTTCTGGCCTGCACGGCTGCGACGTCCGCTCTGTGTATCCAGAACGTCGGCAGGAATCGGCCGACCGGGTCGAGCGAGATCAGCAGAACGGCGGCCGGAATACCCAGGGCGAGCCCGAATGCGACCTGGTGGCTGAACGTGCCGCTGCTGGCGTGGGCCAGCGCGGTGCCCACGATGGCACCTGTCGTGTAGTCCGGAATGGACGCACCACCATAGGTGTAGACACCCAGTGCGGCCAGTTCCATGGTCGCACCGATGGCCATACCGAGCGTGACGTCGCCGATGATCAGGCCGGCCACCGTGCCGGCGATGAGTGGTCGGCTCGCGTAGATCAGTGTCGGGCCGAGCATGTCGTATACGCAGAAGACGGCCCACACTGTGAGCACGACAGCGGTCAGCAGCATGTGCGCCCAGCTTTCCCCGGTTGGACTAGACCAGTGATGTAAATATCACGGCAGATTAACATCGGTATCCGATCAGTCAAGGGTCCGGAAGTTGGATGTTATCGGCATGTCATCCACAAATCCGTCAATAATTGACAGTCTAGCGGCCCGTTGCCGCTAATCGGCCACGGGCTGCGCTCGACGCGTATCAGGTCAGAGTTTTTTCTTGACCAGCAGGCGAAGGAAGTCGTCCGCCTTGTCGTTCGGCATCATCTGGCAGCCCAGGTGTCCGGCCAGTTCGGCGATCCGGCGGTAGTCCTTGGCGTCCTGCTCGGTGACCGAGATGGACCGCGTCACCATGGTGAACTTGGTGCCCGGCCGCGGCGCCTGGTTGCCCACGTTGACCTCGGCCGCCGTGACCCCGTCGGTGAGCAGCCGCAGCGCGTCGCCGGGGAACTTGGCGAGGATCATGATCTGGTCGGCAGCCGCCGCTTCGCTCGTACAGTAGGCCACGGTGGCCGCGATGCCGAGCACCGACGTGCGCACACCCCTGGCGGCCTGCGGCAGCAGCACCCGCTGGAACTCGTCCGCGGCCACGTCGTCGTTGGCCACGATCAGGTGATTGGCACCGATTCTGCCCACCCAGGCCACTGTGACCTGGCCGTGGATCAGGCGATTGTCGATCCGGATGTGCTTGACGGGCATCGGCGCGTTCCTCCGTCCACCGGCTCGACCGGCATGGCCACGTCAAGTTACCGGCGTGGTGGTTCGCGGGCAACGCCCTGTTCGGCGGTTTCGTACCGATTCGATACCTGTGCCGCCGGGTGACAGGCTGTGCCGCGTGCCCATGAAGTCCTGGCCGTCCGAGACGGCCACCGCGATCGGATCGATGCCGGGAACCGACCCGGTCGAGGCCACCAGGGTGGTGCTCGGTGAACTGCCGAACCTGCCGTACCTGCCCGAGCTGCCGGCCAGGATGGTCGGTGCCGACATGATCGGCCGTGCCGCCGCGGTGCTGATCGACCTGCCGGTCGAGCTGGTGCCGTCCGGGTACCGCGTCACCGCGCACCCGGGCCACGACCTGCGGCGGGCCAGGGATCTGCTGGCCAGGGACATGGACGCGATGCAGGAGGTGCTGGACGCCACCGGCAGGCGTCCGCCGCTGCTGAAGATCCAGCTGACCGGTCCGTGGACGTTGATGGCCGGCATCGAGCTGGCCAGGGGCCACCGGGTGCTGACCGATCCCGGCGCGCTGCGGGAGTTCACCGCGTCCCTGGCCGAGGGCCTGGCCCAGCACGTCGCCGAGGTGGCCGTCCGGACCGGCGCCGACGTGCTCGTGCAGCTGGACGAGCCGACCCTGCCCACGGTGCTGGCCGGCGGCCTGCCCAGCCCGTCCGGCCTGACGATGGTGCCCCCGGTCGAGGAGCCGGAAGCGCGGGACGTGCTGCGTGAGGTGATCGAGGCCGCGCGGGAGGCGTCCGGCCAGCCGGTCGTCGTGCACTGCTGTGCCGATCGCCCGCCGCTGGGCCTGTTCCGGGCCGCCGGTGCCGATGCCGTGTCGTTCGACGCGACCAGGTTGGACGGCGCGTCGAACGCGTACTGGGACGAGCTCGGCGACACGTGGGACTCCGGTGTCGCCCTGTTCCTCGGGCTGGTGCCGTCAGTGGACCCGGCCGATCCGGTCACCTTGCACGAGCTGGCGAAACCCGCGTTGGCGCTGGTGGATCGCCTGGGGTTCAACAGAAGCCGGCTGGCCGAGCTGGCCGTGCCGACGCCGACGTGTGGCATGGCGGGCGCCAGCATGACGTGGGCCACCAGGGCGATGACGCTGAGCGCGGAACTGGCCAGGGCGTTCGTCGAACCGCCGGATTCCTGGTCCGCCTAACCGAGGACGTGCAGCGCCCCGAACGCGACGGTCGCCACCAGCACGGTGGACGCCAGCCCGAGCAACAGGGCTTTCGGGCCGGTGCGGATCAGCGTCGGAATCCGCACTGTGGTGCCGAGACCGAACAGCGCGCCGGCCAACAGGAGTGTGGTCGCCGTGCTCGTCACGGTGAGCACGCCGGCCGGCAGTAGACCGCTGCTGCGTACGGCGATCATCACCAGGAAGCCGATCACGAACAACGGCACGACGGGTGGCCGCCGACCACCGGGTACGGGCCTGCGGCGGCGCTCGACCAGCCCGACGGCGGCCACCATCGGCGCCAGCAGCACGACCCTGCTCAGCTTGACCACGACGGCGGCGGCCACCGCTGCCGGACCGGCGGGTGTCGCCGCCGCGACCACCTGGGCCACCTCGTGCACGGACAGACCGGCCCACTTGCCCAGCCCGACGCCGTGCAGCCCGAGCCAGCCGCCGATCGTGGGCACCAGCGCGATCGCCAGCCCGCCGTACAGCGTGACCAGCGCGACGCCGGTGGCCACGTCCTCGTCCTGCCGGTCCGTGACGCCCTCCATCGCGGCGATCGCGGACGCGCCGCAGATGGAGAACCCGGTGGCGACCAGCAGCGCGAGGCCACGCGGCACCCGCAGCAGCCTGCCGATGCCCAGCGTGCCGAGGAATCCGGTGGCCACCGTGACCACGACGGCCAGCACGGTCCCGCCACCCAGCCGGACCAGCTGCGGCACGGCCAGTTGCAGCCCGAGCAGGACGACCCCGCCACGCAGCAGCATCCGGGTGACCCACGTCAGACCGGGCCGTACGGTCGCCGGCAGGCCGGGCAGGTGGTTGACCACGACCCCGAGCACCACGGCCGCCGTCAGCGCGCTCACGGCGGGCACGGCCCTGGTCACGGCGTAGGACAAGGTGATCCCGAGCACGGTGAGTGCGATGCCGGGCAGCATGGCGCGGTCCGGCGCCAGCGGTACCGGGCGGGCCGGTGGGGTGCGGACATCGCTGGTCATGACCATGACACTGCGCGCCGATCGGATGCTTCGGTAGGCGGCAGATCGACATCGGGTCATACCCTGGAGTTATGAGTAGCGCGCCGGATGTGGAGTCGCTGCGCCTGTTGGTGCTGATCGGCGAGCTGGGCAGCCTCGGCCGGGCGGCCACCCGACTGCGGATCGCCCAGCCGTCGGCCAGCAAACGCCTCGCCACGCTGGAACGCAGGCTCGGGCTGACCCTGGTGGACCGGACGCGGCGTGGCTCGGCGCTCACCCCGGCCGGCACCGTGGTGGCCGGCTGGGCCAGGCGGGTGCTGGACGAACTGGACGCGCTGGTCACCGGCACCGACGCGCTGCGCGCCCAGCGGGACGCCGAACTGCGGATCGCGGCCAGCATGACCGTCGCGGAATACCTGGCACCGGCCTGGATCGGCGAGCTGCGCCGCCAGGAGCCGACGTTGTACGTGGCACTTCAGGTGACCAACTCCGACCGGGTCGCGGAACTGGTGCGGGCGGGCGAAGTGGATGTCGGCTTCGTCGAGTCACCCGGTGTGCCACCTGGTCTTGCCGCGCGCCGGGTGGCCACCGACCGA
>DASUJK010000003.1:0-22323 GCA_036279295.1 Pseudonocardiaceae bacterium | reverse complement strand
CCAACGGATCGGGCAAGACCACACTCGTCCGGATGCTGCTCGGGCTGGTCTACCCGACCAGCGGCGAGATCGAGGTACTCGGCCGACCGGTGCCCAGAAAGGTCAGGGACGTACTGCCCTCGATCGGCGCGCTGGTGGAGGGACCCGCCGCGATCCCGCACCTGTCCGGCCGCGGCAACCTGTCCATCATGGACAAGGCCGGCCCGAGAGTGGGCAACAGCCGGGATCGGAAACGGCGGATCGAGGAAGCACTGGCAGCCGTCGGCCTGGCCGGGATCGACCGGCGACCGGTACGCGCGTACTCGCTCGGCATGCGCCAGCGGCTCGGCCTTGCCGCCGCGATCCTGCGCAGGCCTAGGCTGCTGATCCTGGACGAGCCGACCAACGGCCTGGACCCCAGGGGCATCCGGGAGATCCGGGAGCTGTTGGTGGCACTGAACAAGGCCGGCACGACGGTGTTCCTGTCCAGCCACCTGCTGTCCGAAGTGGACGAACTGTGTGACCGGGTCGGCATCGTGGACCGGGGCAGGCTCGTGCTCCAGGAGAGCCTGGCCACACTGCACGCGCCGACCGGTCGAGTGGTCGTGGACACGCACGATCCGGCGGCCGCGGTGGCGATGCTGAACGGTCAGGTGGAGTGGCGGGAGGGCAGCAGACTGGTGGTCCGAGCTGTCGATCCCGCCGAACTGAACTCGCGGCTGGTGGCCGGTGGGGTGCGCGTGCGGGAGATAGCCGAACAGCGGCGGACGCTGGAACAGGTGGTGCTGGACGTGACCGGGGACGGCAGCGACCGGGTCGGCCCACCCGTCGCGCGACTGGGCGCCGTGCCTGATCAGCCCAACGGCATCAACAACGTCATCACACCCGTGGACTATGTCGGTGGCGCGCAGCGGCAGGGCGGTGAGTCGGCATGATCCGGGTCGAACTGCGCACCTTGTTCCTGCGGCCCCGGGTGTGGGTCAGCGTGCTGCTGCTGTGCGGGCTGCCGGCCGTCGTGGCCGTCTTCCTGGCCACCACCCACCTCACGCCACCGCCCGGCCAGGGCGCCGCGTTCCTGTCCGCCGTGGAGAACGACGGCGCACTGTTCCCGGCCGCGGCGCTCGCACTGGTGCTGCCTATCTTCCTGCCGATCGCGGTCGCCATGTTCGCAGGCGACTCGGTGGCCGGTGAGGCCGCCAACGGCACCCTGCGCTACCTGCTGATCCGGCCGGTGGCCAGAACCCGGCTGCTGATGGCCAAACTGCTGGGCATCGCGGTGTTCATCATCGTGGTCATCGTGCTGGTCGTGGTGACGTCGTTCCTGGTCGGCGGCGGGCTGTTCGGCTTCGGTGAGGCGGCAGCGGTCGGCCAGCCGGGCGGCGTGACATCGCTGTCCGGCGTCACGCTGACCCCGGTGGAACTGGTGGCCCGGCTGCTGGCCGCGATCGGCTACATCGTGCTCTGCATGATCGGTGTCGGCGTGATCGCGCTGTTCCTGTCCACCGTCAGCGACTCCGGGCTCGGCGCGGCACTGGGCACGCTCGCCATCCTGATCACCAGCGAGGTGCTGACCACGCTGGACGCGGCCGCGATCGTGAAGCCGTACCTGCCGAGCAACTACTGGCTGTCCTGGATCGACTTCTTCCGGGTACCGATCTTCTGGGGCAACATCGACAAGGGAATGCTCGTGCAGGGCGCCTACATCCTGGTGTTCTTCGGTGCCGCCTGGGCGAACCTGACCAGCAAGGACATCACCAGCTAACGCCGGCCCGACGCCGTCAACGCCGAGCACTGGCTCGGCGTCGGCGCGGCCAGCGTCGGGCCGTTCAACGCGGTCAGGACGATCCCGGTGACCAGCGGCGCGGACGGCAGTTCCGAATGCGACACGCGCAGCGCCGGGCAGATCTGCTGCAACGGCACGTTCACCGCACCGGCCAGCCGCGCCGAATCGGGCGGAATGACGGTCTGGTCGTCGTCGGTCCACAGCGACAGCCACGGCAGACCGGCCGGCAGCGGCTGGGCGTCCACCCTGCGCAGCAGCGGCGAACTCGGGACGAGCTGCTGACACGCCAACGGGCACACGCCGGGCACCAGCGCGCTGCCGGCGGCGGCGACCTGCGTGCCGTGCAGCGGTGAGCCGAGCGTGACCACCCGCCGCACCCGCGCCTGGCCGGCATCCTGGGCGACCCACAGCCGGGTCACCAGGCCACCGGCCGAGTAGCCGATCACGTCCACCGACGGCGCGCCACCGGCCAACGCACTGTTCACGGCGCTGTTCAGCGCGGCCACCTGGGCCAGCAGGTCACCGGTGCCGTCCCCGGGCAGTGCCACCACGGTCGCGGTCCGGCCTGCCGCGCGGAGCCGAGCCGCCAGCCCGGTCAGCGAGCCCGCGTTGCCACCGTAGCCGGGCACCAGCAGCACCGGACCCTGTTGCGCCTGGGACGGCGTGCCGGTGGTCGGATCGCTGTTGCCGCCACTCAGCCGCACCCCGACGAAGCCGACCAGGGCCAGCACCAGAATCGCGATGACGGCGAAGAACGTCTGCCGCCGCCTGCCGTGGCCACGCCACCAGTCTCCCGCTCGCACACCACATCATCCCGCGATCAGCGGCGGTCCCGCACGACAAGTGTGCCCGCGACGATGTCGCCCAGCCGCTGCTGACGCCTGCTGTTGGCCATGATCACGAGCCCGACCAGGCCGAACGGGAATCCGTCGACGAGAGTCAACACGCAACGCATGACCAGCGCGGCCGGTCGTGGCACGTCGCCCTCCAGCGTCACCACGCGCAGCCGGAACCACCGCATGGCCGGCGTCCGGCCCTCGTGCACGGCAGGCCACAACACCGTGACCAGCACCCAGCCGAACAGGCTGAGCCACAACCAGACCAGCACGAACACGAACGTCGCGATCAGCGAGCGGCCACTGCCCAGCATCAGCCGCACACCGACCAGCGCGACCACTGCGGCCAGCGCGACGGCGACGACCTGCACCAGCAGGACGTCCACCGCGAACTGGACGGCACGCAGGCCGATCACCCGCGTGTCGCCCTGCTCGGTGAGCCGTACCGCCGGCTCCCACGGCTCGTCGTCGACCGTCATCGCCCGCATCATGCCAGGGTGTCGACCATGAAGGTGCTCTTGTTCGGCG
Source organism: Pseudonocardiaceae bacterium (assembly GCA_036279295.1). Lineage (GTDB taxonomy): Bacteria > Actinomycetota > Actinomycetes > Mycobacteriales > Pseudonocardiaceae > DATEPR01. The sequence goes on along the minus strand of DASUJK010000003.1, from coordinate 19,197 downwards.
CGACCGGCATGGTCGGCCAGGGTGTGCTGCTGGAGTGCCTGCGCGACGAGCGGGTCGAGCAGGTCCTCGCGGTCGGCCGGACGCCCGTCGGCCGGCAGCACGCCAAGCTGCGCGAGGTGGTCCGGCCGGACCTGTCCGACCTCTCCCCCGACGACCTCGCAGGCTACGACGCGTGCTTCTTCTGCGTCGGCGTCTCGGCAGCCGGGATGCGGGAGGCCGACTACCGGCGGATCACCTACGACCTCACGTTGGCCGTGGTGCGACAGTTGTCCGATCTGACGTTCGTCTACGTGTCCGGTCAGGGCACGGACAGTTCGGAGCACGGCAGGATGATGTGGGCGCGGGTCAAGGGCGCCACCGAGAACGCACTGCTGGCACTGCCGCTGCGTTCTTTCATGTTCCGGCCCGGCTTCATCCAGCCGATGCACGGTGTCAGGTCGAAAACCCGGCTCTACGCGGCCATCTATCGAGCGTCCGGGCCGTTGTTCCCGATGCTGCGCCGGTTGTTCCCGCGCCACTTCACGACGACCGAAGTGATGGGTCGCGCCATGATCGAGGTGGCGGCGCACGGCACGCCGAAACGGGTGCTGGAAACGCCGGACATCAACAAGATCGGCGCGACCGGGTAAGCTCGCACGTCAAGGTCATCACAACCGATTCAGACCAGGTCGGCCCGGTTCCGCAACTCGCCGGAAAGTGTTATGCAAATTTCGCCGGTAACCCTTAGTCTTCGGCTAAAGAGCGCTCTCAGCGAGCGCGAAGGTCGACACGGAGGGCTCGTGTGAGTCGGGCTGCGGGTAGGCCCACTCTGGAGAGTGTGGCCGCACGGGCAGGGGTGTCCAGGGCGACGGTGTCCAGAGTGGTGAACGGGATGGCGGTGACCGCGTCCAGTGAGGACGCCGTGCGCAAGGCCATCGACGAACTGGGCTACGTGCCCAACCACGCGGCGCGCACGCTGGTCACCCAGCGGACCGACCTGATCGCGCTGGTGCTGCCGGAAACCACGGCTCGGGTGTTCTCCGACGACCAGTTCTTCCCCGGTGTGGTCAATGGGATCAGCCAGGTACTGGAGCAGGCGGACAAGCAGCTCGTGCTGTTGTTGGCCGGATCGCCCGCCAGCCATGCCAGGATCGAACGGTCCGTCGCGGCGCACCATGTGGACGGTGTGCTGCTGGCCTCGCTGCACGGCGCCGATCCGCTGCCGGCCGCGTTGTCCAGGATCGGGATTCCCGTGGTGTGCAACGAACGTCCACTCGGGTCGACGTCGCTGCCCTATGTCGGTGTGGACAACCTCGGCGGCGCGGCGACGGCCGTGCGGCACCTGCTGACCGGCGGTCGGACCCGCGTGGCCACGATCGCGGGACCGCAGGACATGATCGGCGGCATCGACCGGCTGGCCGGCTATCAGGAGGCGCTGCGCGACTCGGCCCGGCGGCCCAGCATCGCGGTCGGCGACTTCACACTCGGCTCGGGTGTCACGGCGATGCACCAGCTCCTGGCCGAGAATCCGAAGCTGGACGCCGTCTTCGCGGCGTCCGACCTGATGGCGGAAGGCGCGCTCAAGGCCCTGCGCGCGACCGGTCGACGAGTGCCGGACGACGTGGCCGTGGTCGGGTTCGACGACATCGCGCTGGCCCAGTACACCGATCCCCCGCTGACCACGGTCCGACAGCCGATACTGGAGATCGGCAGGCAGATGGCAACGCAGTTGCTGCGGCTGGTGGCCGGCGAGGACGTGGAGCCGACGATGACGCTGCCGACGGAACTGGTGCTGCGTCAGTCGGCCTGAATGATTCAGTCGGCCTGAATGGTGATGCCGTGGCGCATCGCGGCCAGCAGGCGGTCGTGGCGGGCACTGTCCGTGCCGGTCAGGGCGATGCCGGCGGCCAGCAGGAGCAGGTCTTCGGCCCGCAGACCGGGCTGTACTGCCTGCGCGGCCCTGGCGAGCAGGGCCGACGTGGTGCCGAGCATCGCGTGGTACCAGCGGTCGAACAGCGGCGAACGCGGGCCGTGCCGCTCGTCGGTCAGCACGATGGCCACGTCCCGTTTGGTGGCGAGATGGTCGATCACACCGCGCAGCCAGCCGAACAACGCGTCCTCGGGCGGCAGTTCGGTGGCCAGGGCGCCCGCTCGCGCGCAGAGTGCCGCGACCTCGTCGGCGTACACCGCGATCACCAGCTCGTGGCGTGCCGCGAAGTGCCGGTACATGGTCGCGTTCCCGACGCCCGCGCGGCGCGCGACCACTTCGAGCGGCGCGCCGGAACCCTGCTCGGCGAAGACTTCCCTGGCCGCGAGCAGCAGCAGTTCGTAGTTGCGGCGCGCATCGGCCCTGCGGGTCCGCCGGGCCGGTGAGCGCGCCGGGTCGGCGGTGGTCACACCTTAGGATGACGTACGCGGCGATCGAACGTATGTTCGAGTATGGTCAGTGGTATGTCATCGGTAACGCTGCAGGCCTCCCTACTCGACTCGACCGACGAGGTCGGCGTCGGGCCGCTCGACGCCCTCACGCGCACCACGCTGGGTGCCGGTGCCTGGGTCGATGTGTTACCCGGCTGGCTGACCGGCGCGGACGCGCTGTTCGAGACACTGGCCGACGGGGTGCCGTGGCAGGCCGAGCGGCGGCGGATGTACGACCGGGTGGTCGCCGTGCCCCGCCTGCTGTCCTACTACGGCGAGGACGAGTCGTTACCCCATCCCGTCCTGGACACCGCGCGGGACGCGTTGAGCAGCCATTACGCGGTCGAACTCGGCGAGCCGTTCCGCACCGCCGGTTTGTGCCTGTACCGGGACGGGCGAGACAGCGTGGCGTGGCACGGCGACCGGATCGGCAGGGGCGACACGGAGGACACGATGGTCGCGATCGTGTCGATCGGTGCGCCACGGGCATTGATGCTGCGGCCTCGTGGCGGTGGCGGCGGTAGTCACCGGTATGCGTTGGGCCACGGTGACCTGATCGTCATGGGCGGGTCCTGCCAACGGACCTGGGAACACGCGATACCGAAGACGACCCGGCAGGTCGGTCCCCGCATCAGCATCCAGTTCCGGCCGAGAGGAGTGCGCTGAACGGCTTACTGAAAGGAGACAATCGAGCGGATACGAACGCGGGCATGCGACCGGAACCCGGCCAGGTGCTGTACTTCTCCGAAGACCCGACAATCACGCACTTCGTGCCACCACGTAGCGCCGACGGCCCGGTCCGGCACGTCCTACGTCTGGGCGGTGGACGCGGCACGGTCACCGGACTACTGGTTTCCGCGCCACTGTCCCCGGGCGATGGCGTGGGTGGTCGCGTCGACGACCGACGAGGATCGGAGCGGATCATCGGTCCCGGCGGCGGCAATCGCGTACACGCCTTCGAATACGGCTGGCTGGACATGATGCGCACCGTGCGGCTGTTCACTCTCGGCTGGCGGCAGCCGAGATCGAGCCGATCGGCACACCTGAGCCGAACGCGCACGTGGCAACGCGGCCAGTGGCGCCACGGGGACCGGCGGAACCGGTCGGCGATCTGCCGCGGCAGCATGAATGAGGAAGCCGGCATCCAGCTGCGGGTGCTGAACAACCTCTGGCCCTACCGGGACGCGGTGATCACCAGCACAGTCGGCTACAGCGGCATCCGCCTACGGCACGCAACGCCGCGGCGATGACGGCTTCGGTCAGCCGGTGGCGCGGCGACGGGCAGCACGGGCGACTGGACCAGTGGCGACTGCTGGGCCAGGAGCGCGGCCGGCTCGCGAGAACGGCTGGGCAGAGAGCGGCCGGGCCAGGAACGCGGCCGACTTCGGAGCGCGGCTGGGCAGGAGCCCGGCAGGCTCGGAGCGCTGCGGATCGGGTCTGGCCGTGCTGCGCCGGCGACACGGGGGGCCTTGGCGTTGGGCCTTGCCCCTGTCCCTGTCTCTGGCCTTGTTCTGGTGGGCGTGGCGGATCACCGGGCCTGGTGCCAGGCCGGGACGATGCCACCCGCCTCGCGGTGGTCGGTCGCGTCCGCGATGGCAGTGGCGCTGCCCGGGACGCACCGAAGCCGGCAACGCATGGTTGCCGGCTTCGTTTCCACTTCAGCCCCAGCGGGGCTTGGTCAGCCCTGACGGCCGTTGAACCGAGGGTTCTTCTTGTTGACCACCAAGAGCTTGCCCTCACGCCGCACCAACTGCGATCCGGCCTTGTTCTTCAGCGACCTCAACGATGAACGCACCTTCATGACGAACCTCCTGTTCCTGTAACAACAAGAGGCCCGCGTTTCATCCCGTGGTGACCACGGCCCCAGCGCCGCCGAGGGTGCCCATTGCGTGCCAGTCGAGCATGCCGTCGGCGGCGTTCCGGATGGTGGCCAACAGGCCGAGCCGGGCCGCCCGCACATCCGGGTCCTCGGCCATCACCAGCAGTCCGTCGAAGAAGGCGTTCACCGGCCCCACCAGACCAGCGGCCACGTCGGCGAACTCGGCCAGCGTCGGGGCCTCGGCCAGCTCGGCGATGACCTTGTCCACCACATCGGCCAGCGTCAACTCGACCGGCTCCACCAGCGCGGCCCGGTCGAACCCGGCCGGGACGTCGACCGGCACGATGCGGCGGACCCGCTGCAGGGCCGCGACCAGATCGGCGAAGTCCTGGTCCCCGGCCCGCCGCGTCACCTCGGCCAGTGTGTCGTCGGCGGCGGCCGGCGCGTCGGCCAGCGGGAGTACGGCCGAGACGAACCGGTGGTCGTGGCCCGCGTCGAGCAGCTGTTGCTCGTACCGGCGCACCGCGAACTCCCGGGCCGCCGCCAGTGCCGCGTCCGGGACGTCCACACCCTGCGCACGCAACACGTCGGCAGCCGCGGCCAGCCCGGCGGTCAGCGTGACCCGGCGCAGTGCCGGCACCGTCCGCAGCACGGCGACCACACCGAGCGCGGCCCGGCGCAGGCCGAACGGGTCGGAGCTGCCGGTCGGGTTGGCGCCCGACGCGAACAATCCGGCCAGCAGGTCGAGCCGGTCGGCCAGGGACAACAGCGCCCCGGCGGGTGTCACCGGCAGCCGGTCACCGGCCGACCTTGGCAGCTCCATCTCGTACAGCGCCGTGGCCACCTCGGCCGGCTCGCCGGAGCGCAGCGCGTACTCGCGGGCCATCGTGCCGGCGAGGCTGGTCAGCTCGATCACCATCTGCGAGCCGAGGTCGAACTTGGCCAACTGAGCCGCCCTGTCCAGCGTCACGCGCTCGCCCGCAGCCAGCTCGATCCGCGACGCCAGCGCAGCCGCCACACCGGCGATCCGGCCCGCTCGGTCGGCCATCGAGCCGAGACCTTCGGCGAACGCCAGTTTGTCCAGGCCGGTCTTCATGTCCATCGGGTCGGTGCCCAGGTCGGCCCGCCAGAAGAACGCCGCATCGTCGTAGCGTGCCCGCAGCACCGCCTCGTTGCCCGCCCGCACCACGTCCACGTCACACGAACCGTTGGCCACGGTGACAAAACACGGCAGCAGCGCGCCCGACTCGTCGCGCACCGGCAGGTACCGCTGGTGTTTACGCATCACGGTGACGAGGATTTCTTGCGGCAGCTCAAGATAGTGCTCGGCGAACGTGCCGAGGATGGGCGTCGGCGACTCGACCAGGTTCGTGATCTCGTCCAGCAGCGCTGCCTCGCCGACCGTGTCCACGGTGCCGCCGGCGCCGGCAGCCAACGATCCGGCAGCCGCGATGATCTCCGACCGCCGGGTCGCCGGGTCCAGCACGATGTCATGTGTGGCAAGGAAATCCGCGTAGCCACGAGCGTTGGGCACCTCGACGGTCGGCTGCGTCGCGGTCCGGTGCACCCGGGTAGTGCGGCCACTGGCCAGGGTGGACACCGCGATCGGCACCTCGACGTCGTCCAGCAACGCGACCAACCAGCGTACCGGCCGGGTGAAGGACAGCGCGGGGTCGTTCCAGCGCATGTTCTTGTCGGCCCGCAGTTCGGCGACCACCTCGCCGAGCAGCGCGGACAGCACCTGGACCGCTCCCCTGCCGGTGTCGGTGCGCACCACGGCCACGTGCTCGACACCCTGCGCGTCGACCCGCCGCAGCGCGGCGACGTCCACACCCTGCCCACGGGCGAACCCGCTGGCCGCCTTCGTGGGATTGCCGTCCGCGTCGAACGCCGCCGACACACGCGGGCCGCGCACGGTGCGTTCCGCGTCGGGTTCGCGTGGTGCCACGGCATCCACCAGCGTGACGATCCGACGCGGTGTCGCCTGGGTCCGGATCTCGCCGTGTTCGAGCCGGGTCGCGGCAAGCTTGGTGGCGATGGCCTCGCGCACCCGCTCGGCCGCCCTGGTCACCTCGGCGGCCGGCAGTTCCTCGGTGCCGATCTCGAACAGCAGCGTCGATGAGGCCGGCACCTCGGGCAGTTCGGCCGGCAGCACGGCGGGCGCCGATGGCGCGGACACGCCGAGCGGGTGGCCGAGTTCGTCGCGGCGTTCCTGCCACAGCTGGGCCACTTCCCTGGACAGGCCACGCATCCGGCCGAACGCCCGCGCCCGCTCCGTGGTGGACACCGCGCCCCGCGCGTCGAGCACGTTGAACGTGTGCGAGCACTTGAGTACGAAGTAGTGCGCCGGCACCGGCAGCCGGGCGTCCAGCATGCGCCGCGCCTCGGCCGCGTAGTCCTCGAACAGCCGCTTGGTCGTGTCGACGTCGGCGTCGTCGAGGTAGTAGCGGCTCATCTCGTACTCGGCCTGGCCGAACGCCTCGCCGTAGGAGATACCGGGCGCGTACGCGATCTTGGTGAAGTGGTCGACACCCTGCAGCGCCATCATGATGCGCTCGACGCCGTAGGTGATCTCCACCGACACCGGGTCCAGGGTGGCGCCGCCGGCCTGCTGGAAGTAGGTGAACTGGGTGATCTCCAGTCCGTCGAGCCAGACCTCCCAGCCAAGGCCCCACGCGCCCAGCGCCGGCGACGCCCAGTTGTCCTCGACGAACCGCACGTCGTGCGCGTCCACGTCGATGCCCAGCGCGGCGAGACTGCCCAGGTAGAGCTCCTGCGGGTCACCGGGGTCGGGCTTGAGGATCACCTGGAACTGGGTGTGGGTCTGCAGCCGGTTCGGGTTCTCGCCGTAGCGGGCGTCGTCGGGTCGGACACTCGGCTCGACGTAGGACACGTGCCACGGCTCCGGACCCAGCACCCGCAGGACGGTCGCCGGGTTCAGCGTGCCGGCACCGACCTCGGTGTTGAACGGCTGCACCACCATGCAGCCCCGGTCGGTCCAGAACTTCGTCAACGCGAGCAAGGCGTCCTGCATGGTCAGCACTGCGGCGGTCCTCGGGTGATCGGCAACGGATGGTGCGGGGATTCCCCACAAACCTACCGGTCAGCCGTTGCCATCAGGTCGGCAAGGCGGCGCCGCCCGGTCTCCTCGAACGGCGGGTCGTCGTGCTCACGTGCCCACACGATGGTCGACACGGCCGTCGACGCGCCGAGCGCGGCCAGCACGCCGACGTCGTCGTCGCTCAACGACCTGCCATAACCGGCCAGGAACGCGGTGCGGGCGTCGGGATGGTCCCGCCACGGCTCGTAGTAGAGCCTGCCCAGGTCCTCCAACCAGCACCGCGGCCGGGCGAACTCGAAGTCGATGACGTGCAGCCTGCCTGCCGCGACGAGCCAGTTCCGGGGGCCGTAGTCCATGTGGCAGGGCAGTCGGACCTGCGCCGGCAGCCCGGCCATGGCCCGCACCTGGGCGCGGCCGAAATCCAGCGACCGCGCGTCCACCAGCCCGGCCGCCCTGGTGGCCCACTTCTCGAAACGCTCCAACTGCCCGGCGACGAAGTCCGGCCACGGCTGTTCAGGGGCCGCGCCGTGCAACGCCCGCAGTAATTCGCCTGCCTGGTACTGGACCTGCGGTGTCATGGCGTCCGCTGTGCCGGTCGCCCCGGGCACCGAGGACAGCAGCAGCGTCCGCAGTTCCGTGTCGTGCGCGCGCAGACTGGGTGCCCGCGAGCCGAGCGCGGGCACCCAGTGCTGATATGCGGCCAGTTCCCTGGCGTGTTTCTCGGCGTTCCGGTGGCGTTTGACGAACCATTCGGCGCCGTCGCCGTCCCGCACCTGTACGACGAACGACTCGCCGTGTGCCCAGGACCGGTCGGCCATCACCTGGACCGAGCCGATGACCTGCTCCACCCACTCCCGGACGCCGACGCGCAGGTCGTCAGCGGGACCGCTCATCTGCGGAGCAGGACACCACGCAGGAACGCGGCCTGGCCCGCGTGCTGCAGATCGTCGGAGACCACGCTGACCAGTCGGACACCGAGCGTGACCGGCGGGTCCCACCGGTCGTCCACGATCCTGGGCAGGTCGGCGTCGGTCAGCCCACGCACGTAGTCGACCGTCTGCTGGTAGACCTCGTCGTGGTAGCCGGTGAGCAGCTCACCTGATGCCACCCGGACCGCGGCGACGTCGTCGGCCTTGTCGCCGTAACCGGTGGCCAACCGGTCGAACGGCAGGCCGAACCGCCCCTCCCAGCCCGCCCGCGTCCAGACCTGCTCCAGGCCGGCGACCTCGGCGATGTGGTCGTCCTGCACGCGGGTGAGGTGCCAGACCAGCCACGCGATCGAGTTGGCTCCGGCGTCCACCTGATAGGACAGGTCGTCCGCGCGCAGCCCGTCCACGGCCTCGTGCACCGTCTCCCGAATCCGCCCAAAAGCGTCAATCAGTATATTCGCACTGCTCACTCGCGCTCTCCCTTCGCCGTCTGCACCCCAGCAGACTCCCACCGACACCGGACGGTCGCGCACCGGCCATGAGCTGGTCTGTCAACTGTGAATGCCATGCCATCGACCATCGATATGGTCGGCTCCCAAATTCGTCGGGCCATCGCCGGCACATCTGGAAAACGATTGACATGGAGTTTGACACGCTGTCGACACCGTGCCATTCTGGCGCCCGTGATCACGAATCGACACCGCCCGTGCGTTCTGCGCTGGGTGTCGACGCGACGCCAGCCGTGCGGCGGAACACATACCGTGACGGCGGGGGCGGCATCGTGAAAGGGTCTGGAAGATTTCCTGACCTCGCATTCAATGACACCGCCTGTGTCGTGCGAGCCAGCGTCGAACTGGGTATTGCTACCCACAGTGGTGACGCCGCACGACACAACGGTCGCCGAGGTTCCGGTGCCTGGGGGTCCCGGCAGGGCGGCTGGTCCGGTGGTCGCGTCGCATCGTCGTACAAAGTGTCGACACTTTCTGCATCGAGCAAAGTGTCGACACTTGGTGCGCCTGTCGACGTAGCACCTGACCGAACAGACTGGCCGGCCATGGCTCCGACGACACCTACAGGGTATCGTCCCGTGCCCGCACGGCCTGCCGGACGGCGACGCGGCCATCCGGCAGAAAACTGAGCTGTGGCGGGCTGCGGCCCGACCGGCGACGACCTCGGCATTACTGGTAGTAAAGGTGCATTTCGTCCCGTGAACCGCACGACCCCCAGCTACCGACTCGGCCACTCGGCAGGGTCGGACACCAGCCGTCCCGTCGACACGCCGATCAGGACCATCGGCGCCAGACAGCCGGCAGGCGTATCCGGGATCATCGGCGACCACGGAATCGCGATTGACCTGTGCACCCCACTGACCGGATCGCCGTCGTGCGGGCACACGGCGGCATTCCCGGAAAACAGCTCCATCCCGCCCAAGATTCTATTTGTTTCACACGGCCCCTTCCCACGTGATTCTCAGTCACGCATCCTTCACGGCAAAGGAAATTGATACCATGGTATGGCGTGTTCGCGATGCCCAGTTCGGCCGGTTAATGGGCCGAGTCGCCCTCAGTGCTGCCACGGTTGGCGCCCTGGTGCTGGCGACGTCCTGCAGCGCGCTTTCCGGAAGCAATTCTGACTCGTCGTCATCGTCAACGGGTGGGTCGAATCCGGGCCTGGAAAAGCCCAGCATCAACGTCGGTGCGATCTCCGGTTCGTCTTCCGCTGCGCTCTACATCGCGGAGGACAAGGGTTATTTCAAGGCCGAAGGCCTGAATGTCAAGATTGTCACCACGACCAACGGCACCCAGGCGCTGGCCGCACTGCAGGGTGGCGCCCTGGACATCACCCTGGCCAGCGACGTCAGCGCCATCAAGGCCAAGATCAAGGGCGCACCGCTCAAGCTGGTCTTCGACGGCCCGAGCACCGCGCCGCACACCTTCGTGATCTCGGCGCTGCCGGCCAGCGGCATCACGAAGCTGGCCGACCTGAAGGGCAAGACCATCGGCGTCAGCTCGCAGAACGACGCGATCGTGGCAACGCTGAAGCAGAGCCTGGTCGCCGTCAACGTCGACCCGAGCCAGGTCCACTTCGTCGTAGTGCCCTACGCCCAGAGTGAGCAGGCGCTGAAGAGCAAGAGCGTGGACGCGGCCGCGACCAGCGAGCCCTACACCACTGAGGCCGCCCAGGCACTGGGTGCCCGCCCGGCGGCCGACATCTTCCCGGCCGGTAGCGCCGAGTCGAACATCCCCAACGCCGGCTTCATCTCGACGGACAAGTTCGTCCAGAACGACCCGAAGACCCTCGCTGCGTTCCAGAAGGCGATGGCCAAGGCCGCCGAGGCCACCAGTGACCGGCAGACCGTCGAGGCCGCGATCCACAAGCACCTGGCCAAGCTGCCGCAGAGCGTGCTGGACGTCATGGCGCTGCCGGGCTTCCCGGCCGACCTGGACCCGAGCCGGATCCAGCGGGTCGCCGACCTGATGCAGAAGGCGGGCTTCATCAAGGCCCACTTCGACGTCCGCCAGATCCTGGCTCCGTTCGCGGCATCGCCGTCCTGATCTTGAACAGTCGCATCTTCCGCGGCCTGGCCGGTCTGGTTGGCCTCTTCCTCGTCTGGGAGATCGTCAACCGGACCGGCATCGTGGACTCGTTCCTGCTACCCGCCCCGACCGGGGTGATAGCACGCATCTTCACCTTGTTCGGCGAGTCGGACTTCGTGGCCGCCCTGGTCGCGACCCTGCTCACCTGGGTGCTGTCGCTGGGGATCACCCTCCTCGTCGCGGTACCGCTCGGCCTACTGCTGGGCAGCCTGCCCGGGGTGCGGACCGCGGCGGGCGCGGTGATCGAGTTCATTCGGCCGATCCCGGCCGTCGCACTGATCCCCGTGTCCACGGTGCTGCTCGGCGCCGGTCCGGTCACCACCATCACGCTGGCGGTGTTCGCCGGCACGTGGCCGGTGCTGTTCGGCGTGGTGGCCGCGATCCGGGAGACCGACCCGATGCTGCTGGAGACGGCACGCGTCTTCGGTCTGCGCAGGTTCGCCGTGGCGGCCCGAGTGCGGCTGCCCGCCGTGGCGCGGGCCACGGTCATCGGCTTCCGGGTGTCGGTGGCGCTCGAACTGATCATCATCGTCTCGGTCGGTCTGATCACCGCGATCGACGGTGGCCTGGGCGCCTACCTGTGGAACGCGGGCCAGGCGGTCGGCGACACGACGACGGTGCTGGCCGGCACGGTGATCATCGGCGCCATCGGTTACGTGGTCAACCTGCTGCTCGTCGCGGCCCAGAACCTGCCCTGGCTGCACCCGATCACGTCGGCGACACCGGAGTCCGGGCAGACCGGCTCGGCCAACTGGTGGGTGCGGTTCGCCCAGCGCTGGGGCACCTTGGCGCTCATCGTGGTGATCTGGCAACTGGTCACCGCCGGCCTGCACAATCTGTACGCGCCGACGCCGGCGGCCATCGCGACGGCGGCATGGCAGAACGCTTCGACGCTGCTGCCGAGCATCCCGATCTCGTTGGCCAAGATCGGCATCGGCTGGGGTATCGCCGTGGTGGCAGGCGTCGGATTGGGCCTGGTCCTGGGCCTGTTGCCCAGGGTGGCCGACGTGATCGAGCCGGTCGGCGCGTTCATCAGAGCCATTCCGCCGGTGCTGCTGATGCCGGTGCTGGTGATCTGGACCCATCTCGGCACCAACCTGGAGATCACGACGATCGCACTGGGCTGCGGATTCCCGCTCCTCGTGCAGACGATCGAGGGCGTGCGGACCATCGAGCCGGTGCTGATCGCCACGTCGCACTCCTACCGGACCGGCAGGCTGCGGCACATGCTGACGGTCGTCGCGCCGGCGGCCGCGCCGAAGATCCTCACCGGCCTGCGGATCAGTCTCGGTCTCGCCATGATCCTGATGGTGATCAGCGAGGTGATCGGTGGCGCGATCACCGGGCTGGGCTTCCAGCTCGCGTTCGACAACAGCCAGTTCGAGTATGCGCAGATGTGGGCGTGCTTCGTGCTGCTCGGCATCATCGGTTACCTGCTCAACCAGCTGCTGCTGGCCGCCGACCACCGCTTCGTGTCGTGGCGGCACGAAGCTGCCGGCGAGCAGTAGTTCCCCGACACAACTCCAGACACCACGCCCGTCATCGAACGACAGGAACCGTCACGACCATGGATTCCGCCCCGGGCATGAGATTCGGCGCCGCGGCCGACGCGTACCACCGGTACCGGCCGCGGCCTCCGGAGACGGCGGTGGACTGGTTGGTCGGCACCGGCACCGATGTCGCTGTGGACATCGGTGCCGGCACCGGCCTGTTCACCGAACCGCTGTCCCACCGGGTACCCAGGGTGTTCGCGGTCGAACGCGATCCGGCGATGCGGGCCATGTTGGCCACGCACTGTCCTGGTGTGACGGTGCTGGAGGGCAGTGTCGAACACATTCCGCTGCCGGACAACTCCGTGCGTGCGGCGTTCGGCTACTCGGCGTGGCACTGGGCGGATCCGGCGCTCGCGTTCCCGGAGATCGCCAGGGTGCTGGTGCCCGGCGGTGTGCTCGGTGTCGCGTGGAGCATTCCCGACCGCAGGATCGGCTGGCGCGCCAAACTGGACGAGATCACCTGGAAGGTGGACGAGCCCGGTCGGGGGCCCGGTCGGTTCGAACTGCCATCCGGCGCGCCGTTCAGCCAGCCGGAGGAGCTGGTGCACAGCTGGCGGCAACGGATGACGGTGGACGAACTCGTCGCGTCGCTCGGCACGTACGTCCACGTTCTAGCACTGTCCGAAGTGGACCGAATAGGGGTGCTGGAGAACGCGCGCACCTTTTTGAACGGCAATCCGGCAACCTCCCGGGGTGTCGTCGACGTACCGTTCCGGACCGCGTGCTTCCGCACCACCTACCTTGGTTGACCACCGACGGTGAGCTGGATTCGACGCAGCGCCACCGAACCTGCGAGTCGGCGTCAGTTGTTACAGGCAACCACACACGTGGGCGGCACGGCGCAGTAGCCTGTAAGGGATCATCGTCACCGCCAAGCGAATGAGGAACCCCTGGCGTGGAACTACCTGACTGGGTACCGGAAGGCGTTGAGGTGACCGTACCCAACGCCGCCCGGATGTACGACTATGCCCTGGGCGGCTACCACAACTTCGCGGTCGACCGCGAGTTCGTCGACCGTGCCGAGAAGGCGGTGCCCGGCGCCAGGGCCGTCGGCCACGCCAACCGGGCGTTCGTCGGTCGGTCGGTGCGCTGGCTCGTGGCCAATGGTGTGCGGCAGTTCCTGGACATCGGTTCCGGCATCCCGACGCTGGGCAACGTGCACGAGGTCGCCCAGCATGCCGCGCCGGACGCCAAGGTGATGTATGTGGACATCGACCCGGTCGCCGTGGCGCACAGTCAGGCGATCCTGGCCGGCAACCCGCTCGCCGACGTGATCCGGGCCGACGTGCGGGGGCCCGGCGACATCCTGTACCACCCCGACGTGACCCGGCTGCTGGACTTCTCGCAGCCGGTGGCCGTGCTCCTCAACGCCGTGCTCCACTTCGTGCCCGACTCGGACGACCCGGCCACCATCCTGACCCAGATCCGGGAGGCCATCGTCCGGGACAGCTACATCGCGATGACGCACGCCACGGACGTCCAGGAACTGAAAGAGGAGACGGAGGAGATCCGTGAGCTCTACAAGCGGACACCGACATCGGTCCACTTTCGCAGCCGCGAACAGGTGCTCGACCTGTTGACCGGTATGGACCTGGTCGAGCCGGGCATCGTGCCGGTGACCGACTGGCACCCGGACCCCGAGGCCTGGGACGACCCACCGCAGCCGGGCATTCTGGCGGTCGTCGGGCGCAAACCCTGATCCACTCGTCCGTTCCCGGCTTCGAACACCCTGGATTTTCGTTTGTCGTCGGGTCACAATCGGCCAGCGACACGAGGCGCCGCCACACCACGTGAGACAGCAGGAGACTCCAGCCACCGAGAGCAGCAGATGACACAGCCACGGCCGAACTCCAGCACAGGGCGCGGCAGCATGCCTGACCAGGCTGCTGCCGGGCGGAAAGCGCGTATGGTGCTCATCCCCGACGAGTCGGTCGACCAGCGGATCAGCGAGCTGGCCAGGTCGTGGGCACGGGTCGTGGCCACCAGCAGCTTCGTCCCCGAGGGCAGAGCGCAGGCCCGTGTCGTGACCGAACACGCGTTGCGGCGCATCGTCGGAGCGCTGGGCGCACCGGAGTTCGACGCCACCGTCGGCCATCGCGTCGGCGCCTACCTGGTGGCCAACCACATGTCGTCACCGCGCACGCTCGGCGACTCCATCAATCTGCTCGGCAACCGGCTACTTGACGAACTCGGCGTCCGCAGCCACACGACCCGCAGCCGGCTCGCCGCGCTGCTCGGGCAGTTCGCCACCGGTTTCACCGAGGCGCTGCGGGACGCGGCACTGACCGCGGCCGAGGACATCAACCGGGCGGAACGAGCGGCGTGGCGGGACCAGCAGCGCCGCATGTACCGGCGGCTGCAGCACGCGCTGCTGCACGACCAGCTCACCGACCTGCCCAACCGGGCCCAGTTCACAGGGTGGCTGGAAGAGACGCTGGTCAGGGCGCCTGCCGACGCGCGGGTCGGCCTGTGCCTGATCAACCTGGACCGCTTCAAGGCGATCAACGACAGCATCGGTATGCAGATGGCCGACCAGCTGCTGCTCGCGGTGGCCAACCGGCTGCGTCCGCAGGCCAACCGGTACGGCCACTTCCTGGCGCACCTCGGCGGCGACACGTTCGCCATCGGCCTGGAGCGCACCACCAGCAGCGACGACGTGGCCAAGGTCGCCGACCGGGCGCTGCGCTCGCTGAGCGACCCGGTCCGGCTGGACGGCATGCAGATCCCGATCACCGCCAGCGCCGGCATCGTGGAGCAGGCGGTCGCCGGTGCCCAGGCCGTCGAGCTGATCCGGGCGGCCGACATCAGTGTGGGCTGGGCGAAGACGGACAAGGGCGGTCATCGGCGCGGTGGCGGCCGGTGGGCGCTGTTCGACCCGGAACGCAACGCTGCCGAGGTCCGCAAGCACACGTTGACCGCCGCCATGCCGGCCGGCCTGGCGCGGGACGAGTTCGGCCTCGTCTACCAGCCGCTGGTGCGGCTGTCCGACGACACGATCGTCGGGGTGGAGGCGCTGGCCCGCTGGCACCACCCGGAGTTCGGCCTGATCAGCCCTGGTCAGTTCATCCCGCAGGCCGAGGACACCGGGCTGATCGTGCCGCTGGGCATCATGCTGCTGGAACAGGCGTGCGACCAGGCCGCCGAGTGGCGCGCGGCCACCGGTGAGCCGCTGTTGATGAGCGTGAACCTGGCTGTGGCGCAGATCAGGACGCCTGGTCTGGTGGCCGCCATCGGAGCCGTGCTGCGGCGTACCGGCTGGCCTGCCGAGTGGTTGCAGCTGGAGATCACCGAGAGCGCGTTCATCGGTTCCGACGAGGCCCTGGCCACGCTGGACGCCCTGACCGGGCTGGGTATTCGACTGTCCATCGACGACTTCGGCACCGGTTACTCGAATCTCGCCTACCTGGCCGAGCTGCCGGTGCACAACGTCAAGTTGGCGGCCAGCTTCCTGCGCGGTGTGGACACGCCGAGCGAAGCGGCCCGGTCGAACGAGACGATCCTGCCGGCGCTCATCACGTTGAGCCACGACCTGGATCTGAGCGTGACGGCCGAGGGCATCGAGACCGCGGGCCAGGCCCAGCGCCTCCTCGGTCTGGAGTGCGACTTCGGCCAGGGCTATCACCTCGGCAGGCCGATGGCCGCCTCGCGCATCACCGGCCTGCTGCTCCCCTGACGGACAGGAACACCGCGAGGCCCCGGGGGTGCCGGACCGGGGCGTCGCGGTGGGATCCTCCCGGACCCGGTCAGCCGGCGTAACTCGCGAAGATCTTCGCGAACGTGTTGGGCGCCTGCGTGATGCCGGAGCACGTCGGTGACGCGAAGCTCTGCGCGCCACCGGCACACTGCTGGTCCCTGGCCGCCGACCAGAACGACAGCCACGCGAGATGCCTGGACTGGGCGAAGGCGACCAGCTTCGACGCGTCGGCGGTGGTGAACGTCTCCGAGCTGACATCGTTGACACCGATCATCGGCGTGACCGCGATCCGCCGCCATGCGTCCGCATCGGACAGTCCCCACACCGACTTCACGGTCGCCTGCACCGCGGTGGCGGCGTCGATCGCGTTCTGGCCCATGTCGGCCGGGAACGCGCTGCCGTAGTCCATCGCCATGATGTTCACAGCGGACACCGTGGCGCCGTTGGTCTTGGCGCTCTGCAACAGGTTCACGCCGTCCTGGGTGAGACCGGACGGTAGCACCGGCAGCGTGTAGGAGACCGACAGCGACTTGTTCCGCTGCTCCAGGAGCTTGATCGCCTGGTTGCGCCGGTCGTTGGCGGCGGTGTTGCCCAGCGCGGCGCCCTCGACGTCGAAGTCGATCTGCGTGGCGTTCACCGCGCTGATCACGTTCTGGTAGGCGGCGGCCAGCGTCTGCGCGCTGGCACAGTTCAGCGCCAGTTCACTGCCGTTGGCACCACCGAAGGACACGCGCACGTTGCCGCCAGCTGCCCGCAGCGCACTGATGTCCGACGCGATCGACGAGTCGTTGAGCGCGGTCACCCCGCCCCACTTGGGCGTGCAGTTGTCGCCGCTGTCGATCACGAACGCCAGGTTGAAGAACTTGCCGCCGGTCGCCTTCGCCGCACCGGACAGGTCGTAGAGCGGAAACAGCGACAGGTCGGCGTAGGGCGCGAACGAACCGAACGAACCGGTGGCGGGCGGCGGTGCCTGGGTCGGCTGGCTGGTCGGCGGCGCGGTCGTCGTGGACGGCGGTGCCGGCTTCGTCGTGGTGGTCGGCGGCTTCGTCGTCGAGGTGGGCTCCCCCACCGGCTGCGTCGGCGCCGTGCCGGCCGCGCAGGCCACGGAGTTGATGGTGCAGCCGCTGGGCTGGTCACCGCCGGGACCCTGCACCTGGAAGCCGAAGTCGGTGCTGGAACCCGGGCTCAGCGTGCCGTTCCAGTCGTCATTGCGCACGGTGACCTGGTTGCCCTGCTTGGTCATCACGCCGTTCCACAGCCCGGTGACGGTGTCCTGCGCCGGCAGCGTGAACCGCACCGTCCAGCCGGTGGCGGTGGCGTTGCCGGTGTTGCGCACCACATAACTCGCCACGTAACCGTCGTCCCACTGGCTCGACTTGGCGAACGTGGCCGTCTCGGCCGCCGACGCGGTGCCGCTGAGCACCACTCCGGCGCCGACCGCCACCGCGACCGTCGTCCCGCCGACCGCCACCCACCGCAGCGCGTTGCGCATCAATCCTCCGAACGTCATGTCCTGTGAAATCGCCACGAACATAACGACGGAGCAACGAAAGGTAATTAAGTCAGGCGTAAGCGACGGTTATCCGTTTTCAGGATTCGTAGGTCTGCACCGAGGGCGCATGGCCGTTCCAGGTGGCGAACACCGACGACGTGCCGCCGCTGGAACTGAAGTCCACCCGCAGCCAACCGGTTTCCTGCCACACCTGGACCGAATAGCCGTCGGCCGGTGTCGCGGAAACCAGCGTCGCCTCCGTGTCGGTCAACGACAGCACAACCTGTCCGCCCTGCACCGAGTAGCTGTGCACATTCGGATTCACCGTCGTCGGCACGGCCTTCTCGGTCGTGGGCACGGTCGTCGACGTGGCGGGTGGCGTAGTCGTGGTGGGCCGAACGGCCGACGTAGTCGTGGGCGGAACGGACGTGGCAGGCGGGGTCGGCGGCGGGGTACCGGTCGGCACCGGGCTGGCGGGGACGGCCAGTTGGGGCGGTGTCAGCACGGCATCGTGCACCACGGTCCGCACACCGAGCCAGGACACACCCACGGCGACGGCGGTGGCGGCGAGCCAGGCGACGACGATGGACAGGGACCGCACGGCGCCCATCTAACCCGATCCATGTCGTACCGTGCACCACTGTGGCGAACGTGCTCCTGGTCGAGGATGAGCCCGCTGTGCGAACGGCGGTCATCCGGTACCTGACAGAGGCATCGCACGCGGTGCGCAGCGTCGGCACCGCGTTGGAGGCGCTGCGTGAGGTGGCACAGCGGTGCCCCGACGTGGTGGTGCTCGATCTCGGTCTGCCCGACCTGCCCGGTGCCGAGGCGCTGAAGATGATGCGCAGCGTGTGCGACGTGCCGGTGATCGTGGCCACGGCGCAGGACGAGGAGGCAACGATCGTCTCGCTGCTCAACAGCGGTGCGGACGACTACCTGATCAAGCCGTTCTCCGGTGAGCACCTCAACGCGCGGCTCACGGCGCTGCTGCGCAGGACCCGGCGTGGCGCCGAGCAGCACGTCATCGCGGTGGGCGGACTGCGGATGAACCTGCGCCGCAGGGAGGCCACCCTGGACGGCGCACCGCTGGACCTGGTGCGCAGGGAGTTCGACCTGCTGGCGTTCCTGGCCGCCCGGCCGGGTGAGGTGGTCAGCAGGCGGGAACTGCTCGCCCAGGTGTGGCAGCAGCCCTACGGCGAGGACCAGACCATCGACGTGCACCTGTCCTGGCTGCGCCGCAAGCTCGGCGAACGCGCGGCGGCACCTCGGTACCTGCACACGGTCCGCGGTGTCGGCGTGAAGCTGGTCGAACCCCCGCAACCGGTATGAGGTGGGCGCTGGCGCGGGTCGCGCTCGCGGTGACCGCGACGGTCGCGCTCGCGTTCCTCATCCCCCTGGCGCTCACCGTCCGCCAGACAGCGCACGACAAGGCGTTCGCCGACGCCGAGCAGCAGGCGGCCGCTATGGCGCCGGTCTTGGCCGTGACCACCGACGCGGAGGCGCTGCGCAGGGCGCTGGCCAGCACCGATGCCGCCGGGGACATCGCCGTCCACCTGCCGGCCGGTGCCGTGGTCGGCACCAGCCACGCCACCGGCGCCGCGCTGACCAACGCGATGCGGCACGCCACCGCGGCCACCACGGAGACCCTCGGTGGC
>DASUJK010000002.1:0-18874 GCA_036279295.1 Pseudonocardiaceae bacterium | reverse complement strand
GCGTCGAGCATCCACCGCACTCGTGTCACGGCCTCGGGTTCGCCGCCGACCATCAGGGTCAGCTTGCCCTCCGGCGCCGAGCGGGCACCACCGGACACCGGGGCGTCCACATAGGCCACACCCAGCGCCTCGGCGGCGGCCGCCAGCTCCCTGGTCGACCGGGGCAGCGCCGACGTGGTGTCGACGATGACCTGTCCGGCCCTGGCCGCCGCGAGCACCCCGTCGTCGCCGGTCACCACCGACTCGACCACCGGCGAGTCGGGCAGGCAGAGCAGGACGACGTCGACCGACTCGGTCAGTTCGCGCACCGAACTGACGGGCGTCAGCCCCCAGCGGCTCACCTTCGCCGGGTCACGGTGGTAGCCGACGATGTCGGTGCCGACGTCGTGCAGCCGCCGACCGATGCGCCCGCCCATGTTGCCGACGCCGATCAGCCCGACCCTGCGTCCACCGTCCACCATCACGCCTCCTCGTCGACGACACTCGCCGCGGCGCGGAAGCCCTCCATTCCGGCCGGCACGCCACAGTAGACGGTGGCCTGCACCAGCGCGGCCTGGATCTCCTCGGGGGTGACGCCGTTGCGCAGCGCGCCCTTCGTGTGCAGTTCCAGTTCGTGCCTGCGGTTGAGCGCCACCATCATGACGATGTTGAGCAGACTGCGTGTCCTGCGGTCCAGGGTGTCATCGCCCCAGGCCACTCCCCAGCAGTACTCCGTGACGAGGTCCTGGACGGGTTTGCTGAAGGCGCTCGCACCGCGGTTCGAGTTGTCGACGTGCTCGTCGCCAAGCACTTCGCGCCGGATCCGGTCGCCCCGCGCGGCCATCGACTCGTCCATGCGGTCGGTCACATTTCCTCCATTGTTGTCGGGTGGTCATCGGGTCGCGACGACCGAGGCCTCGATCTCCTCCAGGGTGCGCGAGCCGGTCTCGTGGGTGAGGAACACGACGGCGACGGCCGCGACGATGAAGCCGATGGCGAGCAGGATGAACACGCTGATGATCGGCCAGTGCGCGCCGATCATGAACCCGATGACCGATGGCGCGACGATCGCGCCGACCCGCTGCGCCCCACCCGACCAGCCGGTGCCGGTGGCGCGCAGCTTCGTCGGGTAGATCTCACTGGTGTAGGTGTAGACGGCGCCGCTGACGCCGTAGATGAAGAAGCTGGACACCGCGCCGAGGACGAGGATTCCGGCGGCTGTCGACTGGAGGCCCCAGATCATCAGCGTGATGCCGCCCAGCACGAAGAACAGCAGCATCGCCTTGCGCCTGCCGATCCGGTTGAGCACCAACCCGGCGCCGACGTTGCCGAACGCACCGACGCCGACGATGACCGAGACGTAGACCAGCGAGTGCACGAACGTGAAGCCCTTGGCCACCAGGATGGACGGCAGCCACGTCACGATGGCGAACAGCACGAAACCGTTGAAGAACTGGATGATCCACACACCCGGGGTGAGGCGGGCGAACTTGCCGCGCAGCAGGTCGCCGACGGACAGCCGCTCCGCGCCTGCCGCGGTCCTGGCGGCAGCCTCGGTGTCGGTGTCGGCGGGCACGTTCTCGGGGGCCACGCTGGACAGGCCACGCACGATCTTCGTGGCATCACCGAGCCGGTTGCGTCCGACCAGGAACCGCACCGACTCGGGCAGCATCCGCCAGATGATCACGACGACGATCGCGGGCAGCGCGCCGATGACGAACATGCCCTGCCAGCCGAACGCCGGGATGACGACGATCGCGAGCAGCCCGGCGACGACCGACGCGAGTTGCCAGAACATCGAACTCGTGGTGAGCAGCGTGCCGCGCAGCCGGGCCGGCAGGAACTCCGAGATGTAGGCGTACATCGTGACCACCTCGGCACCCAGGCCCACACCGCTGAGCACGCGGAACGTGACCAGCAGGCCGAAGTTGGGCGACAACGCGCACAACAGGCTGAACAGCGCGAACACACCCAGCGCGACCATGAGTGCGGACTTGCGGCCGATCCGGTCGGAGACGAAGCCGACACAGATCGCCCCGAACAGCATGCCGAACGCGGTGCTGGACCCGAGCACACCCGCTTCACCGGCTCGCAGGTGGAACGCGAGGGTGATCGCGGGCAGGATCACGCCGATGACCTGCACGTCGTAGCCGTCGAAGAAGTGCCCCAGGGCGCTCACGACGTAGAGTCCAACGTGCCTGGCCGTCATCCTGGACCGGTCCAAGGCGCGGAGCAGTTGCCCCACCTGAACGTCGACCGCACCGCGGTCGGCATCCGTGTCGTACAGCGTCATTGCTGGCTCCTTCTCTTTCGCAGTCCCAGGGGGAGGGACTCAGCCACGCCAGGCGGTCTTGAGGTTGCAGAATTCGCGGATGCCCGCGGTGGAGAGTTCCCGGCCGAAGCCGGAGTCCTTGATGCCCCCGAAGGGCAGTTCCGGGTGGGAAGCGGTCATGCCGTTCACGAAGACGGCGCCCGCGTCGAGGTGTTCGACGAACCAGTCGGCCTCGTCGGCATCGTCCGTCCACACCGCACTGGACAGCCCGAAGTCGGTCTGGTTCGCGATGCGCAGCGCGTCCTCCCGGTCCGTGGCCCGGTAGAGCGAGGCCACCGGGCCGAACGTCTCCTCCCGCACGATGCGCATGTCCGGCGTGAGCCCGGCCAGCACGGTCGGCTGGTAGAACCAGCCCGGCCGGTCGGGCGCCGAACCGCCGGTGAGCACCTGCGCTCCCCTTGCGACGGCATCGTCGACCAGTTCGGCCAGGTCGCGGCGGGCGGACTCGGTGGCCAGCGGGCCGACGTCGGTGGCCCGGTCGCGCGGATCGCCGACCACGAGGTCCGACATCCGGCGCGCGAACAGCTCTGCGAACTCGTCGTAGACGCCAGTGTGGACGATGAACCGCTTCGCCGCGATGCAGGACTGGCCGTTGTTCTGGACCCTGGCCCGCACGGCGACGTCGACGGCCTTCGCGATGTCGGCCGAGGGCAGGACGACGAACGGATCGGAGCCACCCAGTTCCAGCACGGCCTTCTTGATCGCCGCGCCCGCCGTCGCGGCCACCGCACGGCCTGCGGGCTCCGATCCGGTGAGCGTCACGGCCCGGACCCGCCGGTCGCGGACGACCGCGTCGACCTCGGCGGCACCGACGAGCAGCGTCGAGAAGGCACCGGCGGGGAAGCCGCCGCGCTCGAACAGCGTGTCCAGGTACAGCGCCGTCATCGGCACGTTCGACGCGTGCTTGAGCAGGCCGGTGTTGCCGGCCATCAGCGCGGGTGCGGCGAACCGCACGACCTGCCAGAGCGGGTAGTTCCACGGCATCACCGCGAGAATCACGCCAAGTGGCCGGTACACCGCGCTGGCCCGGCGCGCGCCGACGGACTCCGGTGTGCCGAGGACCTCCTCGGCGAGGAACGCCTCGGCGTGCTCCGCGTAGAACCGCATCGCCATCGCGCACTTGGCGACCTCGGCCTCGGCCTGCGCGATCGGCTTGCCCATCTCGGTGACGAGCAGGTCCGCCGCGATGTCCTGGTCGGCGTCCAGACAGTCGGCGGCTGCCCGCAGCCACGCGGCTCGCTGTTGGAACGTCGTGTCGCGGAGCTGTTCGAACGCGGACTGGGCCCACGCGAGGCGCCGCTCCACCTCGGCCGCGTCGTGCGGCTCGAACTTCTGCACGGTCTCCCCCGTGGCGGGGTCGACGGTCGCGATCGGCATGACCTGCACCTCACTGAGACTCTCGTACCGTAATACGGTCGGACAGTATCATCGACTGATGAGGGAATGGAATAGTGACGACGCGGCGTGGAAGAATCAGTGCGACGGGTGACGGTGCCGACGGGAGGAGCGATGTGACCGGTGCACGGGGGGTGACGCGCATCGCGGCTCCGCTGCGGATGCAGGTCGTCGAGCAGCTGCGGGAGATGATCGTCGGCGGCGACTTCGCGCCGGGCGACCGCCTGGTGGAGGCTCCGCTCTGCGAACACTTCGGCGTGTCCAGAACGGTGGTGCGCGAGGCGATCCGGCAGCTGGAGTCCGAAGGCCTCATCACGATCATCGCGAACCACGGACCAGTGGTGACCGAACTGTCCGCCGCCGACACCCAGGCGCTCTACGAGGTCCGCATGTCGCTGGAGGGACTGGCCGGCATGCTGTTCGCCCAGCGCGCCGACCAGCACCAGCGGGCCGAACTGGCGGTCGCGCTGGACGGCGTGGCAGTGGCATTCGAGCAGCCGAACCTGCGTGTCCGGCTGGCCGCCAAGGACCGGTTCTACGACGTGTTGGTCGACGGTGCCGGCAACCCGATGGTCCGGCAGATGCTGCGCGGCATCCACGCGCGCGTCCAGCTGCTGCGTGGCCTGTCGCTACAGGCGACCGGCCGGGCGGCCGAGACGCTGCGCGAACTGGGCCGGATCGTCGATGCGGCCACCGCGGGCGACGGCGACGGCGCGCGGATCGCCTGCGAGGACCACGTCCGGGAGGCCGGCAGGCTCGTGCTGGAGAAGCTCGCCTCGGACGCCGCCAACCAGGTCCAGTAGTCTCGTATTACGGTAATACGAGACTGGGAGCCCTGGTGAACGAGCACGTACCGTCCTGGCCGCAGCTACCCGGCGATGTCCGGTTGCGCCTGTCCGACCACTCGACCGTCGCCGGTGAACTGCGGACCGGCGACGGCCCCGCCCACCT
Source organism: Pseudonocardiaceae bacterium (assembly GCA_036279295.1). GTDB lineage: Bacteria > Actinomycetota > Actinomycetes > Mycobacteriales > Pseudonocardiaceae > DATEPR01. The sequence goes on along the minus strand of DASUJK010000002.1, from coordinate 14,217 downwards.
GTGCGTCCTGGTGCATTCGGCGCTGCTCGACCGGCACGTGTGGTCCCGCTTCGCCACCGCGCTGGCCGACCGGCTGCGAGCGGCGGCCGACCCATGGCTGCTGCTGGCCCACGACCTGCGCGGGCACGGCGCGGCCGCCGATGCCCCGCTGACCGGCGGCATCGAGCAACTAGCGGCCGACCTGGGTGCCGTCGTCGACATCGCGGGACGGGACGCCCTGTCGGTGCACATCGCAGGGCTCTCCCTCGGCGGCGCGGTCGTGCTGCAGGCCGCGCTCGCCAAGCCCGACCGGTACACCTCGGTCAGCGCGATCGGCACGTCCAGCCGGTTCCCGCTGGAGGCGATGAACCAGCGGGCACAGCACGGACTGGACGGCGTCGCAGCCCAACTCGACGACACCCTCACGCGCTGGTTCACGCCGGACACGCTGGCCACCGGCGGGCCCGCGGTCGACTACGTGACCGAACGCGTGCTGGCCACGTCGCCGCGGCGCTGGGCGTACACGTGGCGCAACCTCGCGGGCTTCGACATCGCCGACCGGTTGCCCTCGCTTCCGACGCCGGTACTGGCCGTGGCCGGGTCGGCCGACCAGGCAGCCCCGGTCAACGCGCTCGCCGCCATCGCGCAGGGTGCCGAACACGGCAGGCTCGCCGTCGTCGAAGGTGCCGCCCACCTGATCCCGCTGGAACAGCCGCACCCACTGGCCACGGTCATCGGCGACTTCCTGGTGGAGCGCACGACCTGACCGACGACACCCTCACCCTTCGGGATCACCCACTCCCCCAACCTGGGCTGGGAATCGCCTGGCTGCCGACGGAAAGTAACGAACGACAAGCCTCGGAGCTTGCGCTGTGCCGACCCGAGGAGTCTTCATGCTCCATGTCCGCTTGTTCGGTGATATGCAGGTTCTGGACGGCGCGCGAATCCTCGGCCCTGGCGACTTCGGTGGCCGAAAACCGCGCCTGATCTTCGAAGCCCTCGCTGTGCATCGCGGACAACAGGTCAGCAAGGACCGGCTCGTCGACATCCTGTGGCAGCACCGAAGACCACCGGACCACATGGCCACGCTGGAGAGCTACATATCGCAGCTGCGCCGCCGCCTGCAACCCGGAACACCGCCACGGCAATCCATCATTCGGACAGTGCCCCGCGCCTATCTGCTGGACCCCACCAGCACGCGCACCGACCTGGACCTGTTCGACGCGCTCGTCGAACAGGCCGGCCACGGCAGCGACGACGAGACCGTCAGCCTGCTCGACCGTGCCAGCGCGCTGGCCTCCACCGACCTGCTGGCCTCGTCGGACGAAGCCCACTGGGCCGAACCGATCCGCGTCGACTACCGCGAACGCGCGATGCGGGCCGCACTGCAAGCGGCCGAACTGGCTCTGCCCAACGATGCCAACGCGACACTGCGCCTGGCCGGCCGTGCGCTGGAGATGGACGTGCTCTGTGAGCCGGCATGGCGGCTGATAATGCGGGCCCACGCCGCCACCGGCCACCGCGACCAGGCACTGCACGCCTACCGGTCCTACAGCCGCCTGCTCGCCAGGGAACTGCGCGTCCAGCCGACAACCGACACCCAGCAGCTCATCGCCCGAATCATCGCCACCGGTCACCGCCCCACCGACGACGCCGGTGCCCGGACCGCCGATCTCGGCGTGGTCATGGACGCCGCGATCGTCCTGTTCGAACACGAGAACACCGGCGGCACGGTCGCCAACCTCGACAACGCCGTAGCCGCCGTATCGAACCTGCTGACCCGCGCGGGCGTGTCGTTGCCCCCACCCGCCAGGCACTTGACCTCCGAGGCACCGCTGACCATCGACGACTCCGTCGCACTGCGCAGCGCCGACGCCCACCTGCTCAGGGAGTTCGGTCGCACGGTCCGGCCGGAGGCCGTCCACGCGCTGCTGAAATCCGACCGCGAGGACCTGGCCGAACGCGACTCGTTCCCGACCTACCTGTCTGCCCTGGCCGAACGGTCCACCCGGCGGCTACGGGACCTGACCGAAGGGAACGGCAGAACGCCGACCGTCGTGTTCGGACACTCCAGCCACGGATACAGCCAGATGGCGCTGGGCTGGTTCACTCATCTGGCCGGCGACCGTGCGCTGGCATGGCACGACGGACCGCCGGCACCGGGCGAACATGCCGACGCGAGCACCGTGGCGGCCATGGCCGAGCTGGGTATCGACGTGACCGGCCAGTTCCCGCTGCCGTGGATCGACGGTGTCGTCCGCGCCGCCGATGTCATCGTCACCTTCGACGGCGCGTTGCCGACCGAGGCGCCGGCCAACCGCCAGGTGAACTGGACGTTGGACGTGTCCGACAGTGTGGACGACGTGCGCGCGACCCGCGACGAGATCGGGCGCAGGGTCCGTGGTCTACTCAGCGAACTGGGCGTGTGCGAGCAAGCCGGCTGACACCGCCGGGCGGCGGACCTCACGATCCGATCAGTCGCAGGGCGCTCGCCAGCGACAGGACGTCCGCGTACTTCGCCTCCAGGTCCAGCAGGTTCGCGGCCTGGATGCGCTCGTCCCGGTCACCGCAGGCATCGGCCACCACCAGTGGGCGGAAGCCGTGTTGCAGGGCATCGGTGGCGCTGGCCCGGACGCAGCCGCTGGTGGTGAGGCCGCAGATGAACAGCGTGTCCACGCCGGTCGCGGTCAGCGTGGCGGCCAGCGACGTGCCGTGGAACGCGCTGGCGTACTGCTTGGTCACCACCGTCTCCCCGGGCCGCGGCGCGGGTTCCGCCGGGAAGGCGGCCAGGGGACTGCCCTCCTCGAACACCCGCAGCGACGGGATCTTCTGCATGAACAGCCCGCCGTCCACGCCGCCGGGCCGGTAGCTCACCCTGGTGAACACCACGGGCAGGCCTGCCGCGCGGCCTGCGGCCACCAGCCGCGCCGAGGCGGCGACCGCCGCCTCGACCGGTGCGCGCAGCGGCGAGCCGTCCACCAGGTAGGCCAGCACGATGTCCACGGCGAGGACCGCGGGCCGGCGGCCGACACCGAGTCGGCCGCCGAAACCCGAGTCGCGGTAGTCGGCCGCCAGGTCGGTCACCGCCGGACCACCGTGCGGTGCTCGATCGGCGGTTTCGGCGCCGGCAAGCCGGTTTCCGCCTCGCAGCGGGCCAGGATGTCGGCCATCTCGGGCCCCATGTCGAACACGGCCACCTCACCGCGCGAGGCCGTCAGCAGGGTGCGTACCTCGGCGGTCGCGGCCTCGTCCACCTCGCCCGCCTCGGTGCACACCACGCCGTAGCCATCGGCCGCGCCTGCCACCGTCACCAGGCCACGTTGCACCTCCAGGCCGACCAGCGCCGGGTCACGCAGCAGCGGGTCGCCCCAGCCACCGCCGCCCCACGTGACGAAATGCAGCACATCACCGGGCCGGACCGGCACGTCGTGGCACTTGCTCGGCAGGACCTCGCGTTCACCGGAGGCACGCTCGATCCACTTGGAACCGCGCGCGCCCGGCTTGCCGCCGTTCACACCCCACGGGTAGGTGAGCCACCGGTCGTCGTGGATGGCGATCGTCCCCGGCTGTTCGAAGTAGTACGCGACATCGACGCCGTTCCCGCCGCGGTGCAGCCCGGCACCACCGGAGTCGGCGATCGTCGCCCAGCGTTCGATCCGAAGTGGATAGTAGGATTCGATGTACTCACAAGGGATGTTGACGAACGATGGCCACAACGAGTGACCGTCGGGGCCGTCCCCGATCGGCCGGCCGGGGATGCCGCCGAAGCCGATCGAGTAGAGCTGGAACCACTCCCCCGCCCTGGTACCGGACGCGTAGTGGCCGGAGTACATGAAGTGCGGGGACGACGAGAAACCCGCCGCGTTGAGGATCTCCGGGTTCTTCTGCCCGAGCAGCCCGCCGAACAGGTCGAACACCCGGCCGATGCCGTGGTTGCGGCCGTTGAGCGCGGCCGGGAAGGTCGGTTTCCAGAACGAGTCGTCCGGGATCGTCACGTCGATCAGCGGATAGAAGCCGTCGTTCCACAGGATCTGCGGATCGGCCACCGTGATCACGTAGATGCCGAAGAACATCCGCACGAGGTTCTCGTTGATGAAGTAGTTCACCGGACCGAACGCCTGCGGCGCCGCCTCGCTGAAGTCCAGATGGACCTTCTCGCCGATCCTGGTCAGCTTGATCGTCAGCTTGTACGGCCCGTAGCCGCACCCGTCGTCGCAGATGTAGTCGCTGAACGACAGCGTCTCGCCGTCGGTGAACAGCATGGCCAGCAACGCTTTCATCGCGCGGTAGTTGCGCTCCAGCAAGGCGTCCAGCGCCGAGAGGTAGACGTCGACGCCGAACCGGTCGCACAGTTCGATCACCCGCCGTGACGCCGTCGTGCACGCCGCCACCAGCCCGTTGAGGTCGGCACGGTTCCACTCCGGCATCCGGACCTGGTTGAGGATGATCGACAGCGCGACGTCGTTGAGCTCACCGCCGTCGTACAGCTTGAACGGCGGGATGAGCACACCCTCCTCGTAGATGGTGTGCGCGTCGGCCGGCATCGAGCACGGCGTCTTGCCGCCCACGTCGGACATGTGGCCGAACATCGACGACCAGCCGACCACCCGCCCGCTGTGGTAGATCGGGAGGACGATCAGCCAGTCGTTCGCGTGGCTGATCGCGGCGCCGCACGCGTACGGGTCGGACGTGAGCAGGATGTCGCCCTCGCCGATGGTGCCGGTGAAGTTGTCCAGGAAGTCGGGCACGGACAGGCCGAACTGGCCGACGACCATCTTCCCGCTCGGATCGGCGATCAGCGGGAACTCGTCGTGCTGTTCCCGGATGCCCGGCGACAGCGCGGTGCGGAACAGCACCTCGTCCATCTCGTAGCGCGCGTTGCGCAGCGCGTTCTCGATGATGTCCAGGGTGACCGGGTCGACGTCGACCTTCGCGACGGGCCCGGTCGCGGTCTGCAGGATCTCGGCCATCAGTCCTCCACCGGTCGGATCAGGATGCTGCCACTGGGATGCACGGTCGCTGCGTGACCGGAGAGCACGAGGGTGGTCGAGTCCATCTCGACCACGATCGCTGGGCCGGTGATCACGTTGCCGGCCAGTAGTTTGTCGCGGTCGTAGATGGCCGCCGACGTGAACGCGCCGTCCATCCAGACCTCGGTCTCCCGCAGCAGCGCCCCGCTCGCGTCCGGGGTGCCCGGCTCCAACGTGCGCCACGCGACATCCGGCCTCGGTCCGCTCACGGTGACCCGCAGGTTGATGACCTCACGCTCGTTGGTGAGCAGGAAGGAGAACAGGCGTTTGTGCTCCGCGTCGAACAGGGCGCCCAGTTGGTCGAGCAGGTCTCCGCTGTCCAGCACGTCGGACGCCAGCTCGACGGGGATCTCGAAACCCTGGCCGTGGTAGCGCAGGTCGACCTGGTAGCGGGTGGTCTGCTGCTCGCGTGGCACGCCCTCGCCGGCCAGCCGGTCACCGGCGGAAGCCGCGAGGTCGACCAGCACCGACCTCAGCTCGGCATCGTCGAGCGAGGAGAACGCGCGCACCATCGTCCTCGCGCTCTCGTCCCGCAGGCAGGTCGTTGCGTCGCCGTAGGCGCAGAGCACTCCGGGTGACGGCGGCACGATCACCGGCCACGAGCCGGTGAGCCTGCCCAGTGCGTTGGCGTGCAGTGGGCCGGCACCGCCGAACGACACCAGCGCGAAGTCCCTGGGGTCGAATCCCTGCTGCACGCTGACCAGCCGCAACGCGCCGAACATGTTCTCGTTGACGATGTCCACGATGCCGGCCGCGGCTGCCTCGACCGACGGCAGGCCCATCGCCTCGGCGATCGTGCCCACTGCTTTGCGGCCGGCCTCCACGTCCAGCGAGATCTCGCCGCCGGCCAGTTCACTGGGCAGGTAGCCGAGCACGACGTTGGCGTCGGTCACGGTCGGGTCCGCACCACCGGTGCCGTACGCGGCTGGCCCCGGCACGGCGCCAGCGGACTGCGGGCCGACCCGCAGCGCCTTCGTCAGCTGCGGCACGTGGGCGATCGAGCCGCCGCCCGCGCCGACGGTCCGCACGTCCACACTCGTCGCCCGGACGGCGAGGTCGCCGACCTTCGTCTCGCGGCCGATCCTCGGCTGGCCGTCCAGCACCAGCGCGACGTCGGTCGAGGTGCCACCCATGTCGAACGTGAGGAAGTTCGAGTACCCGGCCTGTTCGGCGAACCAGGCGGCACCGGTGACCCCGCCTGCCGGCCCGGACAGCAGCAGCGACACCGGGTCGGCAGCCGCCTTGCTCGCCTGCATCAGGCCGCCGTCGCTGCGCAGAATGGACAGTGGCGCCTGAATTCCGTTGTCCCGCAACGAACCGTCCAGGTTGCGCACGTACCGGGCGACCTCGGGCTGCACGTAGCTGTTGGCCACGGTCGTCATCGTCCGCTCGTACTCGCGCATCTCCGGCAGCACGTGGCTGGACAGCGAGATCGGCACGCCGGGCAGTTCCTGTTGGGCAACGGCCGCGATCGCCAGCTCGTGCGCGTCGTTGGCGTAGGAGTTGATCAGCGAGATGGTCAGCGCCTCGATGCCGGCGCCGGCCAGCCTGCGCAGCGCGGCCCTGGCCTGGGCCTCGTCGACCGGTGCGACCTCCGATCCGTCGGCCGCGATCCGTCCTGCCACCTCCACGGTGTGCTCCAGCTTGGCCAGCGGCTCGGGTTTCGGCCAGATGATCCAGCCGGCCAGCCCGCCGGGCACGTAGGACCTGGCGATCTGCAGGACCTGCCCGAAGCCGACCGTGGTCACCAGGCCGACGCGGGCGCCCCGGCCCTGCAGGATCGCGTTGGTCGCGACCGTGGTGCCGTGCAGCACCTGGCCCACGTCGGCCAGTTCGATGCCGGCGTCGCGGCACACCTTGCGGATGCCGTTGAGCACCCCGACGGACTGGTCGTCCGGTGTGGACGGTGTCTTGGCGCGGAAGGTGGTTCCGGTGTCCTCCGCGAGCAGGAGCACGTCGGTGAACGTGCCTCCCACGTCGACACCGAGGCGGTATCTCATGCTGCCTCCCTGGCAGTGGTCCGCGTGGGTCAGATGACGCCGCGCGCGGTCAGCGCGGCAATTTCCTGCTCGTCGATGTCCAGCAGCCCGCCGTAGACGTCCGCGTTGTGCTCGCCGAGCGCCGGGCCGGCATGCCGGACGCGGCCGGGTGTATCGCTGAGTTTGGGGAAGACGTTGTGCATCGGCAGTTCGCCGAAGTCGGGGTGGGCGAGACGGACGATCGCCTCGCGCGCCGCGAAGTGCTCGTCGGCGAACATGTCCCGCGCGGTGTAGATGCGCCCGGCCGGCACGCCCGCGTCGTGCAGGGTGGCCAGCAGGTCGTCGGTGCCCACGGTGGCCGTCCAGTCGGCGATCAGGTCGTCCAGTTCGGTCATGGCGACGCCCCGGGCGGCGTGGGTGGAGTACCGCTCGTCCGTGGCCAGTCCCGGCCTGGCCATCGCGGTGGCCAGCCTGCCGAACACGGTGTCCTGGTTGGCCGCGATCAGCACCAGTTCGCCGTCCTTGGTGGGGTACACGTTGCTCGGCGCCACGTTCGGCAGCACGGACCCGGTGCGTTCCCGCTGGTAGCCGCCGATCGCCCACTCCGGCAGCAGCGACTCCATCATGGCCAGCACCGCCTCGTAGATCGCCGAGTCCACGATCTGGCCGCGACCGGTGGTCGAACGGTGGTGGATCGCCGCCAGGGCGCCGAGCGTGGCGAACACGGCGGCCAGCGAATCGCCGAGGGAGATCCCGGCGCGGGTCGGCGGACTGGCCGGATCGCCCATCACGTAACGGATGCCACCCATCGCCTCGCCGACGGAGCCGAAACCGGCGCGTGGCGCGTACGGCCCGGTCTGGCCGTATCCGGTGACCCGCACCAGGATCAGCCCCGGGTTGGTCTCGCGCAGCCGGTCGTAACCCATCCCCCAGCGTTCCAGCGTGCCCGGCCGGAAGTTCTCCACGACGATGTCGGCGCGGTCGATGATGCGCCGGGCCAGGTCCTGCCCCTCCGCGCTGCGCAGGTCGCAGGTCACCGACTTCTTGTTCCGGCCGACCACCGGCCACCACAGCGACTTGCCGTGCGGCTTCTCCCGGCCCCACTGGCGCATCGGGTCGCCCTTGCCCGGCGCCTCCAGCTTGATCACCTCGGCGCCGAAGTCACCGAGCAGCTGCCCGCAGAACGGTCCGGCCAGCAGCTGCCCCATCTCGACGACGCGCAGGTCCACCAGCGGTCCGGCCGGTGTGTCGGTCGACATCAGCTGTTCCTCGTTTCGCTCGGGTCAACACTTCTCAGCAGCACCGCCTTGGCCGCCAGCACGTGCGACCGCATCACCGACTGGGCCCAGAGCGCGTCGCCGGCACGCAGGGCCGCGACCAGGTCCCGGTGGTGCGCGCAGCTGCGCGCCAGGTCGGCGGGCGAGTAGCGCTGGAACGTGCGGACCACCAGCGGCAGCTGCACGACGGCGTTGAGCATGGTGACCAGGCGGGTGCTCGCGGCAGCCGCCCGGACCAGGCCGTGGAACTCGGCGTTCAGCTCGGCGACCCGGTCCAGGTCCTGGGTGGCGCCGGGCCGTGCGGCCCGCTCCATGAACTCGCACAGCTCGGCCATCCGGTCGATGTCCTTGGGCTCGATCCGGCTGGCCGCGCGCTCGGCGGCGAACGCCTCCAGCATCGCGCGCAGGTCGTAGATCTCCTCCAGATCGGCCGCCGTCCACTCGGCGACCCGGGCGCCCCGGTGCGGCAGCACCTCGACCAGGCCCTCCATCTCCAGCTGACGCAGCGCCTCGCGGATCGGCGTCCGGCTGGTCTCGGTCAGCTCGGCCAGCTCGGCCTCGCCGAGGCGCTCGCCCGGCTCGTGGCGGCCGGCCAGAATGCCCTCCCGGATCAGGGAGTAAGCCCGGTCGACTGCCCGCACCACTGCCTCCTGCTCGATCGATTGCACGCAATTTAGCGATCGCGCGCACTTGACACAAGAGTCATCCCAGGTAAACGCTAAGCGGGTCGACAAGTTGCATACAAGTGGAGGATCGGTGCCCGAGGTCACCATCGTCGAGGTAGCTCCCCGGGACGGGCTGCAGAACGAGGACACCCTGCTGTCCGTCGAGGACAAGATCGGGCTGATCGAGCGGGCCGTGGCAGCCGGACTGCGACGGATCGAGGCCGTCAGCTTCGTCAACCCGGCCCGCGTGCCGCAGATGGCGGGCGCCGAGGAGGTCATGGCCGGTGCGCCCCGCGTGGCCGGCGTGTCCTACAGCGGGCTGGTGCTCAACCAGCGCGGGCTGGACCGGGCACTGGCGGCGGGCGTGAGCGAGATCAACGCGGTCGTGGTCGCGACCGACGAGTTCAGCATGCGCAACCAGGGCTGCACGGTCGACGACGGCGTACGGGCGTGGGAGCGCATCGCGGCCGACGCACACGCGGCCGGGGTGCCGGCCACGGTCACCGTCGCCGCGGCCTTCGGGTGCCCGTTCGAGGGCGAGGTGCCGGCAGAACGGGTGCTGGACCTGGTGCGCCGGGTCGCCGCGGCCGGTCCGGCCGAGATCGCGCTGGCCGACACCATCGGCGTCGGCGTGCCGGCCCAGGTGCGGACACTGTTGACCGGTGCCGCGAGCATCGCGCCCGGCGTGCCGCTGCGCTGTCACTTCCACAACACCCGTAACACCGGCTACGCCAACGCGTCCACCGCCCTGGACTGCGGTGTCGCGGCGCTGGACGCCAGCATCGGCGGCATCGGCGGCTGCCCGTTCGCGCCTGCCGCGACCGGCAACATCGCCACCGAGGATCTGCTGTACACAGTGGACCGCAGCGGCATCCCCACCGGCGTCCGCCTCGCCGACGTGATCGAGACGGCGGACTGGCTGGCCGGCAAGCTGGGCAAGCCGACCCCGGCGCTGCTCGGCCGGGCGGGTCCGTTCCCCGGCTGACGGCAGTGCCCATAATGGTCACCGCACCGACGTCAGCTCCAGGAGGCGACCATGGTCGAACGTCAGTTCCCGAAGGCCGACGAGATCTTCGAACTCATGCGGTTCAAGAAGCCGGAGCTCAACGCGAGGAAACGACGGCTGGCGTCGGCGCTGACGATCTACGACCTGCGCGCGATCGCCAGGCGACGCACCCCGAAGGCCGCGTTCGACTACACCGACGGCGCGGCCGAGGGCGAGTTCTCGATGCGCAGGTCCCGGCAGGCGTTCGAGGACATCGAGTTCCACCCGTCGATCCTGCGCAGCTCCGCCGATGTCGACATGAGCTGCCAGATCTTCGGCGGCCCGTCCGCGCTGCCCTTCGGCATCGCCCCGACCGGCTTCACCCGGCTGATGCAGACCGAGGGTGAGACGGCAGGCGCGGGCGCGGCGGCGGCCGCCGGCATCCCGTTCTCGCTGTCCACCCTGGGTACCACGTCGATCGAGGCCGTCCGAGCGGTCAACCCGCGCGGCCGCAACTGGTTCCAGCTCTACGTGATGCGCACGAGGGAGGTGTCCTACGAGCTGGTCCGGCGGGCCGCCGCCGCCGGTTTCGACACGCTGTTCTTCACCGTCGACGCACCAGTCGCCGGTGCTCGGCTGCGGGACCGGCGCAACGGCTTCTCCATCCCGCCGCAGCTGACCCTGACCACGGTCCTGGACGCCATCCCCCGCCCGTGGTGGTGGTATGACTTCCTGACCACCCCGAAACTGGAGTTCGCGTCGCTCACCTCCACCGGCGGCACCGTCGGTCAACTGCTCGACGCCGCGATGGACCCCACGATCAGCTTCGCCGACCTGGACGTCATCCGGGACCTGTGGCCCGGCAAGATCGTGGTCAAGGGGGTGCAGACCCTTGCGGACTCGAAGACGCTCGCCGACCTGGGGGTGGACGGCATCGTCCTGTCCAACCACGGCGGCCGCCAGCTGGACCGCGCCCCCGTGCCGTTCCACCTGCTGCCCGACGTGGTACGCGAGGTCGGCTCGGACCTGGAGGTCGCCGTCGACACGGGCATCATGTCCGGCGCCGACATCGTCGCCGCGATCGCCATGGGCGCCAAGTTCACCCTGATCGGCCGCGCCTACCTGTACGGCCTGATGGCAGGCGGGCGGGCAGGTGTGGACCGCACCATCGCCATCCTGCGCGACCAGATCGAACGCACCATGAAGCTCCTCGGTGTGGCGAGCCTGGCCGAGCTGGAACCCCGCCATGTGACGCAGTTCTCCCGCCTGGTCGAACTCCACCCGCGCGCGAACCAGCCCGTCACCCCGTGAGCGATCGGACGGGTCGGCGTGAGCTGGTCTGACCATGTGATCAGCTGGCTCAACACAGTGTTGTTCACCGTCGGCGACGACCATGTCACGCGGGCGGAACGGCTCGGGTTCGTCACCGGTGGTGCCGGTGTCGCGCTCACCGCCGGTTGGTGACAGTGGTTGCGCGGCGCGCCGGGTTCATCGTCGTCGCGACGGCCGGACTGACCGTGTTGCTGACCGCCGTGCGCGACTCAGGTGGCGGTGATGCGGGCCGCGCCGGCCGGCCGCCGGTGGACGCCGTGGTCGCCGACACCCGGTAGGTGGCGCGCCGCTATCTCGGCACCGCGGCCCGGCGCGATCAGCCGTGGGCGCCGGCCCCACGGCCGGACATGTACCTGGTCACCGATCACGTCGGGGTGCCGTGGCACGACAACGGCCTACGCGAAGCCGCTGCGCGCGGCGATGACCGAGTGGTTCACGTCGGAGTCGCAGGCCGCCCACCACCCCTGGGCACTGCTGACCGGCACCGAGGCGCAGCGCCTGCGGTCGGCGATCCGGATCGCCAACCAGTTGCTGGGCTGGCGCACCACGTTCGCCGACCCGCTCACCTGATGCCGACGATGCGTTGCGGCACACTCATGCCATGGACATCACGACACTTCGTGCGCGTCAGGCCCCGCTCAAGGAGCGATACCGCGCTGATGCCTCAGCAGCCCACACCCCGGTGACGGCGAGTGCGGACTGGCGCGACAGCGGGATCACCACCACGGTGGAGGGCTGGGCCGGACCGGTGCGCGCCGGTCTGCACACCGCAACCGGGGGCGACGGGCAGGACGCCTGCTCCGGCGACATGCTGTTGCAGGCGCTACTCGGCTGCGCGGGCGTGACGCTGCGCAGCGTGGCCACCGCGATGCGCCTTGAGCTTCGTGACGTGCGGCTTCGGGCCGACGGCTACTTCGACGCGCGCGGCACCCTGGGGCTGGACCGGTCGGTTCCGGTCGGGCTGCAGGATGTCGTGGTCACCGCCGAGGTCGAGACCGACGCCGACGACGACTCGCTGGCCAAGCTGGCGCAGCTGACCGAACGTTACTGCGTTGTGGCGCAGACATTCCGGGAGCCGCCCCGGTTCGTGGTGAGCCGCCGCGGATAGCTGACCGGATTCACCGCAGCCCGAGCAGGGCGTCGGCGGTGCCGTGCGCGACCTTCGCCCGCACGTCCTCGGACAGGTCCAGGCAGTCCAACCAGTCGCGCGCCTGACGATTGTCGGCGAACGGGAAGTCGACGGAGAACATCACCCTGTCGTCACCGAACACCTCCCGCGCCAGGCGGAACGGGCCGTCGTAGCAGTAACCGCTGGTGGTGATCCAGAAGTTGTCCCGGACGTACGCGCCGACCGGCTTCTTGAGGTGACCGGCCAGCGGTGTCAGTGCGTCGTCGATGCGGGACAGGTGGAACGGGATGCCCTCACCCAGATGGCCCAGAATCAGGCGAAGACCGGGCCAGCGGTCGAACACACCCGCGACGATCATGCGCACCGCGTGCAGTGATGTCTCGTAGTGCCAGCCGTACCCGGTCAACGCCAGCGCCTGGTTGATCGACGCCGGCAAGCCGGTGTAGTACGCGTCGGCGACCGGCTTGGGTGGCGGACCGGGATGCAGGTAGATGGGCACGGCCAGGCGGGCGGCCGTGTCCAGGATCGGGGCGAACATCGGGTCGTCCAGAAACCGGCCGCCGGTGGTGCCGTTGACCAGCGTGCCGACGAAGCCCAGTTCGGTGACCGCCCGTTCCAGTTCCTCGGCTGCCGCGTCCGGCACCCCGGTGGGCAGCGCCGCGAAGGCGGCGAACCGGTCCGGGTGGGCGAGCACGGTCTCGTACAGTTCGTTGTTCAGCCGCGCGGCGACAGCCACCGCGGTCTCGGCCGGCAACTCCTGTGCCGCGGGCGCCACCGCCGACAGCACCTGCATGTCGATACCGCCGCTGTCCATGGCCGCCAGCCGCCCGGCACCCAGGTCCAGCAGCCGATCATGTGGCGACGCAGGCAGCCAGGACCAGTCCCGGCCGGCCAACAGATCCGGTGTGCCGAAATGCTCCTCGATCGCGACGACACGTACCACGCGCACCCCTCTCGGTCCTCCCGTCGGTACCACCATCATCGCGTGTCAAACCACACGCGCGGGTAGCGGTTCGCGCCGACGAGGAAATTAACCGCCTGGGCGAATACGTGAGCTTCAGCAAGTGACGAACCAATTCGTGACCCCAAGGCGCTGGCCCAGCACCGGCTCGAACCATAAGGTCGAATGACGTCCCCACACGAATCCGACTGGTGCGACATGGCAACCCTTGATCAATACACGAATGACGTTCCTCCATCGAAGCAGCCGTTACCCGAGGGCGGCGAAGTCGGCGCGGTGCAGAGTGGCTGGAAGCTCGGTCTGCGCGAGTTTCTGTCCAACCGGCTGGCCGCGGTGGGCCTCGTCGTGCTCGTGCTGCTGGTGCTGTTCACGTTTCTCGGCCCGATCTTCTATCACAGCGACCAGCTGAACTCGAACCTGCTGAACACCGACCAGGCGCCGGGTGCGGGTTCCCCGCTGGGTACGGACGGCAACGGGTTCGATGTCCTTGGGCGGCTGATGAAGGGTGGCCAGACGTCACTGGAGATCGGCTTGTTGGCCGCTCTACTTTCGACGATCATCGGCACGCTCTACGGCGCCATCGCCGGTCTGGCCGGCGGCGTCGTGGACGCGGTCATGATGCGCATCATCGACGTGCTGCTGTCCATCCCGTTCCTGTTCATCATTTTGATCGTGTCGGTGAGGTACAGCTCCAGCCTGGAGTCGCTGTCCATCGTGCTCGGCGTCCTCTCGTGGCTGGTCCCGGCCCGGCTGGTCCGAGGTGAGGTGCTGACACTGCGGGTGCGCGACTTCGTGGCCGCGGCCAGGGTGATGGGTGCCAACCGGAGCAGACTGGTGCTGCGCCACCTGGTGCCCAACGCACTGGGCACGGTGATCGTGA
>DASUJK010000001.1:0-7701 GCA_036279295.1 Pseudonocardiaceae bacterium | reverse complement strand
CGAACTCGGCGGCGTCGGCGAACGTCCGCGCGCTGGCGCGCTCGCCGGTCGCGGCGCACCACGCGATCGCGGTGGGATTGCCGGCGGTGCGGGACCCCATCCGGACGTCGTGGCCGAGCCCGACCAGTGCGGTCGCGACGGTTCTGCCGACCTCGCCGGTACCCAGTACGCCGATGTGCATCGCGTGCCTCATTCCTCGACCGCGGTGTCGCGGGCTGTCTTCTCCCACGCGGCGAGTTCGGCGCGTGCGTTGTCCAGGTGGCCGGCGATGGCGTCCACGGCGTCGTCGCCGAGCGGCAGGCGCAGCGGGGTCCGGTCGGCGGCCAGCGCGGCGAGGATCGCGGCGGCCGCCTTGGCCGGATCGCCTGGCTGCCGGCCGTGGCCGGCCTCGATCATGTCGCGGGTCGGCCCGACGGTGTCCGCGTAGGCGTCTGTCGCCGTGCTCTGGCTCATGCCGCCGCCGAACAGGCTGGTCCGGAAGGAGCCGGGCTCCACGACGAGCACCCTGATCCCGAACGGCGCGACCTCGTCGGCCAGCGCCTCGGACAGCCCTTCCAGTGCGAACTTGGTGGCGCTGTAGGCGGAGAAACCGGCGAACGACAACCGGCCGCCCATGCTGGACAGCTGCACGATCGCCCCGGAGCGGCGGGCCCGCATGCCCGGCAGCACGGCTCGGACGAGCGCTGCGGGCCGAAGACGTGCACGTCGAACAGGGACCGCAGTTCGGCGTCGGTGGTCTCCTCGACCGCCCCGACATGGGTGCGGCCCGCATTGTTGACGAGTACGTCGATCCGGCCGTGCCTGGCCACGACATCGGCCACCACCGTGTCGATCATGGTGGCATCGGTGACGTCCAGTTCGACGGCGTGCACCTGGTCGGGATACGCGGCGACGAGATCGTCCAGTGTCGCGGTGCGTCGGGCGGCAGCGACGACGACGTCACCTGCGGCGACCGCCGCCTCGGTGATCGCCGTGCCGAAACCGCCGTTCGCACCTGTGATCAGCCATACCTTGCCCATGTCCCCACAGTGGCGGGAAATCCCGTGCTCGTCCAAGATCCGGTGTGATTACCATTGGTTATGGATGTGCACGGTCGAGACCTGCGCTACTTCGTCGCGATTGCCGACGAACTGCACTTCACCCGGGCCGCCGAGCGGCTGTTCGTGTCGCAACCGGCGCTCAGCAAGCAGATCCGGATGCTGGAGCGACAACTCGGCACGCCGCTGTTCGACCGGGATCGCCGCGATGTGCGGCTCACCCCGGCCGGCAGCGCGCTGCTGCCCGGGGCCAGGGAGGTGCTGGCCGCGTGGGACACCGCGCAGGCGGCGGTGGAACAGGCGAAAGCAGGCCAGCGCGCGACGGTCGTGGTCGGCATGAGCACCAGCCCCGGCCGTGGCGGCATGCTGCCGGCGATCAGGTCCCGGTTCACCGAGGAACAGCCCCACGCGGTCCTGACGCTGCACCATGTCGGCTGGTACGACGCGACCGCCGGGCTGGCCGACGGGTCGAGTGATGTCGCGTTCGTGTGGCTGCCGATCCCGGACGAAGCGCGGTACGCGTGGCTGGTGGTCGCCGAGGAGCAGCGGCTGGTCGCGCTGCCGCAGACACATCCGTTGGCAGCCAAGGAGGTTGTCGACTTCGCTGACCTGCTGACCGAACCGTTCCTCGCGCTGCCGGAGAGCGCAGGACAGCTGCGGGACTACTGGCTGGCGATGGACGAGCGGCACGGTGTCGCGCCGGTGGTCGGTGACGAGATCGCCAGCGCGGACGAGACATATGAGGCGCTGGTCGACGGTCGGGGTGTCTGTCTGCTGGCAGCGGGGAACGCGCCGTTGCTGGCCAGGGGTGATGTGGTGACTCGTCCGGTGCGTGGTGTCGCGCCGTGTCGGCTCGCGCTGGCGTGGCGGCGGGACGACCGCAGGCCGCTGGTCGCGGCCTACGTCCGTGCCTGCCGATCCGCGATCAGGGCACCAGAATGAGCCGGATCGGGTCGCCCACCTTGTCGGCGAGTTGGCGCACCGCGTCGTGTGCGTCGGCAAGCGGAATGTGCCCGCTGATCGACTTCGACAGGTCCAGCCTGCGATAACCCATCAGCGCCACCAGTTCCTCGACGTGCTGTGGCGCCGAACCGTAGTGCCCGAGCAGCCGGTGCCTGCGCACGCTGAACGCGGTGCCGTTGGTGATGGCCAGTGGCGCCGCGGTCAGGCCGACGAGGACCAGCGCGCCACCGGGTGCGAGTGTCGCGTCGGCCTGCTCACGCACCGCCGCCACGCCCGCGAAGTCGAACGCGAAGTCCAGGCCACGGCCACCGGTCGCCGCGTAGACCTGGCCGACCAGGTCGTCGGCGCCAGGGTCGAGTGCGATGTCGGCGCCGAAGGCCAGCGCCCGCTCCCTGGCGCCGGGCAGCGGATCCACCGCGATGATCGGCGCCGCGCCCGCCATCCGCAGCAACTGCACCCCGTGCGCGCCCAGCCCGCCGACACCCCACACGCCAACGGCCTGCGCAGGCCGCACCTGCGCCGTCGCCACGATCGCCGCGTACGGGGTGGACACCGCGTCCGGGATGATCGCGGCCTGGTCGAACGGCAGCTCGTCCGGGATGGGGACCAACGTGTCGTGGCGGGCCAGGGCGAACTCCGCCCACCCGCCGTCGTACTGCACACCACGCGTCATCGGCGCCATGCAGAACGGCCGCCGCCGCACGCAGGCCGCGCACCGGCCACACGACTGGCCGGCCTGCAACGCCACCCGCTGCCCGACCACCACGTCGTCCGGCACCGCGGGGCCGACGGCCTCGACGGTGCCGGCCACCTCGTGGCCCAGTGTCACCGTGTGCTCGGCGCCGATACCCAGCGTGCCGTCGATCAGGTGCAGGTCCGACAGGCACACACCGGCCGCCGCCACGGCGACGCGGACCTCGTCGTCGGCGGGCTGGGGGATCGGTACCTCCTCGACCTCGAAGTGCTGCTTGGCGAAGTTCATGCGTCCCGCGAGCATCGTGTCGACCATGCCGTCGAGTATCGGGTACCGGAGCGGCCGGCGCTCCAACCGAAAATAATCAGTTGCCGCGTCGTGCGTCGTGCCACAGACTGCTGGCATGCGCATTCTCTAGAACCCACGGCTGGCATCGCGCGGTCCCGCGCGCCCCGACTCTGGTTCTGGAGTGCCCTCTTGTCCACCGCCCTGTCCACCACCGTCGTGCTCAAGGCCGACCAGCTGTCGGCCACCCATGGCGGTGCACCGCTGTTCTCCGACGTCAGCTTCACCATCGGCCCCGGCGACCGGCTCGGCCTGGTCGGGCCGAACGGCGTCGGCAAGTCGACCCTGCTGCGGGTGTTGGCCGGTGAGCTGCGCCCGGAGCACGGCCACGTGCACGTCCCGGGCGGCACGATCGGCCACCTCCGCCAGCAGATCCCTGACCCGAGCACGCCGGTTGCCGACTATCTGCGTGCTGGACTCGGCGAGGTTTCCGTGGTGCAGCACCAACTCCGCGCCTTGGAGCGGGCGCTGGAGCACGACTCGTCCGACGCCACGCTGCGCGCCTACGGCGATGTGCTGGAACGCTGGGAGAACCTGGACGGCTGGCTCGCCGATGCCCGCCTCGCCGAGGTGCGCGACCGCCTCGGGATCACCGACGTCGCCGGGCGCACCGTGCTCGGCGAGATCAGCGGCGGCCAGCAGGCCAGGGTCATGCTGGCCAGGCTGCTGCTGGAAGCGCCGTCGCTGCTGCTGCTCGACGAGCCGACCAACCACCTGGACGCCGATGGGATCGTGTGGCTCGGTGACTTCCTGACCGGCTATCGGGGCGGCGCCGTGGTGGTCAGCCACGACCGCGCGTTGCTGGACCGGACCGTCCAACGCATTGTCGAACTGGACGGTATTCACCCCGAGCCGCGGTGGTACACCGGTGGTTACACCGACTACCGCGCCGAACGCCACCACCGCTGGCTCAACCTGCTGTCCGACTACGAGGCGCAGGAGAAGGCAAGGGCGCGGCTGGCCGAGGACATCGAGCGGACCAGGGGACAGGCGCAGGTCACGGAACTGTCCACGCACAACGACAAGCTGCGCCGCTACGCCAGGAAGGTGGCCAAGAAGGCCAAGGCCAGGGAACGCGGGCTGGAGCGGCAGATGCGCTCGACGGCCTGGATCGAGCGGCCGGCCGAGCGGCCCAAGCTGGTGCTGCCGTTGGCCGCCGAGTCCGATCCCGGCCAGGTGGTGGCGGTGGTGTCCGGTGCGCGGCTGGCGCTGGGTGGGCGGACCGTGCTGGACGGCGTCGACCTGACGCTGCGCGGCCGGGACCGGGTCGTGGTGACCGGACGCAACGGCGGCGGCAAGAGCACACTGCTCCGTGCGCTGCGGGGCGACCTGACGCCGACCAGCGGCGCGGTCGATGTGCGCGCGGCCATCGGGTATCTGCCACAGGTGCACGACGGGCTGCCGATGACGGCGACGCCGTTGAGTTTCGTCCGGGGCAGGCTGCCGCTCTACGAGGAGGACGCCGAGGAGCTGCTCGACGGGTTCCTGTTCGACGCCGACGCGATCCGCCGCCCGCTGCACCGGTTCTCGCCGGGGGAGATCCGGCGGCTGCTGCTCGCCTGCCTGGTCAACTCGGGTGCCGAGTTGCTGTTGCTGGACGAGCCGACCAACCACCTCGACTTCGACTCACTGGACGTGATCGAGCAGGCGCTACTGGCGTTCGAGGGCACTGTCGTCGTCGTGACACACGACCGGTACCTGGCCGACCGGCTCGGCCCGAACCACAACTGGCAGGTCGCCGACGGCGGGGTGATCGCGGCCTGATGGACCAAAAGGTCCAACCAAGTGGAATGTGTGCCGGCCGGGCGGTGTTCTGTTCGGTGAAGGGCAGGCGAGCACCGTGGACATGACGGTTCGGCAGAACACCGAGGCTGGCAGCTACGAGGCACTGGTCGGCGACCAGGTCGTCGGCGTGGTCGTGTACGAGGAGCGGGGCGACCGGACGGTCTTCACGCACACCAACGTGCGCCCCGACTTCCGGGGTCGCGGTGTGGCCGCGAAACTGGTCAGGGCGGCGCTGGACGACGTGGCCGCGCACGGGCGGACGTTCACCAACTACTGCGGATACATCACCGATTTCGTGGCGCGCAATCCGGGCTACGAGGACCTGGTGGACGGCGAACACCCAGGCTGGCTACTGCCCAAGGCGCGCGACTCACGCTGACCTGTCGACTCGGGCAGCGGGTAGTCGCGCAGGGCGCCGGTGTTGGCGGTCCGCTTGGCCAACCAGCCGAACGGGCCGGCCGGCGCTCGCGCCGACAGAAACCGGAACATGAGGTTGCGGTTCCGGATCTTGCGCTCGGTGGACGGTGTGAGGAAGGCGCCCGCACCGGCCGCCGTCTTCTGTGACCTGGCCACCAGCGGCCGCATGATCTGCTCGTAGCGCCGGTAGGCGATCCGGTGGTCACCGTCGGCCAGCGCGAGTTCACCGGCCAGGGTGTACGCGCCGAGCATCGCGTGCCCGGTGCCGTTGCCGCCCGGTCCATCCGGATCTGGCCGATCGTGTCGAAGTACGGCTCCTCGGTGTCGCGCAACGCGTCCAGGATTGCCGGCACCTGCCTGCCGAGACCGCCGAAATGTTCGACCAGGACTCGCTTCTGATCGTCTCGTCGGTGATGGTCGGGTACGTCGGTCGCGAACAGCAGGCCGACGGATGGCGACGCGGTGTCCCGACCGCTGCTCACCATCACCATCCGGCCGGGCTCGTTGTAGATCAGTCCACTGTGGTCGATGCCGAAGCTGTTGGGCATGGCGAATCCGGCGATGCACAGCCCGAGGTCGTGCCGGAACGAACTCTCGAACGCCAACCCGCGCACGGCGGAGTGCAGCCCGTCGGCGCCGACCACCAGGTCGGTTACCACTTCGGCTCCCGCGAGGCGCTGCTGATCGACGCGTTCACGCAGGCGATGGAAGCCTGGGGCACGGAAGCGGAAGGCGCGGTCCGGGCCGCCGTGACCGCTGACGCAGGCCCACGCGAGCAGTACGAGGCGTTCTGGCGCCAGGTCGTCGCGTCCTACGCGGCCAACCGGTGGCTGTGGCTGGCCACCATCGAGGCGGCCGTCCAGGCCGAACACTCACCGAAACTGCGGGCGCTTGTTGCCGAGAGCATGCGGCAGGGCCGCAGCGGACTGGCCGCAGGCCTGCTCGGCGTCGCGGAACACACCCTGGGCGAGCGAGCCGAACGGACCGTCGGCTCGGTGCAACTGGCGCTGATGTCCGGGGTGCTCGTGCAGTGGCTCGTCGACCCGGACAACGCGCCGACCGAGCAGGAGATCGTCACCGGTGTGCTCGGCCTGGCCGAGCACCTGGACGAGCACATGACCGGGCCGTCAGGACGGCAGTGACCACACGGCCTTCGCGATCAGGCCGCCGAACCAGCCGAAGAACACGCCGAGCAGACCGATCAGGCCCAGCAGCAGCGCGCCGGCGGCGAGCCAGATCAGCGTGATCTGCCATGGCTGCCGCAACGCCGCATACAACACCGTTGCCGCGAAGACGATCACGTGCCCGGTCATCGCGGTGGCCGAGCCGGCCAGCATGCCGGCCTCGACACCGTGCCGCCGTGCGGTGGCGAACCCGGACACGGTGGCATACGGGAGAAACAGGAAGACTGCGATGATCGGTGCCGGTATGTCCCAGTTGCGTGTCCAGAATGCCCACGCTGCCATGAGGAAACCGCAGATGATGCCGTGTGGATGGATGCCGCGCGACCAGCTTTCCCACGTCAGTTCCATATTTGCAGTGTCGCACGCTGGAACCAGCCTGTTACCCGGTGCGCGATGCTCGGCATCGATCGCGGTGTGACGTACGGTCGTGGTGTGACGAGCAGACCCGCGTCGGCGGATCACCTGCGCGACCTCGCGACCCTGCGCCGTGTGCGGGACCGGATCGACCGGGAGTACACCCAGCCGCTGGACGTCGAGGCGCTGGCCCGTGGCGCGCACATGTCGGCCGGGCACCTGTCCCGGCAGTTCCGACTGGCCTACGGCGAGTCGCCGTACAGCTACCTGATGACCCGCCGGATCGAGCGCGCGATGGCGCTGCTGCGGCGTGGCGACCTCAGCGTCACCGAGGTCTGTTTCGCGGTCGGCTGCTCGTCACTGGGTACCTTCAGCACCCGGTTCAGCGAACTTGCCGGCATGTCGCCGAGCACCTACCGGCGGGAGGCGGCCCAGGCGACGGCCGGGCTGCCGTCGTGCGTGGCCAAGCAGGTCACCAGACCGGTCAGGAATCGAGAAGCACCGGCGCTCGAGCCGCAGCTAGCGTGATCGGCATGGACATCAGCATTCACACCACCGTTCTCCCGCACGAGGATCCGGACGCATCGCTGGCCTTCTACCGCGACGTTCTCGGCTTCGAGGTCCGTCAGGACGTGGGCAACGGCAGGATGCGCTGGATCACCGTCGGTCCGGCCGGCCAGCCCGACACCTCGATCCTGCTCGCCCCACCGGCGATCGATCCGGGTATCACCGACGACGAGCGCCGCACCATCACCGAGATGATGGCCAAGGGCACCTACGGCTGGATCCTGCTGGCGACCGACGACCTCGACGGCACCTTCGAACGCGTGCAGGCCACCGAGGCCGAGGTCGTCCAGGAGCCCACCGAGCAGCCTTACGGCGTCCGCGACTGCGCCTTCCGTGACCCAGCAGGCAACCTGGT